>NZ_JAUTXY010000040.1:0-3381 GCF_036327795.1 Rhodococcus artemisiae
GGTAGGGGTTGTTGTGTGTTGTTTGAGAACTGCACAGTGGACGCGAGCATCTTTGTTGTAAGTGTTTATGAGCGTACGGTGGATGTCTTGGCACCAGGAGCCGATGAAGGACGTGGGAGGCTGCGATATGCCTCGGGGAGCTGTCAACCGAGCTGTGATCCGAGGATTTCCGAATGGGGAAACCCAGCACGAGTGATGTCGTGTTACCCGCGCCTGAATATATAGGGCGTGTGGAGGGAACGTGGGGAAGTGAAACATCTCAGTACCCACAGGAAGAGAAAACAATATGTGATTCCGTCAGTAGTGGCGAGCGAACGCGGAAGAGGCTAAACCATGGGTGTGTGATACCTGGCAGGGGTTGCACTTGTGGGGTTGTGGGGTTCATTGTGTCGGCGCTGCTGAGTCGGCCAACAGTAAGAAATCATGATGTTAGTCGAAGTGGTCTGGAACGGCCTGTCGTAGAGGGTGAGAGTCCCGTAGACGAAAACGTTGTGACTGTTGATGTGAATACCCAAGTAGCACCGGGCCCGTGAAATCCGGTGTGAATCTGTCGGGACCACCCGATAAGCCTGAATACTCCCTGGTGACCGATAGCGGACTAGTACCGTGAGGGAAAGATGAAAAGTACCCCGGGAGGGGAGTGAAATAGTACCTGAAACCGTGCGCTTACAATCCGTCAGAGCCTGTGCAGCCTTTGGTGGCTGGTGGGTGATGGCGTGCCTTTTGAAGAATGAGCCTGCGAGTTAGTGGCATGTCGCGAGGTTAACCCGTGTGGGGTAGCCGTAGCGAAAGCGAGTCCGAATAGGGCGGGTTAGTGGCATGTTCTAGACCCGAAGCGGAGTGATCTACCCATGGCCAGGGTGAAGCGATGGTAAGACGTCGTGGAGGCCCGAACCCACTTAGGTTGAAAACTGAGGGGATGAGTTGTGGGTAGGGGTGAAAGGCCAATCAAACTCCGTGATAGCTGGTTCTCCCCGAAATGCATTTAGGTGCAGCGTCGCGTGTTTCACTCTGGAGGTAGAGCTACTGGATGGCCGATGGGCCCTACAAGGTTACTGACGTCAGCCAAACTCCGAATGCCAGGGTGTGAGAGCGCGGCAGTGAGACTGCGGGGGATAAGCTTCGTAGTCGAGAGGGAAACAGCCCAGATCGCCGGCTAAGGCCCCTAAGCGTGTACTAAGTGGAAAAGGATGTGGGATCGCTGAGACAACCAGGAGGTTGGCTTAGAAGCAGCCACCCTTGAAAGAGTGCGTAATAGCTCACTGGTCAAGTGGTCCTGCGCCGACAATGTAGCGGGGCTCAAGTACACCGCCGAAGCCGCGGCATTCGCATAACACACGCATTGTCCTGCGGGATGGTGTGCAGTGGTGTGGATGGGTAGGGGAGCGTCGTGTGGCCGTGGAAGCAGCAGTGTGAACTAGTTGTGGAGGCCATGCGAGTGAGAATGCAGGCATGAGTAGCGAAAGACGAGTGAGAAACTCGTCCGCCGAATGACCAAGGGTTCCTGGGCCAGGTTAATCCGCCCAGGGTGAGTCGGGACCTAAGGCGAGGCCGACAGGCGTAGTCGATGGACAACGGGTTGATATTCCCGTACCCGTGTGAACGCGCCCCTGATGAATCACTGGTACTAACCATCCTGAAGCAGGTCTGTTCCCTTCGGGGGATGGGGTTGTGGATGCATGGGACCTTCGGTGGTAGTAGTCAAGCGATGGGGTGACGCAGGAAGGTAGCTGGGCCGGCTGGTGGATTAGCCGGTGTAAGCCTGTAGGGCGAGTGGTAGGTAAATCCGCCACTCATATGGCCTGAGAGGTGATGCGTAGCCGTTGTGGTGAATTCAGTGATCCTATGCTGCCGAGAAAAGCCTCTAGCGAGCTTTCACATGGCCCGTACCCCAAACCGACACAGGTGGTCAGGTAGAGAATACTGAGGCGATCGAGATAACTGTGGTTAAGGAACTCGGCAAAATGCCCCCGTAACTTCGGGAGAAGGGGGACCTCGTCTGGTGAGGAGTCTTGCACTCTGAGCTGGGTGGGGTCGCAGAGACCAGAGAGAAGCGACTGTTTACTAAAAACACAGGTCCGTGCGAAGTCGTAAGACGATGTATACGGACTGACGCCTGCCCGGTGCTGGAAGGTTAAGAGGACCGGTTAGCTGCATTTGTGTGGCGAAGCTGAGAATTTAAGCCCCAGTAAACGGCGGTGGTAACTATAACCATCCTAAGGTAGCGAAATTCCTTGTCGGGTAAGTTCCGACCTGCACGAATGGCGTAACGACTTCTCTGCTGTCTCGACCACAGACTCGGCGAAATTGCATTACGAGTAAAGATGCTCGTTACGCGCGGCAGGACGAAAAGACCCCGGGACCTTCACTATAGCTTGGTATTGGTGTTCGGTTCGGTTTGTGTAGGATAGGTGGGAGACTGTGAAGCGGGCACGCCAGTGTTTGTGGAGTCGTTGTTGAAATACCACTCTGATCGTATTGGATGTCTAACCTCGGGCCCTGATCGGGTTCAGGGACAGTGCCTGGTGGGTAGTTTAACTGGGGCGGTTGCCTCCTAAAATGTAACGGAGGCGCCCAAAGGTTCCCTCAGCCTGGTTGGCAATCAGGTGTTGAGTGTAAGTGCACAAGGGAGCTTGACTGTGAGACTGACAGGTCGAGCAGGGACGAAAGTCGGGACTAGTGATCCGGCATCGGCATGTGGAAGCGGTGTCGCTCAACGGATAAAAGGTACCCCGGGGATAACAGGCTGATCTTCCCCAAGAGTCCATATCGACGGGATGGTTTGGCACCTCGATGTCGGCTCGTCGCATCCTGGGGCTGGAGTAGGTCCCAAGGGTTGGGCTGTTCGCCCATTAAAGCGGCACGCGAGCTGGGTTTAGAACGTCGTGAGACAGTTCGGTCTCTATCCGCCGCGCGCGTTAGAAACTTGAGGAAGGCTGTCCCTAGTACGAGAGGACCGGGACGGACGAACCTCTGGTGTGCCAGTTGTCCCGCCAGGGGCACGGCTGGTTGGCTACGTTCGGAAGGGATAACCGCTGAAAGCATCTAAGCGGGAAGCCTGTTCCAAGATGAGGTTTCTCACCCCTTTTTGTGGGGGTAAGGCCCCCGGCAGATCACCGGGTTGATAGGTCGGAACTGGAAGCGCAGTAATGTGTGGAGGTGACCGGTACTAATAGGCCGAGGACTTACCATGAAGGTGTTACGCGTCCACTGTGCGGTGTCTGAGACAGCATGCTCATGCATTCTCGGCTTTTGTGGGTTGGGGGTGTGTGCGTGGTGGTTTCATAGAGTTACGGCGGTTATAGCGATGGGGAAACGCCCGGTCCCATTCCGAACCCGGAAGCTAAGCCTGTCTGCGCCGATGGTACTGCACTCGTCAGG
>NZ_JAUTXY010000041.1:0-3228 GCF_036327795.1 Rhodococcus artemisiae
GAGGGTCACGAGTCGTAGAACATGCGAATTCATGAACTCCACCATTTTGGGCCACGACGATCCGTCTGAATTGACCACTCATATAGACGCTGAGCTGCGAATTTAATGGCCGGGTTGTTCTACAGGACTCTCGTTGACCTGATGCTGCGCCCTCTCGTAGGGACATACTCGCGGGGCAGCCACCCGCGTCTGCAGTCTCCTGGCCTGGAGATCTTGACCAAGATTCGCAGTTTATGCGAATATCTCGCGGATGATGCGAGGAGGTTTTCGTGGGGCGTTCGGATCGCCGTGGGCCTGGCACTGCTTCGCTGCACCTTGCTGGTGGCGTGGCACTGTTACGGCCTGAAGAGCAGGTTTTTCAGGCCATGCTCGACGGATGGCGAAACCAGCAGCTCAGTCGCAATCTCGGTTTCGGTACTGTCAATTCGCGCGAAGCGATCGTTCGCCGATTTCATACTTTCGCCGGTGCCGAGCCTTGGGAATGGTCCGCTGCCCATGTCGACGACTTCTTCACGGAACTCCGGGCAATCCGCGGCTTGACGCAGAGCACGCTCCTGGGCTATCAACTGGCGCTCCGGACGTTCCTGGCCTATCTCGTCGATCCGGCGTACGGATGGCCGGAGGAATGCCAGGACCGATTCGGAACCCACCCGACCCAGGTCTGCCACGAATGGAATACAGCTCGCCACACCCAGGACGCGATTGCTCAGCCGAAGAAGCGTGCCCTGACATGGAATGAAGTGCAGGACCTTTTCGATCATGCGGACAACCGTGTCGAACGCATCCTGTCCGAGGGAAGGAAAGGAGCCGTCGCGGCCTTGAGAGATGCGGTGTTACTTAAGGTTTCCTATGCCTGGGGGCTCCGAAGAAACGAAGTTCGCATGCTCGATACGATCGACTTCGGGTTCAATCCGAAAGCTCCCTCTTATGGCCAGTACGGGGTGTTATATGTGCGCTACGGGAAGGCAATGAAAGGCTCCCCACCGAAGCGTCGAAGTGTGCTCACCATCCCGGAGATGGATTGGGCGGTCGAGAGCCTTGTCCAATGGATCGAAGATGTCAGGCCTCAGATATCCGGGGAGGACAACCCCGCGCTCTGGTGCACAGAACGCAGCAACCGCATCGCCCTGGGCTCGGTGTCCAACAAATTCAACCAGTTCCGGAATGAACTCGGCTTCGTATCGGGCGTCGACTTCCATTCCCTCCGTAGGTCCTACGTGAGCCATCTCATTGAATATGGCTATGAGGCGCGATTTGTCCAGGAGCAAGTTGGGCACGAACATGCGAGTACGACGTCGATATACACGGATGTATCATCCGACTACCGCAAACGTGTCGTTCAGAACGCCTTGGAACGAATTGCAGGAAGAGCAGTCCGGCAGGGCCGGAACGAGGAGGCAGAACCGTGAAGCGACGAGTTGAATACTCATGGCGTCTCCGGGAAATTATGGCAGCGAGGGGTCTGAACAATATTTCGGATATTATGCCGCTGTTGATCGAGCGCGGAATCGACCTCTCCCCGTCTCAACTATATCGAATGCTCGGCCAGCGGCCGGATCGAATCTCCCTCGCTCTGCTGGGTGCGATATGCGATGCGCTCGAATGCTCAGTTGAGGATCTTTGTCAGTTCCGAATCGAGGCGGCCTCGAGCCGTAAGCGGGTGGCAGCCGGCGACAGTGGCGTAGTGGACCTGAACAGCACCATCAGGCCGAAGCGGGCGCGGATTCGTCCAGCGGAGTAAAGATGTCGGCGACAATATGCGTCCGGTGCGATCGTCATGTTCGACATTACCGGCGGTGGCCGGAAGGCGTGGTGTGTAGCCGGTGCTACCACCGTGCAGTAGGCAGACGTGGAATGTGCCCGGGATGCCGGCATGATCGCCTTCTTCCGGGATTGGACCCGGCCGACGGCCGGCCGATCTGCACGGATTGCGCAGGAATACCGCGGAGCTTCTACTGCATTCGGTGCGAGAACGAGGACCATCTCTTTCGCCGACGGATGTGCGTTCGTTGTTGCGTGAAAGAGGATTTGAATACTCTCCTCGATGACGGGTCCGGGACCCTACGTAAGGAACTCATCCCCTTCTACGATGCGGTCACCCAGCAACCCCGGCCCATGAGCGCGATAATCTGGCTCCGGAATGAACATGTGACCCAGTTCCTCCGCAGCCTGGCCCACGGCGAGTCGCCGATCGCTAATGAGACATTCGAAAACTACGGAGAATACTCGAAGATCCGGCACTTGCACCAACTCTTCACAAAACTGGGTATTGTTGAATACAAGGACCAAAATCTCCTCATTTTTACTCGCTGGCTCGATCGCAAGATGGATAAATGCGATCTGAATGACGAGCACACCAAGGTTGCCCGGCAGTATGTCAGATGGTATCACCTGAGAAGGCTGCGAGAGCTTTCCGACAGGACAAACCTGACAGAGGGTCATGTCAGAACCTCGAAACAGGACACGACCGTAGCGCTAAATTTCCTCGGTTGGCTCGAGGAGAAGTCGATTTCACTCAGTCAATGTCGCCAGGCGCACGTCGACGAATGGTTCGCTACCGGGAATACAACACGGTCACGTGTGAGAAGTTTTGCAAAATGGGCGGTCCGCAATCAATATCTTCCCAATATCGAACTTCCAGGTGGGGCCACATTTCGGGCTCCTGGTATCGATCAGGGCAAGCGGCTGGCTCTCCTCGCGGACTTGCTCGAGAACGAGGAAATACCGTTGTTCTGTCGTGCTGCCGCCATCCTATTTCTTCTTTACGGCCAGCCGATAACACGGTTGGTTCGCCTCACGATCAACGACATTACAACGAATGTAGACGTCACCGAGATCCTTCTCGGTGATCATCCTGTTCTGATTCCGAACCCATTTGACGAGATAATACTCCGATATGTGCGGTCAAGGCCGAATATAAACACCGCAGGCAATGCCGACTCACCTTACTTATTTGTTGGATTCCGTCCTGGTCAGCCGCTCAATGCCAACTATCTGATGAGACTGCTCAGAGACCACGGAGTCGAGTTGCGGGTAATGAAGGCGGCGGCTCTGCGAGACCTGGTCCAAGAGATGCCACCGGCGGTCGCGGCTCGAGTACTCGGATTCAAGACGGCCTCGTTGGAGCCACATGCGGCTCAAGCCGGCATGACATGGGCTTCCTACCCGGCACTCCGCCGTGCTACACCGAAGAACTCATGATCTTCGAATACGTGATCACACCGGTAT
>NZ_JAUTXY010000043.1:0-1770 GCF_036327795.1 Rhodococcus artemisiae
GACCTGACTTGGCTCACTCCAGGCCACAAATCCTGATCGCAGGGCTGTGACCAGGATCTTCTCGATTCTGAATGGCTGATTTCACGCACTAACCGCGCCCGTCTACGCTCATCAAGTGGCGTTCATCAGGAAGGTTCGAACCAAATCCGGAGCCACCGCCGTGCAGATCGCCCGCTACAACAACGGCCGGCAAGAAATCGTCAAACACATCGGGTCCGCCCACACCGACATCGAACTCGGCATGCTCCTCGAACGCGCCCGAGCCTTGCTCGACCCCGACCAACAAGCCCTCGACCTGGGCATCACCCCACAACTGCCCGTCGAAAGCGTTCTTCCCACCGGGCAAGCAACGCTGCTGCCGACACCGATCGACGAACAACCCCCGGTGCTCGATGCGCCGGGCCGGACCGAAACCACCGCGTCGGTGCTGCTCCGGGACGCCCTGCACACCGCCTACGACCAGCTGGGATTCGACCGAATCCACGATGAGGTCTTCCGGGACCTGGTGATCGCCCGCATCGTCGAACCCGGGTCGAAACTCGATGCCGTCCGAGTCCTGCGTGACCTCGGCGCCGACCCACCGAGTTACGCCACCATCAAACGCCACCTGCGCTCGATCCTCGACAAGGACTACCGCGCCACGATAGCCGGACAGTGCTTCGCCCACGCCGCCGAAACCGGCGGTCTGTCCTTGCTGCTCTACGACGTCACCACCTTGTACTTCGAAGCCGAAAAGGAAGACACCTTAAGGAAAGTCGGCTACAGCAAGGAACGACGCGTCGACCCACAAATCGTCGTCGGGCTCCTGGTGGACCGCACCGGATTCCCCCTGGAAATCGGTTGCTTCGAAGGGAACCACGCCGAAACCCGCACCATCGTCCCGATCGTGCGCCAGTTCCAGCAGCGCCACGACATCACCGGGGTGGAGATGGTCGTCGCTGCTGATGCCGGGATGCTGTCGGCGTCGAATCTGTCCGACCTCGATGAGGCAGGTCTGAAGTTCATCGTCGGCTCCCGTGTCACCAAAGCGCCCGGTGATCTTGCCTCGCACTTTCATTGGCACGGCAATGCTTTCACCAATGGTCAGATCGTCGACACGATCACCCCCAGACACGGCCGCTCGAAGGTCAACAATGTCCGAAAACGCGCCGAACCCGTGTGGGACCCGGTCGCGCATCCGAACGCGTGGCGGGCGGTGTGGCAGTACTCGACCGCCCGGGCGGCGCGGGACGAGAAGACGTTGAACGCGCAGGAAGCCCGCGCCCGGGCCGTCGTCGACGGCGGTACACCGCCGAAGTCGACTCGGTTCGTCAAGACCACCGCGCAGGGCCGCAGCCTCGATACCGCGTCGCTCGAGCGTGCTCGATCCCTCTCGGGATTGAAAGGGTACGTGACGAATACTTATGCCTCACTGATGGATCCGTCTGAGGTGATCGCGAAATATCATGACCTGTGGCATGTGGAGCAGTCGTTCCGGATGTCGAAAACGGATCTGCGGGCCCGGCCGATCTTTCATCGCACGAAGGATTCGATCGAGGCGCATCTGACGATCGTGTTCGCGGCGTTGGCTGTCTCGCGTCTGGTTCAGGAACGTACCGGGTTGGCGATCGGCCATGTCGTCAAGAAGCTGCGCCCGTTGCGTTCGGCGACGATCGCGATCAACGGCACCCGGCATACGTTCCCGCCGCAGGTCGAACCCGAGATCCGCGAGATTCTGAATCGAATTTCAGTCCGGTGACTCACGCACTAACGAAATGAGCCAACTCAGGT
>NZ_JAUTXY010000044.1:0-1575 GCF_036327795.1 Rhodococcus artemisiae
CACGGTAGGAGCGGTCGGATCCGTCGGTGTCGACGATGATCGTGCGATAGGCCGTCATGACGGGCGTCTTTCACGAGAAGGGAGCGTGTTTTGCGGGGGAAATGGTCGAGATGTATCGGCGGCGTGGTGCGCGGCCGGGGGCCAGTACTGCCAGCACGATCGCCCCGACGGTGGTGAGGGCGGCCAGGGCGAGCGCGGCCTGGCCGCTGCCGTGCACGAACGCGGCCTTGGCGAACTCGGCCAGCGGTGCGGCCACCGGTCCGGCCTGGTCGGCGACCTGCAGCGCCGCGGCCAGGGAATCGGCGACCGGGCCGCGGGCGGGCTCGGGCAACTGGGGCAGGGCGGGCTGGATGCGGTGGGTGTAGCCGGCGGCCAGCACGCTGCCGGCCACGGCGATCCCGATCGCGGCGCCGATCTCGCGGGCGGCGTCGTTGACCGCGGCGGCGACCCCGTGTTTGGCCTCGGGGGTGTCGGCGACGATGGCATAGGTCGCCGGCGCGGTGCACAATCCCAGGCCCGCGCTCATGATCAGCAGCGGCCACAGCAGGTCGAGGTAGTGCGCGGCGAGTGTCAGCCGGCTCACCAGCACCAGCCCGGCGGCGATGGTGAGCAGGCCGGCCACGGTCATCACCCGTAACCCGACCAGGCTCGACAGCCACGGCGCGATCACCGAGATCACGACCAGCGGCACCACCATCGGCGCCAACGCCAGCGCCGAGGCCAGCGGCCCGTAACCGAAGACCAGCTGCAGGTACTGCACAAGCAGCAGGAATACCCCGAAGGTGACCAGGAACTGGATGGTCACCGACAGCGACCCGGCACCGAAACCACGGCGGGCGAACAACCGCACATCCAGCAGCGGCGCCGCCGAGCGCAGCTCGACGACCACGAAGGCCGCCGTCGCGGCCACGCCGACCCCGGCGGCGGCGGCGACGAGCGGGTCGGCCCAGCCGCGCGCGGGGAACTCGATCACGGCGAACACGATCGCCGCGACAGCGACCGCCACCGCCACCGCGCCCACCCAGTCCACCTGCGGATGCTCGCGCTGGCGGGACTCGGCGATGGTGCACGCCAACCCCGCCAGCACCGCCCCGGCCACGGTCAACCCTACGAACACCGATAGCCACGACCATCGTTCGAGCAGCACCCCGGCACCGAGAATCCCCAGTATCGCCCCGGATCCGGCGACCCCGGCCCATATCCCCACCGCCCGGCCGCGATGAGCGGGGGCGAACCCTGCAGTGAGGATCGACAGCGTCGAGGGCATCACCAGCGCGGCGCCTGCCCCGGCCAGCGCGCGCGTCGCGATCAACCAGGCCGGGTCGGACAGCAGCAGCGGCAGCGCCGAGGCGGCGGCGAACACCACCAACCCCACCACCAGCACCACGCGGCGCCCGTAACGGTCACCGACGGCGCCGGCGGGCAGCACCAGACACGCCAGCACCAGCGTGTAGCCGTCGACGATCCAGGTCAGCTGGGCTTGGGTGGCCCCGGTCGCAAGCGCGATCTGCGGCAACGCCGAATACAACGCCGCCATCGCCGCGACCACCAGCGCCACCGCCAGGCACGACACCG
>NZ_JAUTXY010000045.1:0-1373 GCF_036327795.1 Rhodococcus artemisiae
GCCAGGGTGTTCTGCCGCCCCGACGCCGACAGCTTGCCGACCAACAGCGACGCGGTGGCGTGCCCGAACTTCAGCGATCCGGCCAACCGCAGCAGATCGTCCCAGTGCTCGGCGATCAAACCCAGGTTGGCCTTGCGGGTCATCAGCGGGCCCGCGTGCGGGAACCGGGCCTCGGCCTCGGCGCGCGGGCCCGGCCGGTACAGGGTGATCCGCCCCAGATCCCGGATCCGTGGCGAGAGCTGCATCCCGAGCAGGTCGAACAACCCGAAGTTGACCAGGGTGACCCCGTGGGTGTCGGTGGCGTGCTCGGTGATCGGCAGATCGGTGGCGTTGCCCAGGATCTCATCGAGCACGTAGTGGGCTTCGCGTTTGGTCGCCACGATGACCTTGGTGCCGTAGGTGGCGTGGGTGTCGCTGACATGGGTGTAGGTCGACAGGCCCTCGCTGGCGAAATAGCGGCTCAACGGCCGCGCCGTGGTCGACTTACCGCGCGTCGGGAAACGCTGCCCGTCGCTCGACGACAGTGTTCCGGCGCCGAACACCGCGGTCAGCGGCAGCCGCTGGTGGTAGCCGACCAGTACCAGGTTGGCCGCGCGCAGGGTCTCCTCGCGCACATACCACTCGTCGGTCCAGGCCAGGATGTCGTAGGTGATTCCGCACGCCTCGGCCATCCGGATCAACCCCAGGTTCGTCGAGTGCGCCAGCAGTACCGCGATCAGGTTGCGTTTGAGCTCCGGCGTCCGGGTGGCCTGACCGCCGGCGTGGGTGAAGCAGTCCAGGTAGCCGGTGCGTTTGTCCAGCTCGATCAGCAGCGACACGATCGGCGCGAACGGCAGCATTTCGGTCAGCTCGGCCTTGAGCGTGATCGCCTCGGCGGGAACATCTTCCGCGCTCAGCGGCGAGATCACCAGATCCCCGCCCTCGTCCAGCCGGACCGGGCCGTCCCCGCCGGCCAGCACCTCCTCCAGCTCACCGAGAGCGTCGTGCAGTTCGGCGACCACGGTGGCCAGCGCGACGCCAGGATCGGCGGATCGCCCGACCAGGCCGCAGAACTCAACGCGTTGCGGTTCCCACTGCCCGGTGGTGAGCAGGTAGGCGGCCGGGTCGGCGTAACGGCGCGAGCCCGGCACGAACACATCCCCGCTGCGCAACCCGTCACGCAATCCGAGCAGCACACACAACTCCCAGTAGTGCCGATACGCGGTCGCGCTGCCGGATTTGCGGGCCTCGTCGAGGTAGCCGCGCCACTTCATCGGCACGAACCCGGTCGGGGCGTCATCGAAGACCTTGCGCCGCCCGGTCGCGTTCAACTCGCGCAGCATGTTCACCGCGATCAGCAACTCGGTCGCGGCGGTACCGCCGCAGAAGCGCAC
>NZ_JAUTXY010000046.1:0-1195 GCF_036327795.1 Rhodococcus artemisiae
GGGGGTGGGATAGAGTTCACCCATATCAAGAGTTCAACGACACGAATTCGGAGGAAGGCGCGTCCATGACCGACCCAGGCCCGGCGGCGACCGACCCGCTCGCCGCGGACGACGAGCAGGCCGATCCGCGACTGGCGCGCTCACGCAACCGGTTGCTCGACGCGGCCACCCATCTGCTGTCCACCGGCGGTGTCGAGGCGGTCACCGTCGAGGCGGTCACCCGCGTGTCGAAGGTCGCCCGCGCCACCCTCTACCGGCACTTCGGCAGCACCACCCAGCTGCTCGCGGCGACTTTCGAACGACTACTTCCCCAGGTCGACACACCGACCGGCACCGGGCCCGTGCGTGAGCGGCTCCTGGCGCTGCTCGCCAGCCAGGCCGACCTCATCGAACAGGCTCCGGTGCAGATGACCACCCTGGCCTGGCTGGCGATGGGTTCCATCGGCGAGGACCACCCCGACCCGGCCGCGGTCACCTCGCTGCGCGCGCGCGTCATCGAGCAGTACCGCCACCCGTTCGACCAGATCCTCACCAGTCCCGAGGCCCGCGCGATGCTCGGCGAGCTCGACACCACCTTCGCCATCATCGAACTCCTCGGCCCGATCGTGTTCGCCCGTCTCACCGGATTACGCAGCATCGACCACGACGACTGCACCCGGCTCGTCGACAACTTCCTCACCGCCCACCGAACACCCACGCCAGCAGACACCGCTATCGACATCGCCACGCCGTAACCACGGGCCCCGGTTCCGCGCGGTCAGAACAAGGTGTCGCGCACCCGCAGCGGCCGGTAGCCCGTCGGGCCGAGGGCGGCGAGTTCGGCGTCGATGTCGACTTCGATCGCGCCGAAGAAGTTGATGTTGGCGCTGTGCGCCGGGCTGATGTGGGCCAGGACCTCGTCATCGATACGCTGCCCGGTCCGGCGCATCTGCTCGACAGCGAACCCGTAATACTCTGTGGTCCAGGCGATCACAGCGTTGGTCGTCAAGGTCAGGCACCAGGCCTGCTCGGTCTGGTCCTCGAGGTGGCGCGCCCGGATCATCCCCTCATGGGCATAGAGCAGGTCGCGGCGCAGCGCGTGCAGCGACTCGCCCTTGTTGAGCTGCCGCGAGATCTTGCGCCGGTAGTCCGGATCGGAGAGGTATCTCGCGGCGTAAATGGTGCGCCGCAGCGCCCCGTACTCCTTGAGCGCCGC
>NZ_JAUTXY010000047.1:0-1183 GCF_036327795.1 Rhodococcus artemisiae
TACAGAGGTTTCGGTAATTGAGTTAGTGGTGGTCACAGGGAAAGCCCGGTGTGATCGAGGAAGCCGTGGCACAGGTCGTAGTTCGACCCGATCCGGACCAGCCCGGCTTCGGTCGCCACGCGAACTTCGTCGAGGACGTCGGGGCAGAGATTGGCCAGCTCGGTGGATTTCATGTTGCCCCAGACCTGTTCGATCGGGTTGAGTTCGGGTGCATAGGCAGGGAGCCGTTCGACGTGGAGCCAGTCGCGCTGGGTCGCCAGCCATGCCTTCATTGCCGCAGACCGGTGGGCCATCAGTCCGTCCCAGATCACGATGACCTGCTCCCCGGCGAAGTGGGCGCGGAGTTCGGTGAGGAACTCGATGAGCTTGTCGGTGTTGTACGAGCCGTCGGTCATCGAGAACACGAACGCACTGTGACTACGGTCGGGCCGATAGGCCAAGACACCGGCCATGGACATGCGTTTCCAGGAGAATCGGTGACGAAGAACAGGTGTCACGCCTTTCGGCGCCCAGGTTGCGCGGACCACAGGCAGCAGCGACACGCCGCTTTCGTCCTGGAAGCAGATCCACGCACCTCGGCGCCGCGCTATTTTTTTATCCGCGGCCACTCGTTCTCGCGCCAGGCGACGATGGCGTCCTCGTCGCGTTCGACTGCCCGCCGTGCGGGTCGTTGTCGGCTCCACCCGAGTCGGGTTCGTAGGATCGTCCACGTCTGGGTGGGCCCGTAGGTCACGCCGGTGAGTCGCTCGATCACGATCGCGACCCGGCCCAGGGTCCATACTCCGGTGGCGAAGCCGTGAGCTTGGGGTCCTTTGAGCAATTCCTCTCGGACCACCTCGATCTGGGCGTCATCGAGGCGGGGTCGGCGTCCTGCCCGACCTGCTCCTTCAAGTGCCTCGTTGCCCCCGTCGGTCCACTGTCGGTGCCAGCGTGAGGCGGTCTGCTGGGAGACCTCCAACTCGACCGCGACATCGATCTGTCGTCGTCCTGCGGCGAACATCTCTGCGGCCCGCATCCGTCGGTCACGCAACGCGTCGAGATCACGACGAGTGCCGCGTTGCTTGACTTTCCGGGTGTTCGGGCCCTCGCCGGAACCGGTCTTCTTCCCTGCCATTCGTCAATGATCAAGTAGTACGGCGCGAATCCCGTGCAGCGACACACCCTATTATCGAAACATCTTTAA
>NZ_JAUTXY010000048.1:0-1124 GCF_036327795.1 Rhodococcus artemisiae
GCGCGCGGCAATTTCATTCGACGCAGGAGTTAGAGAATATTGAGTAGCGAAGGATCGAACACGGAGAGCGGGGACCGTCGCCGCCCGGCCGTCGGTGTCGTTCGTGAGACGAACGACGGCGAGCGGCGGGTCGCGCTGGTGCCCAAGGTTGTGCCCTCACTGATCGCGAAGGGCCTCGATGTCATCGTCGAGGCCGGTGCCGGACAGAACGCACTGATCCCGGATCAGGCATACAAGGAAGCGGGCGCCACGATCGGCGACGCGTGGTCGGCCGACATCGTCGTCAAGGTCGCACCGCCGTCGGACGCCGAGGTTGCCCGGTTGGCGTCGGGGCAGAAGCTCATCGGCTTCCTCGCCCCGCGCAACGCGGAGAACCAGATCGGTGCACTGGCCACCGCTGGAGTCGAGGCGTATGCCGTCGAGGCCATCCCACGTATCTCGCGTGCCCAGGTGATGGACGCGTTGTCGTCGCAGGGCAATGTGTCGGGTTACAAGGCCGTGCTCGTCGCTGCCTCGGAATCGACGCGTTTCTTCCCGATGCTCACCACTGCTGCCGGCACCGTGAAGCCGGCGACGGTGCTGGTGCTCGGTGTGGGTGTTGCGGGTTTGCAGGCTCTGGCCACCGCCAAGCGTCTCGGTGGTCGTACGACCGGGTACGACGTGCGTCCCGAGGTCGCCGATCAGGTGCGGTCGGTGGGTGCGCAGTGGCTCGACCTCGGTATCGATGCCGCGGGTGAGGGCGGGTACGCCCGTGAGCTCACCGAAGAGGAGCGCGCTGCGCAGCAGCAAGCACTCGAGAATGCCATCAAGGGTTTCGATGTCGTGATCACTACCGCGTTGGTGCCGGGTCGTCCCGCGCCGCGTCTGGTGACGGCCGGGGCTGTCGAGGGTATGAAGGCCGGTTCGGTCATTGTCGACCTCGCCGGGGAGACCGGTGGTAATTGTGAGCTCACCGAGCCCGGGCAGACCGTTGTCAAACACGATGTGACGATCTGTTCGCCGTTGAACCTGCCCGCGACGATGCCGGAGCACGCGTCGGAGCTCTACTCGAAGAACGTGTCCGCGTTGATCGAGCTTCTGCTCGACGAGAGTGGTGCGCTCGCGCCCGATTTCTCGGACGAGAT
>NZ_JAUTXY010000049.1:0-1114 GCF_036327795.1 Rhodococcus artemisiae
TGTTGCGGGTCATGACGTTGTAGACACCAGCTCGAGGGGTTGAAGAAGGCGGACGGGTCCTCCGACGGCAGGATGGGAAGTACCACCAACTCATCCGCCGAACGAAAGAACCCGTCCGTGCTCCACCGTAACGCCCCGCTGTCCGTCGAAGGTCGCCGCCGTCTCGTCGAGCGCTGCCAGACCCGCCCGCTCTCCCACGTTGCCGCCGAGATGGGGATCTCCCGAGCCTGCGCCAGCAAATGGATGGCCCGCTACCGCGAACACGGCGAACTCGGTCTGCTCGACCGCCCCAGCGTGCCGCACCACCAGCCCACCGCAACACCGGCCGAGACCGTAACGCGGATCGAGACACTGCGCCGGACCCGCAAATGGTCCGCAGCCCGCATCGCCCACGAACTGGGCGCCGACGGCATCACCATCTCGGTGCGCACCGTCAGCCGACACCTCGCTCACCTCGGCCTGAACCGGCGCAAGTTCCTCGACCCGAACGGCGAGAACAACCGGGAACCACGCCGAATCATCGCCCGCTGGCCCGGCCATATGGTGCACGTCGACATCAAGAAAGTCGGCCGTATCCCCGACGGCGGGGGTTGGCGGGTCCACGGTCGTGGCAGCAACCAGGCGAAGAAGGTCGAGCGCGCCAAAACCGCCGGTGCCCGCGCCGGCTACGTCTATCTGCATTCGGCGGTCGACGGATTCTCCCGCCTTGCCTATACCGAGGCGCTGAACGACGAGAAAGCCGCCACGGCAATCGGGTTCATGCACCGCGCACGGGTGTTCTTCGCCGCCCACGGAATCGTGCACATCCACCGGGTCGTCACCGACAACGGGTCCTGCTACCGGGCGAAGGACTTCGCGAAAGTCCTGCACGGTGGCCGGCACCAGCGGATCACCCCGTACACGCCCCGTCACAACGGGAAGGTCGAGCGCTACAACCGGATCCTTTCGGAGGAGTTCCTCTACGCCCGCGTCTGGGCCAGTGAACGGCAACGCGCCCAGGCGCTACACGTGTGGAATGTGCACTACAACTATCATCGCCCGCATACTGCCGTCGGTAACCGGCCGCCCGCGAGCAAACTCCGGACCGGTGTCACCAACGTCATGGCCTCATACA
>NZ_JAUTXY010000004.1:0-502878 GCF_036327795.1 Rhodococcus artemisiae
GGCCGCGGCCCACGCCTCTTCCGACGTGTCGCGACTGATCACATGGAGACGGATGCCGTAGTCGAGAGTGCGTCCCTGGACCTCGGCGAGGTCGCGGATCCAGGCGATCTTCGCGGCGACCGCGCTCGGCGGTTCACCCCACGTGAGGTAGGTATCGGCGAACTGCGAGGCGACGGTCCCCGCAGCCGGGGACGAGCCGCCGAAGAAGAGCGGGGGAACGGGGTCGGGGAGTCGCTGGAGCTGCGCATTCTCGACCTGCACGTATTCGCCGGAGAAGTCGACGGGTCCGTTGCCTGCCCACAGCCGGCGGAGAACATCGAGGTATTCGCCGCAGCGGGCGTAGCGCTGCTTCTTGTCGAGGACATCACCGTAGGTCCGCTGCTCGTGGTCCTCACCCCCGGTCACGACGTTGAGCAGCAGTCTGCCCTTCGACTGCCACTGGAAGGTCGCGGCCATCTGCGCTGCCAATGTGGGGCTGATCAGGCCGGGCCGGAGCGCCACGAGGAACTTCAGGGTCTCGGTGGTCTCGATCATCATCGCCGTGGTCAGCCACGCGTCCTCGCACCACGCACCGGTGGGCGTGAGCACGGATTCGAAACCGCCGGCCTCTGCCGCCGCGCCGATCTGGTTCAGGTAGCGCAGCGTCGCCGGCCGGTCTCCCGCCATGGAGGTTCCATGGCCCCCGGCCATGAGATTCCGGGAATCTCCGTAGGTGGGCAGGAACCAGTGCAGTTGCAGAGACACGCGCAAATCCTCGTATCGACGTCGTAGAACGAGCTTCCAGCTCACCTGCGTCGGGCCGTCGTCGCAAGGGTTCGGATCTACGTGATTCGAACCCGTGCCCACCGCGATGGTGGACGCTAGCTTCTCCGGGTTGCCACCAGTCACCCAACTTCGGATCGAGTCATGACCACCCTGCCGCACCCCAGCCCCGCGCCCCTCGGGCACTCGGCACAGCCCGAGTCCGATCTCGAACGGCGCAAGCGCCTGCGCACCGTCGTCGCGGCAAGCCTTCTGGGGACCACGGTCGAGTGGTACGACTTCTTCCTCTACGCAACCGCCGCATCGCTGGTTTTCAACCAGCTGTTCTTCCCCGATCAGAGTTCGTTCGTCGGCACCATGCTGGCGTTCGCCACCTTCGCGGTCGGGTTCCTGGTCCGTCCGATCGGCGGTGTCGTCTTCGGACATATCGGAGACCGCATCGGTCGCAAGAAGACGCTCGCACTCACGATGTTCATCATGGGCATCGCCACGGCCCTGATGGGTGTGCTCCCCACTCACGCGCAGATCGGCGTCGTCGCGCCCGTCCTTCTGCTTCTGCTTCGCATCCTGCAGGGTTTCGCGCTCGGTGGTGAGTGGGCCGGTGCTGTGCTGCTCGCCGTCGAGCACAGTCCGGAGAAGAAGCGGGGGCTGTTCGGAAGCATCCCCCAGATCGGGCTCGCGCTGGGACTCGCGCTCGGTACCGGCGTCTTCGCGGCATTGCAGTTGCTCTTCGACGACGCGCAGTTCCTGGCATACGGATGGCGGATCGCGTTCCTGCTGAGCCTGGTTCTCGTGGTGGTCGGCTTCGTCGTCCGTCTCAAAGTGGACGAAACACCCGCGTTCCAGGTGGTGCACGATCTCGAGACGAGGTCGTCGGCTCCGTTGAAGGACATTTTCCGTGGACGGGCAGCGCGCAGCACGGTGCTCGGCCTGTTGTCGAGGTGGGGCGAGGGCGCGGCGTTCAACACGTGGGGCGTGTTCGCGATCACGTACGCGACGAGCGAGCTCGCCTTCGAGAACGTGCCCGTGCTGCTGGTCGTGACGGTGTCCGCCCTCGTCATGGCCGCACTGCTCCCCGTCTCCGGGGTGCTTGCCGACCGATACGACCCGAAGACGATCTACACCGTGGGTATCGCCGCGTACGGGATCGCCGTGTTCCCCGCATTCGCTCTCTTCGGAACAAACCGGTTGATCTGGTTCGCCGTGGCGATGGTGGTGGTGTTCGGCATCATCCATGCGCTCTTCTACGGCGCGCAGGGCACGCTGTACGCGAGCCTGTACCCGACCGAGGTCCGCTACACCGGACTGTCGGTGGTCTACCAGTTCTCCGGCATCTACGCCTCCGGCATCACCCCGATGATCCTGACGGCACTCATCGCCGTCGGAGGGGGAAGTCCGTGGCTCGCATGCGGTTACCTCGTCGCGACAGCGGTCATCAGTGTGATCGCCACCTCCCTCGTCAAGAAGGACGACCTCTACCTCTGACAGGGCGCGCGCCTGAGCGGCACCGCGTCGGTACTAGGCTCCTCTCATGGGCAGACGCAGGACTGGCCGGGCCAAGCCGACTGTGTCGAGCCATGAACCGGTCGCAGGGTTGTACGACACCGATACGGGCACATGTGAACTGGTCAAGGACCCGTACCGCGACTCGGGATGGATTCTCGAGGTCAACGGAGTCCCGAGCTCCCACATCGATCCGGACGATCCGACGCTGCTCGAGTTCGAGTACATGCGCTGGATCACGATGCTGGTGCACAGCCACTTCTCCCGCGACACACGGCTGCGTGCCCTGCACCTCGGCGGCGGCGCGTGCACCATGGCGCGGTATCTCGCCGCGACCTATCCCGAAGCTCGGCAGGTCGTCGTCGAGATCGACGGTCGCCTCGCCGAACTGGTGCGCAAGTGGTTCGACCTACCGCGCGCACCGCTGCTGCGGATCCGGGTGGGTGAGGCGCGGTCGGTCCTCACTTCGCTCACCGACGCGACGCGGGACGTCATCATCCGCGACGTGTTCGCAATCGACAGGACACCGGTCGCGCTGACGACCGTCGAGTTCACGCGACATGCACGACGCGTCCTGGCGCCGGGTGGACTCTACGTCGTGAACTGCGGTGATACCCGCGATCTGACCACCGCCCGGCGTGAGGCCGCGACCATCGGCTCGGTGTTCGAGCACACCGCGATGGTCGCGGATCCGGCCATGCTCAAGGGTCGGCGCTACGGCAATCTCATCATCGCGGGCAGCGACCGGCCGCTCGGGGAATCCGACGCCCTGATCCGCGACCTGCTCGGTGGTGCGGTACCGGCGCAGATCAGGCACACCGGGGAAACCCGCACGTTCGCGGCAGGTGCGAAGGTTCTCGACGACAGCGAAGCGCCCCAGCGGAGCGCGGCACCGCAGCGGGGAACACCCGAACCCTCCTGATCGTTGAAGCTTGCATGACCTCGACATCATCGCCCGTCCTGCAGATCTTCGAGCTCGGCTCACCCTGGCAGACGATCGATCCGTTCCTCTTCGTCGCCCACCACGTCGACGCGTACCCCGCAGGCAATGCCGACCTCGGGCCGGACGCGTCACTCGACGGGCGTCCGCTGGGGCAGGACTTCGGCAATCCTTCGGGGTGGAACATGTACCACGGCACCACTGTCCCGGGATTCCCCGGCCATCCGCACCGCGGGTTCGAGACGGTGACGTTCGTGCGATCGGGCTTCATCGACCACTCCGATTCCGTCGGTGCGTCCGCCCGATTCGGCGGCGGCGACACGCAGTGGCTCACCGCCGGACACGGCGTCGTGCACAGCGAGATGTTTCCGTTGCTGAACCAAGAGGGCGACAATCCGCTCGAGCTGATCCAGATCTGGTTGAATCTGCCCGCCGAGTCGAAGACCGCCGATCCGCATTTCTCGATGCTGTGGAACGAGAACACACCGACGCTGACGTTCACCGACCACGCCGACCGGACCGTCTCCGTCCGGGTACTCGCCGGAATGCTGGACGACGCGACCGCACCGGCACCGCCGCCGCACTCGTGGGCGTCACGCTCCGACACCGACGTGGCGATCTGGAACATCGACCTGTCGGCCGGCGCACAGTGGACTCTACCCCCTGCTGCCGGATCCGAAACTCAGCGTGTTCTCTACGTCTACAACGGTTCTCCGGTGACAATCGGAGATCAGCAGGTGACTTCAGGGCACGGCGTCGTCGTCGATTCCTCCGCACCCATCACGCTCGGCGGAGGCAACGACACCACCCAGATCCTGATGCTGCAAGGACGCCCAATCGGCGAACCCGTCGCGCAGTACGGCCCGTTCGTACTCAACGACGAGGCCGGCATCCAGCAGGCGTTCGACGACTACCGCCGCACCGGTTTCGGTGGCTGGCCGTGGAAGAGCAACGACCCCGTCCACGCGGCCGATGCCGGGCGCTTCGCGAAATACCCCGACGGCAGCGTCGAGAAGCGGTAACACCGCCGGGTCGAGAAGCGGTAACACCGCCGGGTTCAGGCGAACTCCATCGATTCGTCGATCCGGCCCAATCGCATAGTGGGTAGATCGAGCAGATAGTTCTGTCGCATCAACCACGGGCTTCGTGAACCCTGTTTCGGAAGAATGCTTTCCGAACGGGCGACGTAGCCCGACGTCAAACCCAGCAGCGGCTGCGGTGAGGCATCGTGATGCGAGTCGGGACGGGCGACGCGATACCCGCCGGCACGCATGTGGTTGAGCAAACGGCACACGTACAGCGACGCCAGGTCGGCGCGCAGCGTCCACGACGCGTTCGTATAGCCGAGACACAGCGCGAGATTGGGTACGCCACTGAGCATCATCCCGCGGTAGGTGTAGTGCTCGGCGAGATCCACGGTCTCACCGTCGATCGTGAATTCGACGCCGCCCGCGGGTACGAGGCGCAGCCCGGTCGCGGTGACGAGAATGTCGGCATCGAGATGGTCGCCCGACTCCAGCTGCACACCCTTCTCGGTGACGGTGTCGATGTGGTCGGTCACGATATCCGCGGTACCCGCGTTGAGGGCCTTGAACAGGTCGGCGTCGGGCACCAGGCACATACGCTGATCCCAGGGCCGGTAACTCGGGGAGAAGTGCGGATCCACCGTCGATTCGTCGCGCAGGTGACGCTGCGCAAGCCGGCGCAGAACCGGTTTCGCCACCCCGGGAAGACGCTGACACAGTTGGTAGAAGCCGAGATTGGTCACCGTATTCTTCGCGCGGATCACCCGATGGGACACCTTGTCGGGCAGATACTTCCGGATGCGAGTCGCGATCGGATCGCGGGACGGCAACGACATCACATACGACGGTGAGCGCTGCAGCATCGTCACATGCTCGGCCTTCTCCGCAAGCGAGGGCACGAGGGTCACCGCGGTGGCGCCACTGCCGACCACCACGACCTTCCTGCCCTCGTAGTCGAGATCGTCGGGCCAGAACTGCGGATGCACGACGGTTCCGGCGAAATCGTCGAGGCCGGGAATGTCGGGCAGGTAACCGGATTCGTAGCTGTAGTACCCACTGCACAGATACAGGAAAGTGCAGCTGAGTTCGGTGTAATGCCCACCCGTGTCCTTCCCGCCCGAGTCCTTACCGCCCGAATCCACTCGGACAGTCCACCGCGCGTCGGCACTCGACCATGCCGCCGAGACGACGCGGTGCCCGAATCTGATCTTGGTATCGATACCGTACTCCGCGGCGGTGTCGCGCACATACTGCAGGATGCTCGCGCCGTCTGCGATCGACTTCTCCCCGCGCCACGGCCGGAACGGGAATCCGAGCGTGTACATGTCGCTGTCCGATCGAATTCCGGGGTAGCGGAACAGATCCCACGTACCGCCGATACTGTCGCGTGCCTCGAGTATCGCGTAGGTGCGGTCGGGACACTGAGTCTGCAGCCGGCATCCGGCACCGATGCCGGACAGTCCGGCACCGACGACCAGCACATCGAGATGTTCCACGCGCACTCCTACCGCCTCGTCCATGCCAACAGATCATCCATCGGCCAGGTATTGATCACCACGTCGGGTTCGACACCGCGCTCGGCCGCGCGTTCACACCCGAACCCGAGCCAATCGAGCTGCCCCGGGGCGTGGGCGTCGGTGTCGATAGAGAACAGGCACCCGATATCCAGTGCGAGATCGATCAGTCGCGACGGCGGATCGCGGCGCTCGGGGCGCGAGTTGATCTCGACCGCGGTGTCGTAGTCGCGGCACGCCGTGAACACCGCCTCGGCGTCGAACGTCGACTCGGGGCGCTGCCCGCGGCCGCCGGTGACGAGCCGCCCGGTGCAGTGCCCGAGGACGTCCACATTCGGATTCTCTACGGCCCGCAGCATCCGCTTCGTCATCGTCGACCGATCGTCCCGCAGTTTCGAGTGCACGCTCGCGACGACGATGTCGAGTTCGGCGAGGAGTCCGTCGTCCTGGTCCAGCGAGCCGTCGTCGAGGATGTCGACCTCGATACCAGTGAGGATCCTGGTGCCCTGCGCGCTCTCGTTGAGTTCGGCGACGACGGACAACTGCGTGTGCAGACGTTCGGCGCTGAGCCCGTTCGCGACCGTCAGACGGGGGGAGTGGTCGGTCAGGGCCAGGTACTCGTGGCCGATCATCGTCGTGGCGGTCCGTTGCATCTCGTCGATGGGGCTGCCGCCGTCCGACCAGTCGGAATGGGTATGCAGGTCGCCCTTCAGTGCCTCGAGGAGCTCTCGCCCGCCACGGCCGATCGGTTCGGCCTCCTCCCGCACACTCTGCAGGTACTCGGGAACTCCGTCGAAGGCCTCTCGGATCACCGTCGCGGTCTTGGGACCGACCCCGGTGAGTTCGGTCCAGTCGTCGGCGCGGCGGTGTTTCAGTCGAGCGATGTCGGACAGCCCCGCGACGACGTCGGCCGCGTTCCGGTACGCCTGCACGCGGTAGGTCGACGCGTGCTGACGCTCGAGCCAGAACGCGACCTCTCGAAGCGCAGACACCGGATCCATGCCCCCATTGTGGACGCGCCCGCATAGGTCGTGCTCCGTAATGTGGAATGCATGTCGAGACCTCGGATGGTGCTGCTCGCCGGATGCGTCGCGACCGGGTCGGCATTCGCATGGGTGTCTGCGCAGGTCGCGTCGTCTGCACAGGGCAGGATGTACAGTCTCGCCGACGCACCATCGGCTTCCGTAGTGATCGTGCCCGGGGCTCGGGTGCGAGGGGGAAAGCCCGGTGGATTCCTGCGTGGACGTCTCGACGTCGCGGTGTCGCTCTTTCAGGACGGACGTGCCCGGGCGGTCCTCGTCTCCGGTGACGCCGCAGGACGCTCCGGCAACGAGATCACCGCGATGATCGACTACCTCGTCGAGCACGGGGTGGATCGCGACCGTATCGTCGCCGACCCGTACGGTCTCGACACCTTCGACACCGCGCAGCGAGCGGTGCGCACATACGGGGTGCGAGAGGCCACTATCGCGACGCAGCGGTTCCATCTGGCGCGTGCGGTCGCGTTGTGCCTGCGCGCCGGGATCGATGCGACCGGTGTCGTGGCGGACGGACAGGCGCGACCCGTGTCGCAGGTCCGTAGCCACCTCCGCGAATGGGTGTTGTCGCGTCCGAAGGCGTTCCTGGAACTCCGCTTTCCCCGCGACCCGGCGGTGTCGACTCCTCCCGACGACACACTCGCCGAGATCCTCGCCGTCCGCTGACCACCGGGTCGGTTCGATCCCGCTGTGATCGTCCTAGTGTGATCGGATGCGACCTTCAGCTCTCATCACCGGAGCGAGCCGTGGCCTCGGCGCCGCGATCGCCCGCGAACTCGCCCCCACCCACGATCTCCTCCTCGGCGGCCGGCGATCCGACTCGCTCACCGCGATCACCGACGAACTCCCCGGCACCACCGGGTGGCCCGTCGACCTGCTCGATCACGACGCACTGAGCGCCGCGACGGCCGGCATCGAGCGGCTCGACGTCCTCGTTCACAACGCGGGCGCAGCCGAACTCGGCACCGTCGCCGACAGCGACGTCGAGCAGTGGCGACACATGATGGATGCGAATCTCCTGTCCGTCGTCGCGCTGACGCAGCTGCTGTTACCGGCATTGCGGTCCGCGAACGGACATGTCGTACTGATCAATTCCGGAGCCGGTATCCGCGCGAACCCCGGGTGGGGAGCCTATGCCGCGAGCAAGTTCGCGCTGCGCGCGTTCGGCGACGTCCTGCGTCTCGAAGAACCGGCGTTGCGGGTGACGTCGGTGCATCCCGGTCGGATCGACACCGACATGCAGCGCGCGATCGTCGAGACCGAGGGCGACGACTACGATCCCTCGCGGTTCCTGAAGGCGTCGACGGTGGCGCGTGCGGTCCGGAACGCCGTCGAGACACCCTCCGACGCGCATCCGGCCGAGATCATCCTGCGGCCGTGGTCGCCGCCCGGGTCCTGATCACGCACTCAGAACGGTAGGGGAATCACTACCGGAGGCCCACCCGGCACGTTGATCCGGATCTGCGGGGGCGGCGGTGGCGCCGGAGCAGGCGCGGGCGCGGGGGGAGGCGGCGGCGGTATCTGCGGTACCGGTTCGGGTTCCGGAGGTGGGGGAGGTGGCGGCTCAGGTGCCGGAGGGGGCGGAGGAGGCGGCTCGGGCGCCGGGGGCGGTGCCTGTACCTGGGGCTGCGGCGCTGGGGCAGGAGCGGGGGCCGGGTTCCGCTCGACCGCGTCGGGTGTCGCCGCGGACTCGGGGGGCTCGGACGGGCTCGGTGGCGGCGCAACCGGGGAGAGCGGGCCCGCACCGATCGGTACCGCGAGTAGGTCACCGGTCGTGATGTCGACGACCTTCAACTCGTTCACCGCATTGGCGGCAGCCTGCACGACGAACAGTCTTTCGGGATCGAATCCCGTCCATTCGGTGCCTTCGATGTCGGTGTCCCTCGCCAACACGGGTGGCGACAGGGGGTTGCCGCGCGCGCACCGCACACGCGGCATCCCGTGGTCGTCGACAAGCACCACGGTCCCCGCCTCGAGCACCGCCTGGACGGGTCGGGCCGCGCCGTCGATGTAGTCGTAGCGGGTGACGCGGGTATCCGCGCGGAGCAGAACCGGAGTGAGGGCATTCGTGTATTCGAGGATGTCGTCGGCGCCGACCTTGGCTTTCCAGGCCGCCGCCTTGGCTGCGTCGCTCGTGAGGGTCGCGACCAGTTCGTTCCGGTCGCACAGTTCCCGATCGAGGCTTCCCCCGTAGAGCGCGACACGGTCGCCCGTGACGGCGGGCGTCCCGTCCTGCGACAGCGGGTCTCCGGACTCTGCGAGGGCATCGCGGGGAGGCGGCGGGACCGCGACGGGAACCTGGGCCGGCAGCAGAAGTCCGGTCCAGGGGTGGTCGCTCTGCGCGGTCGCGATGTCCAGTCGCACGGGGTCCGGAGAACCGGAACCACCGGACGAACACGCACCTGCCACGAGCGCAGTCAGGGCGAGCACCATTCCGAATCCGCGTACTGCGGTGTCGGTGGCCACGATCGTCAGCCTAGGACGACAGGACCCGCCGCGACGGGTTATTCGGATCGTTTGCGGGGATTTACGTCCGCTACGAAGTCGAGAAGTAGGTCGTCGACCTCGCGTCGACGCTCCATTTGCACGAAATGCCCAGCTCCGTCGAGCAAATGGAGTCCCCGCAGATCGGGTACGGTCTGCCGCATCCGCTCGAGCGCATGCGGCCCGGACATCGTGATCACAGGGTCGGATGCGCCCGCGACGAACAATGTCGGCACTTCGACGGGCGCACCCTCGTAGCGCGCGGATGCCTCCCAGTTCGCGTCGTAGGCGCGGTACCACGAGAGGCCACCGCCGAATCCGGTGCGGGAGAATTCGTTCGCGTAGTGCTCGAGTTCCGCCGCGCTG
Organism: Rhodococcus artemisiae; assembly: GCF_036327795.1. NCBI lineage: Bacteria > Bacillati > Actinomycetota > Actinomycetes > Mycobacteriales > Nocardiaceae > Rhodococcus > Rhodococcus artemisiae. Next base: position 9,632 of record NZ_JAUTXY010000004.1, read on the forward strand.
AGCCAACCCCACGGAAGCTCCGGCGCTGCGGGCAGCACGTCGAGGTATCCGTGCCCCTCCGACGGATGGCTCCAGATGTCGAGGTATCGGTATTCGCCCGAAAGGGCGAAGAACACACGCGCAAGAAACTCTGCCGCGCGCGGATCGAGCTCGGCCTCGGCGACACCGGGCTGCTGGAAGTAGTGCAGGTGCAGGAAATGCTTGCGGGCCATCGCGGCGTACAACTCGGACGGTCGCGCAGGCAGCCGATCCGGCGCGTACGGCACCGCGAGAAGGACCAGGCCGGCCACTCGATCGGTATGCCGCAGGGCCATCGTCCACGCGACGGGGGCACCGAAGTCGTGTCCGACGAACACGGCCTGATGGATGCCGAGTGCGTCGAGAAGCCTCCTCAACCGATCCGCGACCGCGACATTGGTGTACTCCTCAACGGCCTTCGGACGATCGGTGCGTCCGTAGCCGGGCATGTCGGGAGCCACCGCGCGGTAGCCCGCCGCAGCGAGCGTCTCGACCTGGTGTCGGTAGCTGTAGCCGAGGCCGGGGAATCCGTGGCACATCACGACCGCGGGACCTACGCCCTCATCGTGAATGTTCCACGTGAAACCATCGACTTCGACCGACCGGACCGGCATCAGGTCGCGGGCACCGTCTGCATGTCGTCCTGACTCCAATACGCCCTCATGCTGGTGATCGTCGCGTCGTCATCGAAGGTCATGACATCGACGACCTCCATCACCATGTCCTGCTCGCCGAGGTGCGTGACCAGGCGGAACAGGAAGGCGGCATTGTTCTCGGCGATCTTGAGGGTGAGTACTTCGCCGACCTGGTCGAGCGGTTCGATCATGCTGTAGAACTCACGGATCTCGGCTTCCGTGGTGCGCGTGGGGGTGCCGACGGGATCTTCGACGGTCGCGCCCGGCGCGTAGAGCGCGAGGACGTCGTCGGTGGTGCCCTTCGCAACCGCGCGGACGTAGTTCTCGACGGTGTTGCGGATCGCGTCACGGGTCGGTGCCATGGTGCCCCCTTCAAGTCTTAGAACGTGTTCTATTTTGCAGAGTAGTGCACGATCCCGCCCTCGACCAGAGGGTGAACGTGCGATCCTGTGCGCACCATTCGTTCCCAGGACAGGAATGCAGTTGATGAGCGCTGACCCTGCTTTCACCGACAGTTCCGGCTCCACCGAGGACACCGCCTTCACCCTGGCCGGCCATTCGGTCATGCTCGCGGCACGGCGCTGGGAACCGGAGTCACCCCGCTATATCGCGCTGCTGTGCCACGGCTACGGGGAACACTCCGGGAGATACGGATACGTCGCGACCCGCCTGACCTCCGACGGCGCCGTCGTCTACGCGATCGACCACATCGGACACGGCCTCAGCGACGGGCAGCGGGTCCTCGTCGAGAACTTCGAGGACGTCGTCCACGACTTCCGGCTCCTCGACGTCACTGCGCGACGCGAACACCCCGGACTCCCCGTCGTGCTCATCGGCCATTCGATGGGCGGCATGATCGCGGCGCGCTATGCCCAGATCCACGGCGACGAACTCGCCGCCGTCGTCCTGTCCGGCCCGGTGCTCGGCAAGTGGGCCACCGTCGACGCACTCTTCGCCGCCGACGAGATCCCCGACACCCCGATCGATCCGTCGACGCTGTCGCGCGACCCGGAGGTGGGACGCGCCTACGTCGACGATCCGCTCGTGTGGCACGGACCGTTCAAGCGACCCACCGTCGAAGCACTGAAGGGCTGCCTCGACACCATCACCGCTGCCGGGACCGTCGACACCGTGCCCGCGCTCTGGCTGCACGGCAGCGACGACAGTCTCGTCCCCATCGACGGCACCACCACCGGCTGGGCGACATTCGCCGGTCGCGGTTCGTCGTCGAAGGTGTATCCCGGTGCGCGACACGAGATTTTCAACGAGACGAACCGCGATGAGGTGCTCGGCGACGTCCTCGACTTCGTGCACGAGCAGCTTCCGTAGCGGTATTCGCCGGACACCGCACACACTGTTACGATACGAAACGTGCCGTATCTTGATAAGGACCAGTTCGACGGGTGCCGGCCACGCACTCATCGCGTGGGCCGTCCGCGTGATGATCAACGAGAGAAGGAGATCCTCGCTGCCGTGCTCTTGCTCCTCTCCGAAGTCGGCTACGACAGAGTCACTTTCGAAGAGGTGGCCCGCCGGGCGAGCGCATCCAAAGCCACTCTCTACAGACGCTGGAAGTCCAAGAGAGACATGGTGGTTTCCGCTCTGAAAGCAGGTCCTTCACGCCGCGACGAGCCGGACGAAATCAACACCGGAAGTCTGCGCGGTGACCTGCTCGCCCTGTGTCGTCGCCTCGTGCAGTCCATGCGCTCTGCAGATGGCCAGACCGCGATGCTGCTGCTCCAAGCCGGCCTCGAAGATCCGGAACTCTGCGAGGAGATCGAACGATCCGTGGGGCCGACCGGGGCCCGGCTACCGAAGACCGTCGTTCAGGCGGCGGTCGGTCGTGGGGAGTTGCCGCACGAGGGCACCGACCCGTTCCCGTTCGAAGAGGTCGCCGGCGCCGTGATCCTGCTTCGGCGACTCAACGGATTGGAGATCGACGACCGCTACCTCGAAGCCCTCGTCGACACCGTTCTGATCCCTGCATTACGCGCCACACCCTCCGCGGAACATTCACTTCCCGCGGGCATCTTCTCGGGCCATCCGGCTGCCCAACCGGCCGACACCATTGCGAAGGACACCCTGTGAACCACTTGACCATCAATGGATTCCGCTACCGGACGCTACCCGGAGACGACGAAGTCGACCTCAACGTCGCCGTGGCCGGTACCGGACCTGCGATCGTCCTCCTCCATGGATTCCCGCAGACCCACTACATGTGGCGCCACGTCGCACACGACCTCGCTGAACAACACACGGTCATCATCCCCGACCTGCGAGGGTACGGCGAGAGCGCCAAACCGGCAGAACAGGGCCAGGAGACCTACTCGAAGAGGACGATGGCCCGAGACATCCTGCGCATAGCCGAAGCGCTCGGTCACGACCGTTTCGGCCTGGTCGGCCATGACCGAGGCGCTCTCGTCGGCGTCCGCGCCGGACTCGACCATCCGGAGTCGGTGCAGTTTCTCGGGATCCTCGACGTGCTGCCCACGTCGGACACCTGGGACGTCCTCCACGGCGTCGACGCCAAGGTCGCCTGGCACCTCTACCTCATGGCACAGCCCACAGGTCTCCCCGAGAAGATGATCCGCGCCGTCGGACCCGAGTTCTTCGGCTCATTCCTGGATGCCTGGGACGCCGATGGTTCGACGTTCCCGCCCGAAGCCCGCCGGCACTACATCGACAGCTCGGTGAATTCTGTGGACTCCATCGTCGCCGACTACCGCGCCACAGCGAGCATCGACCTCGACATGGACCGCGAGGACCGCGACGCAGGCAAGCAACTCACCATGCCCGTCGGAGTAATTTCCCAGGACTGGGGCTCCCAGCTGGGGTTCGACGCCGCGGCGCTCTGGCGGACATGGGCGCCCGACCTGACATATGAGCCCATCCAGGCCGGCCACTTCATGGCCGAAGAGAAGCCCGCCGCCATCGCCCGCTTCATCCGCGACCTCGCCGCCCGTTCCCACCCCGCCACTGTCGGATAGTCCGGGCCACCCATATCAGGCGGTCGGCTGTCCGCCCGAACCGTATGGCCGCGTGATGATTTCGAGGAAGTGACCGGACGGGTCGAGGAAGTAGGTTCCCCGCCCGCCGTCGTTTCGGTTGATCCCGTGCGCAGACTGCCGAGGGTCGGCCCAGTGCTCGAGCTTCTGCTCGAGGATGCGCCCGTAGATCGTGTCGAAGTCGTCCTCCGACACCAGGAACGCATAGTGCTGAGGTGAGACTTCGACGTGCGGCGGCGGCTCGGCGAAATCGAGGGTGACGCCGTTGGCGAGCTGGACGGCCAGGAAGTGCCCGGCCGGGACCGGATCGGGGAGGCCGAAGAGGGTTGTCAGGAAATACGCCGAATGCTGTTTGTCCTCGGCAGCGACGATGGTGTGGTTGAGCGAGATGGTCAAGAGGAATCCCTCAGGGTTCGACGCCTCCATGCCTGACGCAGTCCGTCATCGACACGCGACGCTGTTTCCAGAACTACCAGACTCGTGTGGAGTTGTCGAGACCCCTGCCCGTTCAGCGCTACTGCTCGTGCAGCACCACTCAGGCTCCTTCGATCTTACCGATCTGTTTTTCCGCCAGGTCGCTGACCAGCTGATCGTCGATCGGTCCCGTGGCGTTGATCTGGAAGTACACGCCGTCGACCGTTCCGGCGACAACCGTGGTGGACTCTGCTGCCCCGCCCTGGTCCGCCTCCGCGCGGGCAGCGATCAGACCGTCGGCTCCCTCCACGTCGAGGTCCAGTGGGGAGACCCGGTAGGTGACGGATGCTTCGGTGTCGCCGGACGAGCTCGTCCGGGTGAAACTCGTACACTCGTCGAGACTCTCGGGTACCCGCGGTCCGGTCTCGCTGGTGGTGGCCACGACGGTGATGGCACTGTCGGTTCCATCGGTGCCGTCGGAGGCGTACTCGGAGACGGCCGTGCCTGCCCGATCCTCGTTGAGTCGCAACACAGTGTCCACCGCGGTGGGTACGAGTGCGCCGCACACTTCGGGATCGGTGACGGTACTGTCGCTGATCTCGGTGAACATCGCGATCACCTCCTCGTTGCTCACCTCGCCGATATCCGAGTCGAGCGTGTCGGCCACATCGGCGTGGATGTAGCCCGCCGGGGCATCGACATCGGAAAGAACCACCTCCGACGGAACGACCGAAGCCGACGGCATAGGCGTCGCGTCGGTCTCGGCACTGTCGGAATCGGTGCCGCACGCGCTCAGCGCGCACACGGTGAGGCACGCAAGGCCGGCGACGAGTTGCTTGTTCACAGCGCGAAAGTCACTTCCTCCCAGTGGGGGATCGGGCGCTCGGCAGGAGCAGATCCATCGCCAAGCTATCAAACGCGAGAAGCAGCCCACCGCCAGACCGGCCCGATCGATCGAACAAATGTGTCAATATTCCTTGAATATCGGACACATGTTCTATGCAGTTCGATCATGGGTGGGGAACTCTGGAACTCAACGACACACAACTCATGGCCGAGACAGTCGCCGTCTCCGCCGAGATCCACACCGCGCAGGTACAGCGAGTGGATCTGATGATCGCGATGTTCGAACGCGACACCGCCGAAGAACACGGCTACCGCAGCCCCGCACACTGGCTCGCCGCCGCAACGAACCTGGAGATCGGTGGATGCCACCCACCGCATCGAGGCATTGGCTCGTCTGCTGCGGCTGGAACCGGAAGTCCGCAAAGCCTATTCATCCGGACTGTTGGATGTAGACAAAGCCCGCCAGATCGCGTACCTCTGCCAGCACTACCCCGCACTACGAATCCCTGCGAGTTCGAGAAAGCCCGCGACATCCTGATCGGGCATGCGTCCGACACCGTGTCGACGAAGGCCACCGTTACTGACCCACGCGTAGAGAGAACACAGTCATCGTTACCAGGGCACCCGTGTGCCCTGGTAACGGTGGCTGTGCGCGTTCCCCCGGGTACGTCCGAAAGCTACTTCACGATGTTGACCATCCTGCCAGGAACCACGATCACCTTGCGCGGCGAGGCACCGGCGAGCAGATCCAAGATCTTCGCATCGGCCAGCGCCGCGGCCTCGATCGCATCCGGCTTCGCGTCGGCCGGGACGGTGATGCGGCTACGGACCTTGCCGTTGACCTGGATCGGGTATTCGACGGTGTCCTCCACCAGCCACTTCTCGTCGGCGGTCGGGAAAGGCCCGTGCGCAAGCGGTTCGGAGTTCCCGAGCCGCGACCACAACTCCTCTGCGAGGTGCGGCGCGACCGGAGCCACCATGAGTACGAGCGGCTCGACCGCGGTACGCGGCGCACCCGACGGGTACCGCTTCGTCAGATGGTTCGTGTACTCGATCAGCTTCGCGATCGCGGTGTTGTCGCGCAGATGCGTGTAATCGTCGGTCACGCCGGCGACGGCCTTGTTCAGGGCGCGAAGGGTATCGTCGTCCGGCTCTGCGTCGGTGACGCGGACAGCACCGGTCTCCTCCTCGACCACCAGACGCCACGCGCGCTGCAGGAACCGCGACGCACCGACGACATCCTTGGTCGCCCACGGACGAGACTGATCGAGCGGGCCCATCGACATCTCGTAGACACGCAGGGTGTCGGCGCCGTAGTCGTTGCAGATCTCGTCGGGCGCAACGGAATTCTTGAGGGACTTACCCATCTTCCCGTATTCGCGGGCGACTTCCTGCTCACCGTCGGGACCCGTCCAGAAGAACTTGCCATCGCGTTCGACCACTTCGCCGGCGGGAACGTACACGCCACGCGAATCGGTGTACGCATAGGCCTGGATGTAGCCCTGGTTGAACAGGCGGCGGTACGGCTCGGACGACGTGACGTAGCCGAGGTCGAAGAGCACCTTGTGCCAGAAGCGAGCGTAGAGCAGGTGCAGCACCGCATGCTCGACACCGCCGACATACAGGTCGACGCCGCCCGGGTCGTTCGGGCCGTGGAGTTCGGGGCGCGGACCCGTCCAGTAGGCCTCGTTCTCCTTGGCACAGAACTCTTCCGAGTTCGTCGGGTCGATGTAGCGCAGCTGGTACCACGAACTGCCCGCCCACTGCGGCATCACATTGGTGTCGCGGGTGTAGTGCCGCAGCCCGTCGCCGAGATCGAGTTCGACGTTCACCCAGTCGGAGGCCTTCGCGAGCGGGGGCGACGGCTCGGAATCTGCATCGTCGGGGTCGAACGACACCGGCGCGTAGTCTTCGACCTCCGGAAGTTCCACCGGCAGCATCGAATCGGGCAGTGCGTGAGCTCCACCCTGCTCGTCGTACACGATCGGGAACGGCTCGCCCCAGTAACGCTGACGGGCGAACAGCCAGTCACGCAGCTTGTACTGGACGGTGCCGGTACCGGTGCCGTCTTCCTCGAGCTTCGCGATGACGGTCTTCTTCGCGTCGGCGATGTTCAGCCCGTCCAGCAGGCCGGAGTTCACGAGAGTGCCGTCGCCGGTGTACGCCTCGGTCGTGATGTCGCCACCGGAGATGACCTCGCGGATGGGCAGGCCGAACGCGGTCGCGAATTCCCAGTCGCGCTGGTCGTGGCCGGGAACGGCCATGATCGCGCCGGTGCCGTAGCCGGTGAGCACGTAGTCGGCGATGAAGATCGGGAGCTTCTCACCATTGACGGGGTTCACGGCGTACGCGCCGAGGAACACACCGGTCTTCTCCTTCGACTCCTGCCGCTCGAGGTCGGATTTTGCGCCGATCGCTGCGCGGTACGCGGCGACGGCCTCGGCGGGAGCAGCAGCGCCACCGGTCCACCGCGCGTCGACGTCGGCCGGCCACGCCGACGCGACGATCTCGTCGACGAGTTCATGCTCGGGAGCGAGGGTGACGTAGCTGGCACCGAAGAGAGTGTCGGGGCGGGTCGTGAAGACCTCGACCGCGGCATCCGCGCCGTCCACCGCGAACGCCACCTGAGCACCGTGCGAGCGGCCGATCCAGTTGCGCTGCATGGACTTGACCTTGTCGGGCCAGTCCAGGTATTCGAGGTCGTCGATGAGGCGATCGGAGTACGCGGTAATCCGCATCATCCACTGGCGCAGGTTCTTCCGGAACACCGGAAAGTTGCCGCGTTCGGAACGACCGTCGGCCGTGACCTCTTCGTTGGCCAGGACGGTGCCGAGCCCTGGGCACCAGTTGACGAGCGAATTCGACCGGTAGACGAGGCGGTACGAGTCGAGAACCGCGCCACGCTCGCTCGTCGACAGCGATGCCCAGTCGCGCCCGTCGTCGAGGGTGCGCGTGCCGTCGCCGAATTCGGCTTCGAGCTCGCTGATCCGACGAGCCTTACCGGCTGCGGTGTCGTACCACGCGTTGTAGATCGTGAGGAAGATCCACTGCGTCCAGTGATAGAAGTCGACATCGGTGGTCGCGACGGAGCGACGGTCGTCGTGGCCGAGCCCCAGACGTCCGAGTTGCCGCTTCATGTTCACGATGTTGGCTTCGGTGGTGGTGCGGGGGTGGGTGCCCGTCTGCACCGCGTACTGCTCTGCGGGCAGGCCGAACGCGTCGTAGCCGAGTGTGTGCAGCACGTTACGACCCTGCATCCGATGGAAGCGGGCGTAGACGTCGGTCGCGATGTATCCGAGGGGGTGCCCGACGTGCAGGCCGGAGCCCGACGGGTACGGGAACATGTCCTGCACGAACAACTTGTCGGCGGGTACCCCGCGTGCAGGATCACTGTCGGCGAGATCGCCCACCGGGTTGGGTGCGTGGAAGGTGCCGCGCTCGCGCCACAACTCCTGCCAGCGCTGCTCGATCTGCCCCGCGAGTTCCGCGGTGTAGCGGTGCTGCGGGGTTGCGTCGGACGACTGCTGCTGAGCAGCACCGTGCGGCTGTGTTGAGGGCTGAACGGGACGGGTCACGGTGATCGCTATCTACTCGGCCGGTGTTTGTGGGCTCCAACCAGGGTAGAACGTGCACATACCCGACGGGTGGGGCGGCCACACGCGGCGGTATCCTGATCGGGTGCTGATCGTCGCCATCCTGCTTTTCCTTATCGCCCTCGCCGTCGGCGCGGTCGGTGTCGCGGCGCTGACCGGCAAGCTCCCGCGCAACCGCTGGGCGGGTGTGCGCACGCCGGAGTCACTCCGCGACGACGCCACCTTCGCCATGTCCAACAAGATCGCTGCACCCAGCATGCTCGGCGCAGCTGCACTGTGCGTCTTCGGTGGCGTCGCAGCGCTGACCCTGCCGACGATCTGGGGTGTGGTCGCCGTGGTCGTCACCGTCGTGGCTGCTCTGCTCACCGCGGGCGCCGGTGGGTCCATCGCCGCGCGGGTCGCCGAAGCCACGAAGCCCGAGGAGGCCGGCTGCGGTACGTCGTGCGGGTCGTGCAGCCTGCGCGGAATGTGCGAACCGACCGCCTGAGCTTCGCTCCTGCGGCTGTCCCTACGATGTGGCCATGACCAGCCGCCGCACCATCGACCCCGCCGGCGCCGTGTTCGGTCTCGCGATCCCACTGCTGTGTGCACTCGCCGTTCTGATTCTCACCGCCGCATGGGAGCCGAGGCTGCCAGCTGAGGTGGCATCCCATTGGTCGGGCTCGACTCCCGACTCGTTCACGAACCCGATGACCGGCGCGTGGACGATGGCGTTACTGATAGCGCTGGTCGGGGGCGGATGCTGCGCGATCGCCGCACTCGCCCAGGCACAGCTGATGATGCGCCGGTACATGCTGGTGATCGGGCTTGCGGTGACCTTCCTGATGGCGACGCTGTACGTCGCGACACTGACCGTACAGCTCGACGTGTCCGACCCGTCGGACGCGCCGTTTCCCGCGTGGTCGCTCGGGCTGGGGATGTGTGTCGGCATCGCGGTCGGATGGCTCGGCGCGAGCCTGCTCCGTGATTACCGGGAGCGTCCGCCTGCGACGACCACGCCCGACCCGTCACTGCCACGCGGCTCCGTCGCGCTGCCCATCGTCGACCAGGTCGGTACCGGTCGGCCCACCACCGCGGTGCTCGCGCTTCTCGTGCTGGTCCCCGTGATCATCGTGTGTCTCTTGATGGGGAGCTGGTGGCCCATGGCCATCGCAATCCCGTCGTGTTTCCTGATCCTGAGCCTGCTCCGATTCACCGTGCGAGTGGACGAGCAGGGTGTGTCGGTGCGCAACCTCGGCGCATCCGCCCTCGACTACGACCTCGACGAGATCATCGGCGCGAAGGTCACCGAGACACGCCCGTTCCAGGACTGGGGCGGATGGGGTATGCGGATCAAGCGACCCAACCGGTACGGGCTTGTCACGAACACCGGTCCCGCGCTGGTGATCACCACCGAATCAGGTCACGAACTCACGATTACGACCGACCGTGCCGAGGAGATGGCAGGCGCCATCAACACCCTCGCCGATCGACGGGCATAATCCTTCTACTTCCACCCGGCCCCGCTACTTCCACCCGGCGTTTCCTCCTCGGATCTGGCAACATCGGGGCCATGGGCGGCAGGCGAGGTGAGAGCGGATCGTTTCGATCCGTCTCAGGGGAAACCCCTGGGTACAGTTCACAGTCGGTTCCTGCGTCCGACGCCGCACCGCACGCTGCGCGTGCCGAACGGCGCCGCGACCACGAGGTTCAGGTCACCTCGCGTGCCGTCCGTCCTGCGTGCCGTCCGGCCTGAACAGCACCGTTCCCCTCTCATGATCGAACCGTCACTTCCCGCCGACGAGGTTTCGGAGGCGGCAGCTGTGTTCTCACGGATCTACACCGCCTGGACATGGCCTGAAGTACTGCGGGCACTCGACTCCGTCCTGCCCGGGGAGATTGCCCCCGATGTCGCGCATCGCTTGTTCCATCTGGCACGGGCGGAGCCACGTCATCCCGCGGCCGCCCTGGCCGACGCACTCGCACCGTGGACGATTCCCAGGCCCGCAGTGCCTCGACGCATCGAATTGCATGAGCCGACGTCGACGGGGTCCGTGCTCGACGGTCTGCCCGATCTCTACTCCGTCGAGCAATGCGCGCACTGGCTCGGTCTCACCGTCCCCGAACTCGAGTGGTTCGCCGACCGCGGCAACTGGTTGCGCACCGCCGGACCACCGCTTCGGCATTACCGAATCTGGCACCGCACGAAACGCGATGGCGTCCGCGTCATCGAAGCGCCGAAACCCCGGATGCGCGAGACACAGCGACGTCTGCTCCACCGACTCGTCGGAAAGATTCCCGCGCATCCGGCCGCTCGCGGGTTCGTGCCGGGTTCGTCGCCTGCCGCGTTCGCCTGGCCGCACACCGACCGGTGCACGGTGCTGCGTATCGACCTGCGCCACTGCTTCGAGACGATCACCCTCCGTCGTGTCAGGGGAGTGTTCGACCGTGCCGGTTACCCACCGCGGATCGCTCGCCTGCTCGCCGAGTTGTGCACGACCACGACGCCGGTCGATGCGCTCGACGGTGTCGCCTCAGCGCACGCGGCTCTGCTGCGCGACAGGCATTTGCCGCAGGGCGCGCCGACATCACCTCACCTGGCGAACCTGGTGTTGCGGTCGCTGGACCGACGTCTCGACGGATATGCCCGGCGCAACGACCTGCGCTACACCCGATACGGCGACGACCTGGCATTGTCGGGGGACACGCTCGACGTCGACCGAACGCTGTGGATGGTGATTCGAGTGGTGTCCGCGGAAGGGTTCGTCGTACATCCCGACAAGCTTCGGATCATGCACCGGCATCAGCGGCAACGCCTCGCGGGCCTGGTGGTCAACGACCGGCCACAGGTCGCCCGCTCGGAGTACGACACTCTGCGCGCGCTGCTGCACAACGCGATCCGGGAGGGCGCAGCGTCTCAGAACCGGAGCGGCCATCGTGACTTCCGTGCCCACGTGTACGGGCTGGTCGCCTGGATCGGTGCCACCTCGCCGGCGCGCAGACAACGGCTGCTGCAGATGGCCGCGGCTGTCGACTGGGAATCCTGAGGGCCCCGCATGCGCCGGTGAGTCAGTTCCGTTCGACCTCGATCGGGTGGGTCGCCAGCAACGCGGTCGGGAGCGGCTGGCGGCGAAGCACAGCCGCCCACTGATCGATACCGGCCGGAGCCAGGATGTCGCGAGGTAGGGCGGAGACGACCATCCAATCGTCGTTGCCGAGTTCACCGTCGAGCTGACCGGCACTCCACCCCGCGTAGCCTGCGAAGATCCGCACTCCTTCGATGTGCTCGACGAGGGTCGCGGGGTCGGTGTCGAGGTCGATCAGCACGACCCGGCCCGCGATCCTGCGGACGCCCTTCATGTTGTCGACCTCGGCGCCCTGACGCGCGGTGCCGAGGCACAACGCAGAATTCCGGTGAACAGGCCCACCCACGTACAGCGCACCCGGCGACGCCGACAGCGGAGCCCAGCGGGGGAGCATCGCGCCGACGGCGGTGTCGCTGATCCGATTGAGTACGACGCCGAAGCTACCGGAATCGTTGTGTTCGATGACGTAGATCACGGTGCGGCGGAACGTGGCTTCGGAGAGGTCGGTGCCGGCGACGAGCAGATTCCCCGCACGGACCTTGGGGGTCGACGGTGCGGTGCGATCCTCGGGGTCGTCCTGGTGCTGCGCCACTCCGTCATTCTCTCACCGCGGCTGTGCGTTTGTGGTCACGAATCCTGCAGTGTCGGCGAGAACCGCAAGGTGATACTCGAACAGCGCCGACGCGTCGGTGAAGGTGTCGCGACCGTACTGACCGAAGACCTCGAAGCTCACCGCACCGAACAGCCCGGACCACACCAGGACCCCGCGGGCGAGGACCGTGTCGGGTAGCTCCCTGTCGAACTCACTCCTGATCCGCACGAGATCGTCCCCGAGCGAGTCGGGGACCTGAACGGTCTCGATCGACCGCAACGCACCGGAGGCATAGGCGTCCGCCAGGATCCCGACGAGACGAACGACGACCCGGGTTCCGGGTTCGGTCGTGCGTTCGGCGGGTGCCTGGTAGCCGGGGACGGGGCTTCCGAACAACAGCGCGTATCGCGCCGGCTCTCGCAGCCCCCATTCGCGGACTGCGCGGCCCAACGCACGGAACCGGTCGAAGGAGTCTTCCGCGTCGGCGATTGCGGCGTCGACAGCGTCTCCGAGTTCGTCGTACGCATCGATCACCAGAAGCGTGAGCAGCTCGTCGCGGCTCGCGACGTAGCGGTACACGGCGGACGACACCACTCCGAGGTCGCGAGCGACGGCTCGCAGCGACAGTGCGGCGGCGCCTTCGGTCGCCAGGTGGTCGCGGCCGATCCGGAGGATGTCGGCCATCGTGCGTGCGCGCGCCTTTGCGCGAGGTGTCGTCATGTCTTCAGCCTGACCATTACCGCGAGCACTGTCAACAAATGTGAGCACTGCTCTTGACATGCCTACGCTCAGCGGTGCAGTCTGAATCCAGAACAGAGAGCAGTGCTCACTTTTTACGAAAGGCGGACGCCATGTCGAAACTCCACGTAGTCGCGGGCGCCGGACCTGTCGGTACCACCGTCGCGGAACAACTCGCAGCACAGGGACACCGCGTCCGCGTCCTGACCCGTTCGGGGAGCGGACCCGACCACCCCCGCATCGAGCGCCTGCACATCGACGTCAACGATCCCCGCGCCCTCGACGACGCACTCACCGGGCCCGACGGAGACAGTGCCGTTGCGTTCTACATGTGCATCCACGGCTCGACCTACTCCGCCGAGGTGTGGGAGAAGGAACTGCCCGCCGCCGAGCAGGTCGTGCTCGATGCTGCGGGTCGCGTCGGCGCGGTCGTCGTGTTCCCCGAGAGCCTCTACTCCTACAGCTCCCCGCACGAGGTCATGACCGAGAACTCACCCCGAGGCGCGACCCGCGGCAAACTCGGTGTGCGCACTCGTCTGCTCGCAGCCCGCGACGCACACTCCACACCGACGGTCAGCGTCGTGGCATCGGATTTCTTCGGACCCCATGTCCTCAATGCCCATGCGGGCGAACGCATGGTCCCCGTTGTTCTCGCCGGGAAGACGTCACGAGTACTCGGATCGGCGGACACACCACATTCGTTCACCTACGTGCCCGATCTCGCAGCCGCGATGATCGCCGCCGCCGGCAACGACGAAGTATGGAACCGCGTCCTGCACGCACCCACCGCACCGGCGGTCACACAGCGCGAGATCGCAACCGCCTTCGCCACCGCCGCACGAATGCCCGCACCGAAGGTGGGGACCATCCCCACCTGGGTCCTGCGTGCCGGTGCGATCGTCAGCAGCGACATGCGTGAACTCGCGGAGACCGCCTACATGTTCACCGACCCGTTCGTCATGGACTCGAGCCGTACCGAGGCCGCCCTCGGGTTGTCGCCCACACCGATCTCGGAAGCCGCCGACACGACCGTCCGCTGGTGGCAGCACCGCGCCCGATAGGCCGCCTGCCACACCGCGCCCGATAGGCCGCCTGCCACACAGATAGTCTCGGAGATTGTGCAGGACTCGAAGCGGCAGGCGTGGCATTCGACGGTCTCCGCCCTCCGCGGATCACCGGGACTCGCTCGTCTGACGATCGTCCGCTTCGCGAGCCAGTTCGGCGACGGCATGTTCCAGGCCGCCCTCGGCGGAGCGATCCTGTTCAATCCCGAACGACACGCCGATCCCGTGGCCATCGCCGCGGGATTCGCCGTTCTCCTGCTCCCGTACTCGGTGATCGGCCCGTTCGCCGGTGCGCTCCTCGACCGCTGGGACCGCCGACTCGTTCTGGTATGGGCCAACGCGCTCCGCGGCGTGTTCATCCTTGCGGCCGCAACCGTGCTCGTCACCGGGGGGCCGCAGACCCCGTTGATGTTGCTCGCACTCGCCGCCGTCGGGGTGAGTCGCTTCGTTCTCGCCGGGGTGTCGGCATCGCTCCCACACGTCGTCGCCCAATCCTGGCTCGTCCCGGTCAATTCCGTTCTCGCGACGGTAGGTTCCGCCGTGTCGGCGGCGGGTGCCGGGGCCGCGGTCACGACGATCGCTTTCGTCGGTACCGGCGACCTCGGTTCAGGAATTGCCGTCGCGCTCGGAGCGTCCGGATCCGTGATCGGCGCAGTCGCGGCAGGAAGATTCGCACGCCAGGCGCTGGGGCCGGACGGCGCACGGCCCCGGGCGGTGGTGCGCACCATCGTCGCCGGGCTGCGCACCGGAGCAACAGCGGTCTGGGAAGCCCCCGGTGTCGCCGCCGCGATGATCGGCATCGGTGCACACCGCATCGTCTTCGGCATCGACACGCTGATCATGGTGCTCGTCCTCCGCGACACCGAACACGAGACGTCCTTGCCCGGCGGGTTCGCCGGATTCGGTGTGGCGGTCGCGGCCACCGCAATCGGCATGCTCATCGCAGCGATCGTCGCGCCGTTCCTCATCCCGCGACTCGGTCGGCCGCGCACCGTCACCGTCGGGTTGATCGGCGCGGCGGTGGTACAACTCCTGTTCGTCACAACCGTGACTCAGGGCCCGCTCCTCATCGCCGCGTTCCTGCTCGGCCTCGCGGGTCAGACGATCAAGCTCACCGGCGACGCCGCGATGCAGATAGACATCGACGACGCACGGCGCGGACAGGTCTTCGCACTGCAGGACACCGTCTTCAACATTGGGTTTCTCGCCGCACTCGCAGTCGCGGCATTCGTCGTCGCACCGGACGGCCGCTCGCCCGCGCTCGCTGTCGCCGGCGCAGCGGTCTACATCCTCGGTGTGATCGGGGTGCTCGCGATCAGACGTTACCGAATCGACCGTTACCGAATCGACCCCGGGCGCTGATCACGCAGCGCGGTGGATCCGGATCTCGGTCGCCTTGATCACGAACCACACCGTCGCACCCGGTTCGAGTGTCAGCTCGGCAGCCGCAGCCGTCGTGATCTCGGCTGTCAACCCGCCCGACGCACGCACCAGCACGGTCGCGCCTCGGGCCTCGAGCTCACCGATCTCGACACACAGCGCGTTCCGCGGACTTCCGTGTGGAGGCTCGGTGTAGACAGCCACCGCTGACGGCAGAAACACGGCGGCCGCTGCGGTACCGGCGGTGCAATCGTCGTCGACAAGTCCGTGCACGACACCGACTTCCGTAGCGAGACCATCGGCTTCGACGATCCCCCCGAGTAGGTTCGTTCCTGCGATCCGCGCGCCGAATGTACTGCGCGGGCGGGTCAGGACACGTCGCACGGGGCCGTCCTCGACAATCCGTCCGCCCTCGACGACGATCACACGATCGGCGAGCGCCAGAACATCGAGGGGGTCGTGGGTGACGATCAGCGCGGTACGACCGTCCTCACGAAGCACCCTGCGCAGCAGCGACCGTACGGCCGGTGCCGTGGCGACATCGAGTGCGGCCATCGGTTCGTCGAGCAGGAGTAGTTCCGGATCGGCCGCCAGTGCCCTCGCGACCGCGATGCGCTGAGCCTGCCCACCCGACAGTTGATGCGGTGTGCGGTCAGCGAATTCGACGGCGTCGACGGCCTTCAACCACCGCATCGCGGCCTCACGTGCAACACGACGCCGTTTCCCTGCGCTGCGGGGCGCGAACGCCACATTGTCCAGAGCGGTCAGGTGCGGAAACAGAAGCGCCTGCTGCGCAAGCAAGGCAACCGAGCGTTTGTGGGGTGGTACCGCGGCGCCCGATGCAGTGTCGGTGAGTACCCGGTCGCCCAATTCGACGCGGCCACGGTCGGGCCGGAGCAAGCCGGAGATCACACCGAGCAGCGTGGACTTTCCGGCTCCGTTCGGCCCCAGAACCGCGACGGTGCTGCCCTCGTCCACTTCGAGATCGACCATGAAGTCGCGCTCATCGACGCTCGCCTGCACCTGCAGCCGACTCACTGATCCGCTCCTTTCGGGCGTCGCGAGTGCACGGCGACGACGATCACCAGTGCAACAACGATGAGCAGCAGCGAGAGAGCCACCGCCGCATCGGGGTCGGTCTCGCGCCGCAGATAGATCTCGAGGGGGAGCGTGCGTGTGGTGCCCTGCAAGCTGCCCGCGAAGGTGAGAGTCGCGCCGAATTCTCCGAGCGCGCGGGCGAATGCGAGGACCGCGCCCGATGCGAGACCGGGCAGCACGAGCGGCAGGGTGACGCGACGGAATACGGTGGTGGGCCGGGCGCCGAGCGTCGCTGCGACGTTCTCATATCGGTGTCCCGCTGTGCGCAAGGCACCTTCGAGGCTCATCACGAGGAACGGCAATGCCACGAAGGTCTGCGCCACCACCACAGCGGTGGTGGAGAACGCGATGCTGATTCCGAGTACCTCGAGGTGCTCACCGAGCAGACCGCGTCGGCCGTAGGTGTAGAGCAGGGCGATACCCCCGACCACCGGCGGGAGGACGAGCGGAAGGAGCACCAGCGCGCGCACCACCTGCTGGCCTCGGAAACTACTGCGCGCCAGCACAAGAGCCATGGGTATCCCCAGAGTTGTGCACAGCAGTGTACTGAGGGACGCGGTCACCAGACTGAGTTCGAGTGCATCGAGCGAGGCTTCGGACGTGATCAGCTCTGGATAGTTCGCCCAGTCGACCGTGAGCAGCATCGCCACCAACGGGACTGCGATGAAGACGAATCCCACCGCGGCGGGCACGTACATCCACCGGGGAATCCGCGTCGATGTGCGCGCTACCCTCACGGTGCCACTATCGCCGCCGACGCAACCACGGCGGCCCGCATTCTCATGTGCGCTCCCCGGGGGTCTCGACGATGACATTGGTGGACTTGACGACGGCGACCGAGATGCTGCCCGGTACGAGGCCGAGTTCTTCGACGGCTTCGGTGCTCATCAGCGAGACGATCCGGTGGGGGCCGCACTGCATCTCCACCTGCGACATCACGGTGTCGGAGACGACCCGGGTGACCAGGCCGACGAGGCGATTTCGCGCCGAGCTGCCGACACCCAGAAGGTCGGGCGCCGCAGCGGCCTGCGCTCGGGCGAAGGCAGCAAGCTCGCTGCCTTCGATCACTTTGCGTCCCGCGTCGTCCTTGCCCGCCGACAGCGAACCCTGATCGACCCAGCGGCGGACCGTGTCATCGCTGACTCCTAGGAGCACTGCGGCGTCTTTGATCCGCACATTCGTCATGAAATGGACCATACTTCCGCATTTTCGGATGAACAAGATCCTACTGTCGGCCGTGACGCCTCAGGCCTGCCGCGCGACGTCGTTGCGGCCCCTCAGGAATGACCGTGACACGAACTGTCGTCCCGGACTCGCCCCGAGGTGCCGTATCCGGCGCGGCCGGTGGAGCCGGATCGGCGGGATTGCTGAGGTCCACCCACTGCGCGACCGCGGCTTCACGGCGAAGGTCCTCACGATTCGGGGCGAGCAGCAACGCGACGATGGGTAAGGCGATCACGAGGATGCCGAGAACGAAGGCCGGGAACAGCAGGGACAGAACGGTCAGTCCCTCGGGGTCGGCGGCGTTCGGATCGATCGTGGCCTTCACGCCCGCCATACCCGTGTAGTGCAGAGCAACCACAGCGCATCCCATGATCAGCGCCGCAGCAGCCCGGGCAGGAAGACGTTCCGCCACACCGGCCAGCCACAGCGCGGCTGTGGACGCGACGACGCCGATGACGATCGAGGCGATCACGAACGCCTGATCGTGCTCGATCGTGCCCTTGATCCTGATCGCGGCCATACCGCTGTAGTGCATGAGACTCACAGCCAGGCCCATCACCAGTCCACCGACGGCGAGCGGGACGCCACGAGGCACTCGCGTCTTCCACCCGGCACGCGAGTCCACGATCCAGAGACCGAACAGCGTCGCACCGATCGCAAGCACGACAGAGAAGAGCGTCGGCGCGAGGGCATACCTGATCGCCGAGCCGGGCACGGCAAATCCCATCATGCCGATGAAGTGCATCAACCAGATCCCGACCCCGCCGATGGCGAGCGACGCCGTGGCGAGCCATCGTATTCTGGCGTTCCGTCCGTCGTCCTTGAACGACTGCCGAACGCAGGACAGGCCCACATACGATCCGACGACCGAAGTCGCGTATGCCAGGAAGAAGACCCACAGACCCATCGTGAAATGGTGTAGTTCGTGCGACATCCATAACTCCGTACGGCACGCCTGGCTGTTGCCCCAGATCCGGATGGGACGTGCCGTACCGACCGATCGAGACCGCACCAAGTCCCCGACGCGGCGCAAGCGAGGTTACCTCATGTCACATTTCGATAACCCTCCGGAGTAGTCCCGGTCACAGAGGGGCTGGAGGCAACAGCCGCGCGGGTCGTCTATTCGGGGCTCGGGTCGGGAATCTCGTCCGGCTTGTAGGCAGGAAGCCGCGACGCCGGGAGGATCGCAACCGCACTGATCCCCGCGAGAATCAGCAATCCGGTCTTCAGGGCCCTCAATCGTGCATCGGTGTTGATCTGCACGGCCGCATCGACCACCGCCGGTGACGCACTCGTCGCGCTGAGCACCTCGCGGAGTTGATCGTTGCTCACGAAGTTGACGTCGTCGAGGTCGATCTCGGCGACGACGGACTCCGGAATCTCGACATCGTTGGCGACCGACTGAGCGACATTGAGCCCGAGGATCGTCACCAGCATCGCTCCCGCAACCGCGGTACCGACAGCAGAGGCCAAATTCTGGGTCGTGCCTCGAATCGAGCCCACATCCCCGGCCAGCTCCTTCGGCGCCGAGGTCACGAGCACGTTGAACACCAACGTGACCAATGCGCCCTGCCCCACCCCGAAGACGATCAGACCCGCGATCGTGGGGAGGGTCTCCCAGTCGTTCGTCACGACGAAGGCAAGCCAGACCAGGGCCGCCGTCGTCAGGACGAACGAGAACATCCCGATGACTCTGGGGCTGAACCGCTTGTAGAAACGAATGATCAGGGTGGCCGTGACGAACACCGTCAGATTGAACGGCATCATCGCCAGCGAGGTGTCGAACGGCGAGCGTCCCTGGACGATCTGGATGTACAGCGGCACGGTGAAGTTCAGCGCCGCTTCCAACGCGACCACCACGAACATTGCGTAGAGCGCTGCCCTCTCCCGGGACGAGCCGAGCACCGACAGACTGACCAGCGGAACCTTACCGACCTGCACCCTGCGCCTGGTCCAGACCAGGAAGGCCTGACCGAGAACGACACCGAGGACGATGAGGATCGGTGCCGGCGACAGGCCGACGACATCGAACGGCGCTCCGTCACGAGCGATGAGCAGACCCCACCCGTTGAGATTGTTGAAACCCAAGGTCAGCACCACGATCGCGACGCCGATCAGGGTCGCGGCAACCACATCGATCTCGACCGACGAGTTACCCCGGTCCGAGCGAAGAGTGAAACTGAAGACGAACACCGCAATTGCAACCACCAGCACGATCCCGAACACCGGACGCCACCCGACGGTCGAACCGAGCGCACCGCCGATGAGGAACGCGCTCATCCCGGAGAACGCGCGGGCCGACCCCAGCGAGCCGATGGCGGTCGCCTGCTGGGTTCCGTGATAGTTCTCCGCGATCAACGCCACCAGTGCCGGCACGATGATCGCCGCCGACACCCCGGCGAGAGTCTGAGCTGCAATGACGAACTCGACGGTGGGCGCGAAGATCATCATCAACGACGAACCCGCGAACACGACGACGACGATGCGGAACACGAGAACCCACCCGAACCGCTGGCCGAGTTTCGCACCGAGCATCACCAGCGCGGCCACGCCGATTCCGTACATGACGATGGCGGTGCTCACCGCGGTCGGCGGCGCACCGAAATCGTCGACCATGCCACCGATCGACACCGGCAATGCCGCCACGTTGAACGACATCAGAATCTGACCGAGGAACAACCCGATCATCGGAAGCCACGAGTTGCGCTGTTCGACCGTCGCGGTGTCTTTTCCTGTACTCATCAGAAGAGCCCCTTCTGTCGAGAATGCGCAGCGGAAGCGAAGATGTTCAGTCCGAGCACCCTCGACAGATAGGCTGTCGCAAGCTGTCCTCGAATGCTGTTTCCCGCGGAGTCCAGGAGCGGTGAGAACACCCCGATTCCGCACTTACCGGGCGCAATCGACACGATGCCACCCGAAACACCCGATTTGGCAGGCAATCCGATCTCGAACAGCCACTCACCGGAGCGTTCGTACAATCCCGTTGCAGACAGGACGGCCAGCGTGTCGCGGCATACTCCGGGTGGTACGACCCTCCGACCGGTCAGCGGGTTGATGCCCCCGTCCGCGAGAGTCGCACCCATGATCGCGAGGTCCCGTGCATCGACTTTCAGAGAACACTGCTTCGTGTACACATCGACGACCTCGTCGGGGTCGAGTTCGACGCGCCCATAGCTCGCGA
This sequence comes from Rhodococcus artemisiae, assembly GCF_036327795.1. Lineage (NCBI taxonomy): Bacteria > Bacillati > Actinomycetota > Actinomycetes > Mycobacteriales > Nocardiaceae > Rhodococcus > Rhodococcus artemisiae. Next base: position 30,485 of record NZ_JAUTXY010000004.1, read on the forward strand.
GTAGCCGGGCGATGGCGCGGTTGCGCTGATTCGACTCGGATTCGGACCGGTATACGGCGTCGTCGAGTTCCAGCTGCCGCCCCGCGAACTCGGACAAACCCGCCAGGACGGCATCCCATCGCTCGTCTGCAGAGGCACCCGGCACGAGGGCCGTCGTCGCAATCGCCCCCGCATTGACCATGGGGTTCATCGGGTGTCCGTCGTTGAGTTCGATGGCAATGACCGAGTTGAAGGCAGCCCCGGAGTTGTTCACACCCACACGTTCACGGACCAGTTCGTGACCGAGTTCTTGGCATGCGAGGGCGTAGACGAATGCCTTGGAGATCGACTGGATCGAGAACTCGATCTGCGTGTCACCGGACGAATGAACACCGCCGTCCGTACCCACCACGCATACGCCGAACCGCTCCGGATCGGCCTCGGCAAGCGCCGGAATGTAATCGGCCACCGCGCCGTCGCCGACAGACCGATACCGTCGATACGCAGCCTCGACGAGCGCATCCACCTCGTTCCATTCGGGTAGGTCGCCGGTGGATACTTCCTGGGACACGTCCCCGAGCCGGAGCTCCACGACAAAACCTCCCCCCGACCATCCTGCGGCACAAGCGTTCCTGGGTGGACTGTAAACGAATCGAGTGCAACTCGGAGCAAATGCGTCGATCTTGGTCAGGAACTGGGGAGTTCAGTACACGTCACGTGCATAACGCTTCTGTGTGACCAGTTCGTCGACGTAGGCCGCGGCCTGATCCTGATCCAGTCGACCGTGGGCCTGCACGACTTCACGCAGGGCCAGGTCCACGTCCTTCGCCATCCTCGTTGCATCGCCGCACACGTAGAAGTGCGCCCCCTCCTCGAGCCAGCGCCACAGACGCGCGCCATGTTCGCGCATGCGGTCCTGCACGTAGATCTTCTGTCGCTGATCCCGGGAGAAGGCGAGGTCGAGTTCGGTGAGGAACCCGTCCGAGTGCATCGCCTCGATCTCGTCCCGGTACAGGTAATCGGTGTCGATTCGCTGATCGCCGAAGAACAACCAGTTGCGGCCCGTGTGTCCCGACTCCCGGCGATCGTGGAGGAACGCGCGGAACGGCGCGATTCCCGTACCCGGGCCCACCATGATCATCGGAGTGTCCGGCGACGACGGCGGCCGGAAATGGTTGCTGCGCTGCACGAAGATCGGAATGTCGGCGCCCTTGCTGTGGTCGGCGAGGAAACTCGAGCACACCCCGGCGCGGTCTCGACCGTCGTTGCTGTACCGCACCACCGACACAGTCAGCTGCACTTCCCGAGGATCGATCTTCGGGCTCGACGAAATCGAGTACATGCGCGGCTGGAGGCGTTCGAGCAGTGGCAACCATTCGTCCAGCGGTGCCTTGAACGGATATTCGGCAAGGATGTCCATGGCCTGCTTTCCCCACAGCCACCGCTGCAGCTCGAGCTTGTTGCCCGGCCGGAGGCGCTTTGCGAGCTCGGCACTGCCGGTCTGCTGCTGAACGAACTTCAGCAGGTCCGGTGTCACCCTGGTGATGTCGAGATGCCGTGTCGCGGCCTCGCGAAGCGGGATCGTCGGAAGACCCGGGATCTCGGTGGGTGCCTCCGCGTCGAGCACGGTCACCTGGAGCCACTCGTCCACGGTGTCCGGGCCGTTGGTGGGCACTACGCCGAGCGCATCACCTGCGCTGTATTCGAAGGACGGATCGAACAGCTCGAACCCGAACTGACGCACTTCCTTCGACGAACCCCCACCGCTGAGACACACGTTGCGGGTGAGCCGCGTGACCAGCGGGGACTTCCGCGAGTAGGACGGGACGACCGGCGCGGAGGCGACCGCGGGTCGCGCAGGTCCGGTGGCGCCACCGAAGTGCGACTCGATCTCGCCGAGCCACTGCCTCGACCGTTCCTCGAAGTCGGGTTCGCACTCCACGCGGGAGAACAGAGCGGTTGCGCCGAGCTCGGTCAGTCGCTCGTCGAGCTTTCTGCCGAAGCCGCAGAAGTCGTCGAAACTCGAATCACCCAATGCGAGAACCGCATATCGCAGCCCTGTGAGATCAGGAGCACTGTCTCCGGACAATGCAGTGAAGAAGGTGCCACCGTTGTCCGGGGCATCACCGTCGCCGAAGGTACTCGCAACGACAAGAAGATTCGTAGCAACGACCAGTCCCGCGACACCCAGCTCGTTCAACGACATCGACCGCACCGCACAGCCCACTGCTCGCAGCCGCTCGGCGCACTCTCCGGCAAGTTCCTCGGCGTTTCCGGTCTGGGACGCCCACGCGACGACCACCGGTGTGCCGTCGGATTCGACTGCAGAGTCCGCGGACTCGGGTCCTCGGGAGTAGACCCCCGCCAGCAGTCCCTCGATCCAGGCACGCTTCGGGGGCGAGAACGGTGCGGATGCCGGGAGCACCGGAACACCACCGAGATCGCTCGAACGGATCCCGGCGAGCATGCCGGACAGGTAGATTCGTTCGGTCTCGTCGAGCACAGGTGCCTCGATGTCGCCGAGACCGATCACCGACGCAACACGCCCGGCGGGGTCGTCGATCACCTGATCCGGTGTCTCCACCTTCATCAACGCGACCGCGCACACCTTGAACTCGGGTTGGTGCGACGCGGGATCGGTCGCGTCGTTGGTGACGGCGTTGATGGTGAGGTCTTCGCCGAACTTGTCGTTCCAGTGGAACGGCGCGAAGCAGTTGCCCGGGCTCACTCGGTCGGTGATCACCGCGGGGAGCACCGCACGACCGCGACGCGAGGTGATCTCGACGCGATCGCCGTCGGCGATCGCCAGTCGCTGTGCGTCGTCCGGGTTGACCTCGACGAACGGACCGGGCTCGAGCTTGTTGAGCTTGGCGACTCTACCGGTCTTGGTCAGGGTGTGCCATTGGTGCTGCACCCGTCCGGTGTTGAGGACCAGCGGGAAGTCGTCGTCGGGGAGTTCGGCGGCGGGCACGTGCGGGCGTGGGAAGAAACGGGCCCGTCCGTCGGGGGTTGCGAACACGAAACGCGGGGCAGTGCCGTCGTCACGGACCAGCCGTGGTCGGACAATGCCGTCGTTGAGATAACGGATGGGATTGCGGGCGCCCGATCCGGGCGGGCACGGCCATTGCACCGGCGTCTCACGCAACCGGTCGTAGGTCACTCCACGCAGGTCGTACCCGGTGTCCGGGTTCGCGAACCCGGTGATCTCCTCGAAGATCTCGTCGGCGCTCGAGTAGTCGAAGGCCCTGCCGAATCCCATCGCGGTGGCCACCCGGGCGATGATCTCCCAGTCTGGCATTGCGTCGCCGACCGGGTCGGCGGCCTGTCCGATGAGATTCAGGGTTCGATCGGAACCGATTGTCACGTACTCGGATTCGGACCACAATGCGCCGGGCAGGAGCACATCTGCGTGGTCGGCGGTCTCCGTCTCGGCGAAACTGTCCTGGACGATGACGAGTTCGGCCTTCCCGAGACCCTCGAGAACCGTCTTGCGGTTGGCGACGGTCGCGACGGGGTTGGTGCAGATGATCCAGCAGGCCTTGATCTCACCGGCGGCCATCTTCTCGAACATGTCGATCGTGCCGGTACCCACCTCGGTGCGCAGGGTGCCGCGCGGAACGCCCCACCGGTCTTCGACGAACACGCGATCCGCCTCCGACAACACACTGCGCTGCCCGGGCAGACCCGGTCCCATATAACCCATTTCGCGTCCGCCCATGGCATTGGGTTGGCCGGTGAGGGAGAACGGGCCGCTACCGGTCCGGCAGATCGCCCCGGTCGCGAGGTGGAGGTTGCAGATCGCGTTGGTGTTCCACGTGCCGTGGGTGCTCTGGTTGAGCCCCATGGTCCAGCAGCTCATCCAATTGCCGGCCTCGCCGATCCACTGCGCCGCGGTCCGGATGTCGCCTTCGTCGATTCCGGTGATCCGAGCGACCACGTCCGGTGGGTAGTCGGTGAGGAACTCCTCCATCGTCTCCCAGCCGTCCGTGTGCTCGTCGATGAAGTCGCGATCCACGTGACCGTTTTCGACGAGGAGATGCAGCAGACCGTTGAGGAGGGCGAGATCGGTTCCGGGGGAGATCCGCAGGAACAGGTCGGCCTTGTCGGCAGTCGCGGTGCGGCGGGGGTCGACGACGATCAGTTTCGCTCCGGCCTTGACTCGATCCATCATCCGCAGGAACAGGATCGGGTGGCAGTCTGCCATGTTGGAGCCGGTCACGAAGAACACGTCGGCGTGGTCGAAGTCCTCGTACGAGCCGGGCGGGCCGTCCGATCCCAACGACTGCTTGTATCCGGTGCCGGCGCCGGCCATGCACAACCGCGAGTTCGATTCGATCCCGTTGGTGCCGATGAACCCCTTCGCGAGTTTGTTGGCCAGGTACTGCGACTCGAGAGACATCTGGCCCGACACATAAAGTGCGACGGCGTCAGGACCGTGTTCGTCGATGATGGCGTTCAGGCGGCGCGCGGTGTCCGAGATCGCGGTCTCGAGAGCGACCGGGATCCGGTCGGCGCCGCGTTCGGTACGCACGCGCGCGGTCTCGAGTCGGCCACCCCCGGCGAGCATCGCGGCGCTCGTCGCGCCTTTCGTGCACAGACGCCCCCGGTTGGTGGGGTGCTCCTTGTCTCCGTATGCATCGAGGACACGGCGAGCTCCGGTGCTCGGGTCGACGCCGACCTCGAGGACCATCCCGCATCCCACGCCGCAATACGAGCAGGCGGTCCTCACCAACGCGCGCGAGTCCTGCATTCCCAGCTCCTGCCCGGGCCGTCTCGTGAATGGCCCGGCATCCATGCTGCGGACACGGTGTTGCGGCAGGATCAAACGCGGTGAGCAGCCTGTGACATCTGGCTCACGGAGCCTGGAGGACCGTGTGAGGAGACGGAAACACTCACTCCTTCGGCTGCTGATCCCACCATTTCAGGAGTTCGGCCTCGGCCTCGTCCCGCTCGAGCGGCCCGCGGTCGAGGCGTAGGTCCTTGAGGAACTTCCACGCCGTCCCGACCTGTGGGCCGGCGGGTATCCCGAGCAGTTCCATGATCGCGTTACCGTCGAGATCCGGACGAACCCGCGCGAGGTCTTCCTGTTCGGCGATCACGGCGATGCGATGCTCGAGATCGTCGTATGTGGCCTGCAACGCCGCAGCACGGCGCTTGTTGCGGGTGGTGCAGTCGGCGCGCACGAGCTTGTGGAGCTTGGGGAGGAGGTGTCCGGCGTCGTGAACGTAGCGCCGCACCGCCGAGTCCGTCCACTGTCCCTTGCCGTACCCGTGGAACCGCAGATGCAGGAATACCAGCTGACCAACGTCCTCGATCATCTGCTTGGAGTACTTCAATGCCCGCATCCGCTTGCGAACGAGCTTCGCACCGACCACCTCGTGGTGGTGGAAGCTCACGCCGCCTCCCGCCTCGTTGCGCTTGGTTCCCGGTTTGCCGATGTCGTGCAGGAGCGCTGCCCAGCGCAACACCGGATCGGGATCGCCGTCCTCGAGGTCGATCGCCTGTTTCAGGACGGTGAGCGAATGCCAGTACACGTCCTTGTGCTGGTGGTGTTCGTCGATCTCGAGCTTCATCGCCGGGATCTCGGGAAGCACTCGCTGCGCGAGTCCCGTTTCGACCATGACGTCGATGCCCTCGATGGGGTAGGTGCCGAGGATCAGTTTGTCGAGTTCGGCCTGGACGCGTTCGGCGCTGATCCGCAGGATTTCGTCGGCCATCTCGACGATCGCCGTGTGCACCCGCTCGGTGAGCGTGAACCCGAGCTGCGACACGAACCGCGCGCCGCGCAGCATCCGCAACGGGTCGTCGTGGAAGGAGTCCTCGGGCCGCGCCGGAGTGTCGAGAACTCCCGCGACCAGTGCGTCCATCCCACCGAGCGGGTCTACGAACTCACCGGCGCCGTCGGGGCCGATCCGGACGGCCATCGCGTTGACGGTGAAGTCACGGCGCACCAGGTCGTCCTCGAGCCGGGTGCCGTATTCGACGATGGGATGGCGGGTGACGCGGTCGTACGCGTCGCTGCGGAACGTGGTGATCTCGATCTGTTCGAGGCCCTTCGACGCGCTCACCGTGCCGAAGTCGATGCCGGTGTCCCACTGGTGGTCGACCCATCCGCGAAGAAGTTCCTGAACGAGCTCGGGGCGGGCGTCGGTCGTGAAGTCGAGGTCGGTGCCCAACCTCCCCAGCACGGCGTCGCGGACACTGCCACCCACCAGGTACAGCTCGTACCCCGCCTCGGCAAATCGCGCCCCGAGCGGGGCCAGGACATCCGAAAGTGCGCGCAGCGTCGAGTCGGCGCCGGCGAGCAATCGGGCGCGGCGATCGGCGTCCGTGGTGGGAGAGTTCACGCCTTCGAACTTTACCGAGCTGTCCGTGCTCGTGGTCGGACAGGCACCTACGTGTGGTTGAACCGGCACGGTGGCCGTTACAACTACTATCGATCAGGTGTCGCCCGCAGAACGTGCCAACCGCAACCGCCGCAATCCGCGGCGGCGCGGCTCGGGCGGCAAGTCACCCGTGCGCGGCGGGTCGGCCTCGTCGGCTGCGACCCCGCACGCCCGCATGCGCACCGTGCGCGAGACGTCCGCCGGCGGTCTCGTCGTCGACGGATTGGGCGGCCCACCCGACCAGCTGTGCGCCGCGCTGATCGGTCGCACCGACCGCCGCGGCCGACTGCTGTGGTCCCTCCCGAAGGGCCACATCGAAAAGGGTGAGACGGCAGAAGAGACCGCGATGCGCGAGGTCCACGAGGAAACCGGTGTGCGCAGCAGGGTGCTCGCCGAGCTCGGAAGCATCGACTACTGGTTCGTGACCGAGGGGCGCCGCGTCCACAAGACCGTCCACCACTATCTCCTCCGTTACCTCGGCGGTGAGCTCTCCGACGCCGACATCGAGGTCACCGAGGTGGCCTGGGTGCCGCTCACCGAGTTGCGGACACGTCTCGCCTACGCGGACGAACGCAAACTCGCCGACATCGCGGATCAGCTCATCGCCGACATCGACCCCGCTTGGCTGAAAGACGCCGACGATCCGGGGGCCGCGCTCGGATGACGGTGGTGCTCTCTCGGACCGGCGCCGCGGTCCTCGCTGTGTTCGCGCTGGTCCTCGTAGCTCTGGGCGGGCCGATTCCGGGTTCCGCAAGTGCACAGACGACCGACGAACCGCAGTTCCTCCAGCTCGACATCGACGAGGTCACCCCGTCGGCGGTGTCGCTGACCAGCGATCCGGTCGTCACTGTCACCGGCACTGTCACCAACATCGGCGATCGCGACGTCGAGGACGTGTGGGTGCGTCTGCAGCGTGCACAGGCCATCGCGGATTCTGCGACCCTCCGCAGTGCGTTGACCTTGGATCAGGCCGGATTCGACACGGTCGGGGAGTTCGAGGTGGTCAGCGATCGACTCGGCCAGGGGGAGAGGGAGAAATTCACTCTCGACCTGCCGCTGCGCTCCGATCTCGTCCCGTCGCTGAACATCACCGCGCCCGGTGTGTACCCGTTGCTCGTCAATGTCAACGGTGTCCCCGAGTACGGCGGACAGGCACGCCTCGACGACGCCCGGTTCCTCCTTCCCGTCCTCGGGGTGCCCGCCGCCGACGAGGTCAGCACCGACGAGAGCACCGACACGAGCGGACCGACCTCACTCGGGGAGACGTCCGCCGAGGCCGGGCGCAAGGATTTCCCCGCGGTACCGCCCGAAAGATCGACTCCCGTCCCGACGACCGTGCTGTGGCCGCTCGCCGATCGGCCGCGGATAGCTGCGGGAGTGCCCGGATCGGCGACCGAACCCGTCCGTCTCGTCGACGACGACCTTGCGACCTCCCTCGCCGAAGGTCGTCTCGACGGTCTGCTCCGTGTCGCGGAAGACGCGGTGGAGAACGAGGAGCAGGTCGCGAACGCGATGTGTCTCGCGATCGACCCGGATCTGCTGGTCACGGTCGCGAACATGACCCGCAACTATCTGGTGGTGGCCGATCCCGCCGATCCGACCGGCGACGCACACCCCGGCACGGGCACCGACGCGGCGATCGCGTGGCTCGAGCGGCTGCGGACCCTGTCCGCACAGATGTGCACGACCTCCGTTCCGTATGCGCAGGTAGATCTGACGGCGCTCGCCGAGACCGGCAGCGCATCACTGATCGAATCCGCACTCGACTCACCCACCGAGATCATCGATTCGACGCTGGGCATCTCCTCTGTGGCGTCGGTGATCTGGCCCGACTCCGGTGTGCTCACCGAGAAGGCCGGCGCGATGATCGCTGCGAACGGGCCGGCGACCGCGTTGCTCGCAGACGATGCCGTGCAGAAGGCGGATCCCAGCGCGGCGGTTGTCCGGATCAGCGGTGTGGACGGCCTGACAGCGGGCCTGTTCGACAGCGCCGCCGGTGCCGCGCTGGCCGCGATGGGGGACGAACCGCAGACCCCGTCGTACGTACCCGATTCGTCGCGCTACACCCTCACCGACGACTCGACGACCGCCCGGCTCCAGGACGCGCTCGGTGCCATCGCCTGGCCTGCCCTCAACTCGTCGTCGGAATCGGCGCCGTCCGCCGGACCGAATTCGGTGGTACTCGCGCCACCACAGGTGTGGTCGGCATCTGCCGACGATGCTGCTCGGACCCTGTCCATGGTGTCGACGCTGATGAGATCGGGACTCGCGACGGTGCAGCCGTTCCAGGAGATGGTCTCCGCCGCAGCGGCGACCGGCAGTGACCCGGTCGCGTCACTGCTGACGTATCCGGAGCAGGCGATCACCGACGGTGCGCCCGCGTCGGTGGTCCATGAGGCGTCGGCGCAGATGCCTCGTCTCGACGGACTCGAGGACGCCTTCGTCGAAGACCCGCAGGCCCAACTGACCCCGAGTGCGTACACCGCACCGCTGCGGAACGACATGCTGCGCTCGATGACGCTCGCCGGGCGACGCGGAACCGATCCGGACGCGGCGGCTGCAGAGGCCGAACAGCGAGCGACGCAAGCCCGTGAGGCCGTCGATCGGATGTTCGAGTCGGTCACGGTGCTCGCACCGGGCGGTGTCTTCACCCTCACGTCGGAACAGAGCCCGCTGCTGCTCGTGGCCCGCAACGATCTGCCCGTGGGTATCACCGTCCGGCTGCATGTCGACGTTCCCAGTGCAATGGACATCACCGACATCGGACCCACGCAGCTTCCGCCGAGGGGTAGCCGCACACTGACCGTGCCCGCCGAGATCAGCGACTCGAGGAAGATCGAGGTCGAGTTCGCGCTGACGACCGAGTCCGGTCTGCCACTCGGCAGCCCCACCCAGGTCACGGTACGTTCCAATGCATACGGCCAGGTTCTCGCCATCGTCACAGGCTGTGCGGGGGCACTTCTGTTGTTCCTGGCGGGGCGGCGACTTCTGCACCGTTTCCGGGGGGAGCCGGATCCGGCCGATGAAGGATATGGAGAGCAATGACCGGGAACCCCACCCGCACCGGTACCGGGGGCACCACCGGTCACAGTGAGTCTCAGGGACCGACGGGGCCTCAGGGTCCGACGACGTCGCCGGACATCACCGGATCGGCTCGGTCCGGCAAGGCCCAGAGCCTGCTCGCGGCGACCGGATCGATCGCGATCGCCACCTTGATCAGCCGCATCACGGGCTTCCTCAAGCAACTGCTCATCCTCACCCTGCTCGGCGCGGGGGTCGCGAGCTCGTTCACGGTTGCTCACCAGATCCCGAACATGATCTCCGAGCTCGTGCTCGGTGCCGTGCTCACCTCGATCGTGGTGCCGGTCCTCGTCCGCGCCGAACGGCAGGACCCCGACGGCGGTGAGGCCTTCATCCGGAGGCTGTTCACCGCGGCGCTCTTGCTTCTCGGCACCGCAACGGTGCTCGCCGTCGCAGCGGCCCCGCTCCTGACGACACACATCTTCCTCGACGACTCGGGTGAGGTCTCGACGTCGCTGACCACGGCGCTGTCGTATCTGCTGTTGCCTGCCATCGTCTTCTACGGCATGTCGGGCCTGTTCACGGGCATTCTCAACACCCGGCAGGTGTTCAAGCCCGGTGCGTGGGCGCCGGTGTGCAACAACGTTGTCGTGCTCTGTGTGCTGGTCCTGTACTACCTGATGCCCGGCGACATCACCCTCGACCCGGTGCGGATGAGCGACCCGAAACTGTTGGTCCTCGGCATCGGTGTGCTCCTCGGCGTGGTCACCCAGGCGCTGTGCCTCGTCCCCGCTCTACGGCGCGAAGGTATCAACCTCAAACCGCTGTGGGGACTCGACGACCGGCTCCGCCAATTCGGCGGTATGGCTGCGGCGATCATCATGTACGTGCTGATCAGCCAGGCCGGCATGGTCTTCGCGACCCGGGTGTCGTCGGGGGCCGACGAGGCCGGTCCGGCCATCTACAACAATGCGTGGCTGCTTCTGCAGCTGCCGTACGGCGTGCTGGGCGTCACCGTGCTCACCGCGATCATGCCGCGACTGAGCCGAAATGCCGCCGACGGCGACACGCCCGCCGTCGTCGACGATCTTTCCGTCGCGACCCGCCTGACGATGATCTCGCTGATCCCCATCGTCACCTTCCTCACGATCGCCGGTCCGCAGATCGGCGCCGCCCTGTACGGCTACGGCAACTTCGGCGGCGCGAACGCCGAGCTGCTCGGGCAGGCAGTGAGCTGGTCTGCGTTCACACTCATCCCCTATTCGCTCGTGCTGATCCACCTCCGGGTGTTCTACGCGAGAGAGCAGGCGTGGACGCCCACATGGATCATTCTGGGCATCACCGCTGTCAAGATCGGGTTGTCCGCGTTGGCGCCCCTCATCGCGAGCGACGGCAGCCAGGTCGTCGTGCTCCTCGGTGTCGCGACAGGTGTGGCGTTCACGGTCGGCGCGTTCATCGGTGGATTCCTGCTGCATCGCACCCTCGGCGACCTGCAGATGGCGAATGTCGGACGGACGGTCTGGCACGTGGTGTTCGCGTCGGCAACCGCCGCCGGAGTGGTGCTGATCGCCGACAGGTTGTTGCAGCTCGACGCGCTGAGTGAGCGATTCGGCGGTCTCGGTTCCTTCGTGCGGGTCGGGATCACCGGGGTCCTCATGATCCTGGTCGCCCTCGTCGGCATGTGGTTGCTGAAGGTTCCGGAGATCCTCTCGATCGAAGCCATGATCCGACGCAAGGTGAGTGCGCTGCGCGGTGTCGCACCGGACGACACGCCGGGATCCGCCGGTGCCGGCACCGATCCGAGGACACCGCCGCCGACCGGGCCGCTCCCCACCCCCCGACGCTACGACTACCCCGAAACCGACTTGGAGCGCACGGTTGTGCTCCCACGTATCGACTACGGGGAGTACGGAGTCGGGCCGTACGACGCCATCACAGAGGTCATTCCCGCAATTCGGGACTTGCCCCGTCCCGACGATCACCGGGCACAACTCCCGTACCCTGGTCAACAGATTCGACCCGGGCGGCGTGGACCGCGATACTTCGTGGCTCCCGGCGATCCCCGGCTCCGTACAGAGGGCGGACGAGTCGACAACGAAGGAGTAAGGGTGAGCGACGACCACGCTGCCGGCAAGTCCGCGCTCGATTCAGCGAATCGGAACAACGCCGGCCCCGCTGCCGAAGGCACGAAGGCCACCGCCGGCGAGGTGGGCGCAGCAAACCGTACCCCCGCACCCGGGGCAAAGAACCCCAATGCCGCTCCGCCGCCGCGCGATCCCCACACCGATACGGGCGTCATCCCGATCGGTTCGCCGCAGCTGCCGCCTGTTCGCGTGTCGGGCAGCGCTCCTCGTCGGCCGATGCGCGGACCCGACCTCATCGCGGGCGCGTCGGTCGCCGGAGGCCGCTATCGGCTGCTCGCGCCTCATGGAGGCGCGCGCGGACTGCGATTCTGGCAAGCGCTCGACGTCAAGCTCGACCGTGAAGTGGCTCTGACATTCGTCGACGCCGACCAGCGGGCCTCCGATGCCACCGGACCCGACTCTCCACAGGCCGTGCTGTCTCGCTCGCTGCGACTCGGACGCATCAACTCGCCGGGTCTCGCGCGTGTGCTCGACGTCGTGCGTGGAAGCTCGGGCGGCATCGTTGTCGCCGAGTGGACGCCGGGCCGGTCGCTCAAGGAGATGTCGACCACCGATCCATCACCGATCGGCGCGGCTCGTGCCGTGCGGGCGCTCGCCGCCGCCGCCGAGGCCACCCACCGAGGTGGAAGCGCGTTGTCGATCGACCACCCCGACCGGATCCGCATCAGTGTCGCGGGCGACGCAGTGCTCGCGTTCCCTGCCACCTTCTCGGACGCCGACGCCATCTCCGACGTCCACGGGCTCGGCGCAACACTGTACGGATTGATCACCGGTCGCTGGCCGCTCGACGAGCCCGGTATCCCGGGTGTCCCCAAGGCTCCGACCCGCGGTGGCGGCACTGTCGGTGGGATGCCGATCGCCGAGCGCGGTCCCGACGGTGTTCCCGTCGAGCCTCGTGCGATCCGTCCGGACGTTCCGTTCGAGATCTCTGCGGTCGCGGTACGTGCGTTGTCCACCGACGGCGGTATTCGGACGGCGGCGACGGTGCAGCACATCCTCGACCAGGCGTCGGTGGTCGATCAGAAGACCGACATGATGCCCGCGTTGCGGCTCGGACAGCGCACGGCAGCCTCCGAGACCCATGCGCTCGCAGACCCGGAAGCGCTCGCGCAGAAGAAGAAGCATTCCGAACGGATGCTCATGGCGCTCGTCGGCCTCGGCATCGTCACCGTGATCATCCTCGCGCTGATCGGCTGGTGGATCACCAATCTTCTTGCAGGAGATACCAGCGACGCGCCGTTGACCAGCCAGGATTTCGGGCTCACACCGACATCCGAAGCTCCGGTGACGCCGGGCGACGGCGAAGGGACCGACGGAGCCGGCGGGGCCGTGGCTCCAGTAGCGGCCGGACCCGTCGCCGCGACGGCGGTCGAGGTGTTCTCACCGCAGGGGACTCCCGATTCTCCTGCGACGGCGTCGCAGGCCATCGACGGCGATCCGAGCACCGAATGGAGCACGGACGCCTATTTCGATCCCTTCCCGTCGTTGAAGAACGGCGTGGGCCTGCTGGTCACGCTCGCCGACACATCCACGTTGTCGTCGGTGACCGTCACCACCGATTCGCCCGGCACGGTGCTCGAGGTGCGGAGTGCACCGTCGGCGCAGTCGTCTCTCGATCAGACCCAGGTGATCGGTTCTGCCACACTGGGTTCGGGGGAGACCGAGATTCCGGTCGAAGCGGATGGGGGCACGTCGCATGTGTTGCTGTGGATCACTGATCTGAGCACCAGCGGCGGCAGCCACAAGAGTTCGATCTCCGAGGTCACCTTCACCGCTGCGCAGTAGGACCCCGCACCGCGGGGAATCATCCGACAAATCGGATACCATCCGCGCGTGCGAATTTTCGGGGGGATCGCAAAAATCGCTGTGCCCGACATCGGAAAGATGTCGGACGCCGAGCTGCTGTCGGCGCATGTCGGAGGGGACCGGGATGCGTTCGGGACGCTGGTGTCGCGGCACCGTGACCATCTGTGGCAGGTGGCCAAGCGCACGAGCTATTCGGACGAGGACGCAGCCGACGCGTTGCAGGACGCAATGATCTCGGCCCACCGGAAGGCCTCCACGTATCGGAACGACGCCGCAGTGCTCAGCTGGCTGCACTCCATCGTCGTCAACGCGTGCCTGGATCGCATCCGCCGCAACCGAGTACGTCCGATCGCTGCCCGCTATCCCGATGACGTCGAACAGATCCGCGACGTTCGCGACCGGATTTCCGATCTCGAGTTCACCCTCGATGTCGAGGCTGCGTTGTTCGCGCTCCCACCCGATCAGCGCTCCGCCGTGGTGGCCGTCGATGTCGAAGGTTATTCGGTGAAGGAAGCGGCCCGCAGACTCGGCGTCCCCGAGGGCACGATCAAGAGCCGATGCGCACGCGGCCGTAAGAAACTTGCCTTCGTTCTCGCCGACCTTCGATTCAGGGGGAACCGATCGTGAGCCGCGTACGTCCTACTCTGGTGAGGGCACCCGAGTCGCCGAGGAGAACCGCGCATGAACGAGGACGAGTTTCCACGTCCGCCGTACTCCGACGATCTACTCGCTGATCTCCACGCAGGAGCGCTGGACGACGAGCTCGCCCAGCGCCTGTGGCCGCTGGTGCGGCAAGACCACCATGCCATGGCTGTGATAGACCGGCTCGACGCCGTGCAGGCACGACTACGCACGTGGGGTGAGGAGCCGGCTACCGAACCCATACCGCCCGATGTCGCAGCGCGTCTCGACGCGACGCTGCACGGTCTCGAGCACCACGGGGAATCACGCCGCAACAGACGACTCCTTGCGATCGCGGGTATCGGTGCCGCGGCGGCCCTCGCGGTCGTGTTCGCTCTCGTCCTCCGCGACATCGGTGTCGCCGACGACACCGTCGGACCGCCGCTCGCATCCGGCGTCCCACCCTCGCAGGATGGTTCCACTCCTGGACAGAACACGCTCACCCCAGCGTCCCTGCGAGAACTCGTCGGCTCCACCGGACTCGGCCCGCTGTCGGAAGAAGTGCGGTTGCGAGGGTGCCTGTCGGCGAACGGTTTCCACCCGGACAGCCCGGTTCTCGGGTCGCGGGAGATCCGGGTGGGCAACTCCGATGCCGTCGCGATCCTGCTCGGCGGGCCTCAGGCACCGCAGATCACGGCGCTCGTGGTGGGCACTCGGTGCGCAGCAGACGATCCAGCGACGATCCAGGTCGAGGTTCTGGGGTGATGCCGGTCGGTCAGGCTTCGGCCGCGGGGAGCAGCAACTCGAGGATTCTCGCGCGTAGCTCCGGGGTGTCGTCCTCTGCGGCGATCAGCCCCGCGAAGAGCGCCGAGCCGGCAGCCATCACCAGGATCGCGCGCGCATCGACTTCGGAATCGTGATCGGTCTCGCCGGCGAACAAGGCAGTGCTCGGTCCGCTGAACGTGCGCCACAGCGTGTTCCGGAGGTCGTCGTGGTCCCGCAGTGCGGTGAGCAGGCCCGGTAGGGCAGCACGCACCTCGGGGCGTGAGAAGAGTTCCACACTGCCGGTGACGACCCATTCGATCCAGCCGCGACGATCGATGCCCGTGTACGGCTCGAGATCGGGTGCGGATCCGAGCAACGCGTGGAGAACCAGGTGCGCCTTGGTAGGCCAGCGGCGCGTCAGGGTCGACCGGCCGACACCGGCACGCGCAGCGAGTGCACGCATACTCATTCCGTCCCAGCCGACCTCGATGAGCATCTCGCGGGCAGTGGCCAGCACTTCGGCATCGATTCGAGGGTCGCGGGGGCGCCCGGGAGCAGCATCGGACATACAGCCTGTATTTCTCTTCGGACGGATCATGGCGTCAGTGGTGCCACACACGCTATAGTCGGATCCTAATTATGGTACCGCTGGCATCGAAAGTAGGGGTATGACTTCGCCGCGACCCACAGTCTTCGAGCCTGCCCGGCTCGGACCGCTCACCCTTCGCAACCGAATCATCAAGGCCGCCACGTTCGAAGGCGTCATGCCTCGCGGAGCAGTCAGCAACGAACTCGTCGAATTCCACGCAGAAGTCGCGCGCGGCGGAACAGCGTTGACCACTGTCGCCTACTGCTCGGTGTCCGAAAGCGGTCGCGTCCACCGCGACACCCTCGTTCTCGACAGCGCATCCGTTCCCGGCCTGCGACGCCTCACCGATGCCGTGCACGCCGAAGGAGCACTCGCATCCGCGCAGATCGGCCACGCCGGCCTCGTCGCCAACCAGATCTCGAACGGCATGAGCACCATCGCTCCGTCGACACGCATCAGCGCACCCGCAATGGGCCTCGTTCGCGGCGCGTCGCTCCGACAACTCGACGACATCGTCGAGTCCTACGCATCCGCGGCCCGCAACGCGGTCGACGCCGGATTCGACGCCATCGAGGTCCACCTCGGACACAACTATCTCCTGAGCTCCTTCATGAGCCCGAACCTCAACAAGCGCAAGGACCATTACGGCGGCAGTATCACCAACCGCACCGCATATCCGCGCCGGGTGCTGGAGGCCGTGCGACGCGCAGTGGGGGACAAGACAGCCGTCATCGCGAAGTTCAACATGACCGACGGCGTCCCCCAGGGGTTGTGGCTCGACGAATCGCTGCCGATGGCACAGCTCATCGAAGCCGACGGCCACATCGACGCGATGCAGCTCACGGGCGGCAGCTCACTCCTGAACGGAATGTACTTCTTCCGCGGCGACGTTCCGATGAAGGAATTCGTCGCATCGCAGGCCAAGGTCGTCGGATGGGGACTGAAGTTCTACGGTCCGAGGATCTTTCCGAAGCTTCCATTCGAGGAGGCCTTCTTCCTGCCCATGGCCCGGCAATTCCGGACGGAACTGTCGCTGCCCCTGATCCTGCTCGGCGGGATCAACCGTCTCGACACGATGGAGACCGCGCTCGACGAAGGATTCGAGTTCGTCGCGATGGGCCGGGCACTGCTGCGCGACCCGGATGTCGTCAACAAGTTCCACAACGCCACCGCTCGCGAGGGTCTGTGCATCCACTGCAACAAGTGCATGCCGACCATCTACACCGGCACCCACTGCGTCATCCGCAGAACGTTGCAGGGCGTCCCGACAACCGTCTGACATCCAACCGATCCGCTCGAGCCTTCCAGGGGCACCTCGGGGGTCGTCCGCACCGACTGTGGCGTGAGGCACGGCGAGCAGGGAACAACACCGTTTACCCTGGTGTTGATACTTGAAGCTCGGCCGTGGCCTCACCTGCACGGACGACCGTGGGCGCTGACTGCGTCCCCACCCACAGCACACGACCCCGGAAGGCTCGCATGACGACTTCGCCCACGATCCACGACCTCATCATCGTCGGCTCGGGACCGGCCGGATACACCGCGTCGATCTACGCGGCGCGTGCCGAACTCTCCCCGCTCGTGTTCGAAGGAACCCAGTTCGGTGGCGAACTCATGACCACCACCGAGGTCGAGAACTTCCCGGGCTTCCGCGAGGGCATCATGGGCCCCGAGCTGATGGACCAGATGCGCGAACAGGCTCTGCGTTTCGGTGCCGACATCCGCACCGAGGACGTCGAGGAAATGAACCTGACGGACCCGATCAAGACCGTCGTCGCGAACGGCGAGACCTACAGCGCCCGCGCTGTCATCCTTGCGATGGGCGCCGAGCCGCGCTACCTCGGCGTGCCGGGGGAGGAGAAGCTCCTCGGCCGCGGTGTCTCCGCGTGTGCCACCTGCGACGGCTTCTTCTTCCGAGATCAGGACATCGCCGTCGTCGGTGGCGGCGACTCCGCGATGGAAGAGGCCACATTCCTCACCCGATTCGCGCGCAGCGTCACGCTCATCCACCGCCGCGAAGAATTCCGAGCTTCGAAGATCATGCTCGAGCGCGCACGCGCGAACGAGAAGATCCGATTCCTCACCAACGCGGCTGTCGCCGAGGTCAAAGGTGAGAACAGCGTCACCAACCTCGTCATCGAGGACACCGTGACGGGCGAGCGCAGCGATCTGGCCGTGACCGGTCTGTTCGTCGCCGTCGGTCACGATCCGCGGAGCTCGCTGGTCGCCGGTCAGGTCGATCTCGACGACGAGGGCTACGTGTCGGTCTCCGCACCCGGAACGGCGACATCCGTCCCCGGTGTCTTCGCTGCGGGAGACCTCGTCGACCACACCTACCGCCAGGCGATCACCGCCGCGGGTACGGGCTGCTCCGCCTCCATCGACGCTGAACGCTGGCTCGTCGCCAACCGCCAGATGTCCGAGCCGGTCGCTGTCGAAGCCTGATCGCCGCCGCCTGAGCGTCCCCCTCGATTCCCACCCCCATCACTGCGCAGGAGAACAACATGGCAAACACCGTCAACATCACCGACTCGTCGTTCGTCGAAGACGTACTGCAGGCAGACAGGCCTGTGCTCGTCGATTTCTGGGCGACGTGGTGCGGCCCCTGCAAGATGGTTGCCCCGGTTCTCGAGGAAATCGCGGGTGAGCACGGCGAGAAACTGACCATCGCCAAGCTCGATATCGACGCCAACCCGTCTGCGGCTCGCGACTACCAGGTGATGTCGATCCCCACCATGATCCTGTTCTCCGGTGGCAAGCCCGTGAAGACCATCGTCGGTGCGAAGGGAAAGGCGGCGTTGCTCCGGGAGCTCGACGAGGTCCTGTAGTAACGTCCCAGGATCGACCGTGCGCCCGTGAGCATCGATCTCGGGCGCATCTGAGACAATTCCGTTCGATGCTGCCCCGCGTGTGCTGGGCACTCCGGTCAGCACGGAAAGGCCCCCGACACATGCGCCCTCTTCGTCACGGCGACCACGGTCCTGCTGTCGCAGAGATCCGGAACACACTGGCCGGATTAGGGTTTCTCCACGGAGGATCAGAAGCCACCGACGAGTGGGTCGGCTCCGACGTCGTCTTCGACCACGAGCTCGACGGTGCCGTGCGCGCCTTCCAGCAACAGCGTGGTCTGCTCGTCGACGGCATCGTCGGTCCGGCAACGTATCGGTCGCTCAAGGAGGCGTCGTACCGTCTCGGTGCCCGCACCCTGATCTATCAGTTGTCCGCGCCCCTGTACGGGGACGATGTGGCGGCACTGCAGACCCGTCTGCAGGATCTCGGGTTCTATGTGGATCGGATCGACGGGTATTTCGGCCCCCGAACCCACGCCGGACTGAGCTCCTTCCAGAAGGAGATCGGCCTGGCCCCCGACGGAATCTGCGGACCAGAGACCCTGCGGGCACTCGAGCTGCTCGGCACTCGTGTCTCGGGTGGATCGCCGCATGCCATCAGTGAGGAAGAGATCGTCCGACGGTCAGGCCCTCAGCTCAGCGGCAAGCGGATCGTCATCGACCCGGGCCTCGGGGGCAATCACCACGGGATCGTTCTCCGCAGCCCGCACGGCACCATCTCCGAGGCCGACATCCTGTGGGATCTCGCCCGTCGGCTCGAGGGACGCATGGCGGCCACCGGAATGGAGACGTTCCTGTCGCGGCCGTACCACGCGAACCCCACCGACATCGAACGCGCCGGTACCTCCAACGCGTTCGGCGCCGACCTGATGATCTCGCTGCGCTGCGACGCGAGTTCGAATCCGGTGGCAAGCGGGATTGCCAGCTTCCACTACGGCAATTCGCACGGCTCGGAGTCGATGATCGGGCAGGTCCTCACCGGGTACATCCAGCGTGAGATCGTCGCGCGCACACCTCTCCAGGACTGCCGCAGTCACGGACGGACCTGGGATCTCCTGCGCCTGACGAACATGCCGACAATTCAGATCGATCTCGGCTACCTCACCAACGCACACGACGCCATGGTCCTTGCCGACCCGCGCCACCGCGATACGATCGCCGAGGCAGTACTCATTGCCGTCAAGCGTCTGTACCTGCTCGGACAGGACGACCAGCCGACCGGGACGTACACTTTCGCCGAGTTGCTCGCCGAAGAGCTGTCGATCACCGAGACGCGCTGAGACTCCGAGCTGAGTCTCACACCAATAGGAAGGGGCACCCTCGCCGAGGGTGCCCCTCCTTTCGATCCGGTGCGAAAAGCTACTGCACTCCCACTGTCGTCCGTCCGGCGAAATCCTCGACGGTGATGGACGCGGCCTCGATCAGTCGATCCAACGCGGCCTCGACCTCTTCCTTCCATCCGTGATCACGGTCGAGTTCGAGCCGCAGGCGCGGGAAGCGGTGGTGCGGCGCGACCACGTCGAACCCCATGTCCTCGAGGAAATCGGCGGAGATCATGCACTCGTGAGGGGAGCACGCGTTTGCCGCCGTCGCGGAGGGAGTATCACCGACTGCATCCGCCTCGGCATCCGCTCGGATCCCGAACGCTTCGAGCGCACGCACGTTCCGCCGGACGAGATCGTCCACGACGGCTCGAATGAGGTCGGTACCCACCTCGAACCCCTCGGCGTGCGGTTCGATCCGCATGGTCGTCAGGAGAATCGCGTCGGCACTCACCGGCGAGGTGGGGAACAGCAGCGCCCGGGGCACCATGTTGGGCGGGGCATAGAACGCGCATGCGGCAACCTTCTCGCCGACCGTCGCTATCTGCGCGCACGACCCCCACTGCAACATGACAGTCGACAACCACGCTTCCTTCTCGAACTCGGGGTCCGCGAACACACGCGCCTCGTCGACGGTGTCGGGGTCCATCTCCCAGAACACACACCGCCGGGAGTGCCGCGGCAACCGATCGATACCACTCAACAAGAGCGGCGTGACTCGTGTCGACACGAGATTCCTTCGCCTCCACCTCTGGTCTAGACAGTCGTCCTGCTCCGGTGGGGAGTCAAGAGGGGTTCTGCTGGGTGCCCGACTTCTGCGATTCCATGAGAGTCACGATGCGCTCGAGGTCGTCGACCGAGCCGAACTCCACCACGATCTTGCCTTTCCTCTTGCCGAGGCTGACGGTGACGCGGGTGTCGAACGACGACGACAGGCGTTCGGCGACGTCCTGCAAGCCCGGCATCCGAATCGGCTTCCGCCGCGCGGGAGCCGCTACATCGGGTGCGCCGGAACGATTCGCGAGGACGACGGCTTCTTCGGTGGCACGTACCGACATGCCTTCCGCCACGATTCGAGCCGCAAGCACCTCTTGGGCGTCCGCTCCGGCTTCGAGGGAGAGCAGCGCACGAGCATGGCCGGCGGAGAGCACACCCGCCGCGACACGACGCTGGACGGCGATCGGCAGTTTGAGGAGCCGGATCATGTTCGTGACCACCGGACGCGAGCGACCGATACGTGCGGCGAGTTCCTCGTGAGTGACTTCGAACTCCTCGAGCAACTGCTGATACGCGGCAGCTTCTTCGAGCGGGTTCAGTTGTACACGGTGAATGTTCTCGAGGAGCGCGTCGCGGAGGAGCGCGTGGTCCTCGGTGTCGCGGACGATCGCGGCGATTGTCGGCAGCTCGGCCTGCTGAGCGGCACGCCAACGCCGCTCGCCCATGATGAGCTGGAACCGATCGTCGTCGATCCGACGTACGACGATCGGCTGCATGAGCCCGAACTCGCGAATCGAGTGCACGAGCTCACCCAGTGCCTCTTCGTCGAAGACCTGCCTCGGCTGCTTCGGATTCCGCTCGATGCGGTCGATCGGGATCTCGAGGTACACCGCCCCGGTGGGGGAGGGGAGGGGTTCGGTCGTGTCCGACTCCTCCGACGGATTCGATTCCGGACCCGAGGTGGTCGATTCTGGGCCGGTCGAGCCAGGAGTGTCCGAGTCTGCACTTCCGTACGGGGCCGGCTTGCCGTCTCCGATGATCACATCGGCCGCTGCGGTCCCGAGACCCGACGGCGAGATCTTCATGCCGGAGGTTCCGCCCGGCCGCCGCGTGAGCGTCGTCTTGATCAGTGGCGGCTTCTTCGCGGCAGCGGGCGCAGCGCCCCCCTCGGCGTCGGGCTGCGTCGAAGTGTCCGTCTTGGTTGCAGCACCCGTAGCCGCTGCAGCGTCGTCGGGTGTCTCGACAGGCGGGCCCGTCGGGATCAATGCCGCCAAACCTCGCCCGAGTCCACCCTTACGTGTCGCACTCATCGGTTCCCCTGATTGTCCTGAAGCCCACGTGCCGCCAATTCACGCCCTGCGTCGAGATAACTCATTGCACCGCGCGAACCTGGATCGTAGTCGAGAACCGTCGTCCCGTACCCGGGAGCCTCGGAGACCTTCACGCTGCGTGGGATCACCGATCGAAGGACTGCGTCGCCGAAGTGCTGACGGACCTCTGCCGCGACCTGATCGGCGAGCTTGGTCCGTCCGTCGTACATCGTCAGTAGAACGGTCGACACATGCAGCGCAGGGTTGAGGTGCGACTGAACGAGCTCGATATTGCGGAGAAGCTGGCCGACACCCTCGAGTGCGTAGTACTCGCACTGGATGGGAATGAGGACTTCTTTCGCAGCTACGAGCGCGTTCACCGTGAGCAGTCCCAGCGACGGCGGGCAGTCGATGATGATGTAGTCGTACTCGCGGTCGCCCAGGGCTTCCTTGGTGACCGCATTTCGGAGCCTGTTCTCGCGGGCCACCATCGAGACGAGTTCGATCTCGGCACCTGCCAGATCGATCGTCGCCGGGATGCAGAAGAGTCGTTCACTGTGCGGGCTCTGCTGCACCGCCTCTGCGGCAGTCACCTCACCCAGCAGGATCTCGTAACTCGACGCGATTCCCGAGTGGTGCGGCACTCCCAATGCCGTACTCGCGTTGCCTTGGGGATCGAGATCGATGACGAGGACGGTGAGTCCTTGGACTGCGAGGGCAGCAGCGAGGTTGACGGCGGTAGTGGTCTTACCGACTCCGCCCTTCTGGTTCGCAATGGTGAGGACGCGACGTTCGCGTGGCTTGGGGAGCGCATTCGCCTCGCTGGGGTGCAGAACCTGACTCGCGCGATGAGCGGCCGCACCGATCGGAGTATCCATCGACGGGAAGCTGTCGACGGGGACCGGGAAGAAATCGTCGTCGTTGACGGCCTCGGTTTCACGTGAAACAGCGGATTCAGATCCACCCGACATAGAACGCTCCTTAAACGTAGACCCGCTCGGTTCGCACGCTACATCCTTCACGCGTCCGATACTCACTGTGCGCGGCGGTTTGCAGACGAAGACGTGGACTCGCAAGGGTGATGCTCGAGCTGGGATCCATGAACGTGCGTCCCTGACACGCTTCGCGTATCCACTTCTCCGCTCGCGATCAAGTATGTCAAAAGAATTCTCGGAGGTACCGTCGACACCTCATCGGGTCCACGTTTCACGTGAAACGTGGACCCGATTGTTTCACGTGAAACGTCGGGGAGGGCTACGGCGCACCCTTCGTTTCACGTGAAACATCACCCCGCGAGGCCCGGGTCGGGAGGAGGGTTCCAACCTTCGTTGCCATTCGACGGTCCCGCTGGATGAAACTTATTGCAATGCAATAAATTTGAGAATATCTTGTTCGAATTTGGCTACTCGGCAACGCATTTCATTGAATCACAGGAACTCGGCAAGAAGCGGGCGCAACAACTGTCACTGTGACGAAACTGCCTCGGGTATCTCATCACCCTCCCGCAAGGCCGATATTCTTCGAATTCGGACTCGAGTACCACCGAATTCGATATCCGGGATTCCTCTCCGACTCGAGAGCCAAGAAAACCCCTCCGCTCCAGCGGGGGAGGGGAGGGGCCCGGTCGCACGTTTCACGTGAAACGGCTCATCGCTTGCGGCGTCGCTGCGGCTTCGCAATCCGCTCTGCCTTCACCACGAGTGTTGCAACCTCGAGGAGATCGGCACCGCACTCGAGTACCTCGAGGTTTCCTGCGCCGAGCTTTGCAAGCTCGTCACGATCGCGATCGATTTCTTCGGCCGCGGAATTTCCCTTGAGTGCGAGCATTCTCCCACCCTCATGAATCAGCGGCAACGACCACTTGGCGAGTTTGGCGAGCGGAGCCACCGCCCGCGACGTCACTACGTCCGCGCCGCCCGCTTCCTGAACCACACCGGGCTGCTCGGCGCGGCCGCGCACCACGAGCACGTTCCCCAGTTCGTGTGTCTCGACGAACTCCGCGAGATACACCGAACGACGCAGCAACGGCTCGACAAGTGTCACTCGAAGATCGGGGCGGGCGATGGCAAGCGGGATCCCCGGAAGGCCTGCGCCACTTCCGACATCGACAACACTCTCGTCCTCTTCGATCAACTCACCGAGCACAGCGCAGTTGAGGATGTGTCGCTCCCACAACCGCGGTACCTCGCGCGGCCCGATGAGTCCGCGTTCGACGCCGTCCGTCGACAACGACTCATGGTAGCGCTGCGCGAGGTCGAATCGGTTGCCGAAGACACGGTGAGCAACTGCGAGAAGGTCGGACTCGTCGTGTTCCACGTGAAACATCCTCTCCCGTAGACGGGTAGTGCAACAAACGGTGGTCCAACCAACCCGTGGCGCCTACCGCTGAACAAGCCTATCGATGAAAAAGAGGAGCCCGGGCCGGCCCGGGCTCCTCTTCGATCAGCTGCTGATCAGTCTCGGATGATGACGACTCGCCGATTGGGCTCAGCGCCTTCACTCTCGCTGGACACGCCGTCGATCTGGGCAACGGCGTCGTGCACGATCTTGCGCTCGAACGGCGTCATGGGAGTCAGCTCCTCGCGCTCACCCGACTCGAGAACCCGCTTCGCTGCCGACGTTCCGAGAGCACTCAGTTCGGAGCGCTTACCCGCGCGCCAGCCGGCAACATCGAGCATCAGCTTGCTACGTTCACCGGTGGCCTGCTGGACTGCCAGTCGAGTGAGTTCCTGGAGCGCGTCCAGAACCTCGCCGCTCCGCCCAACCAGCTTGGACAAATCCTTGCCACCATCGATGCTGACCACCGCACGGTCACCCTCGACATCCAGGTCGATGTCGCCATCGAAGTCGAGTACGTCCAGCAACTGTTCGAGGTAGTCGCCGGCGATCTCGCCCTCTTCGATCAGATCATCGTCATCGTCCGCGTCGAGTTCTGCATCTCGCGGCTCGGTAATCACCTCGAGGTCCTCCTGTGCCTTGTCCAGGTCACTGGCCATATTCAGCTCTCTTCTACTTCGGTCAGCGCCGCTTGCGCTTGGAGTTCTTGGGACGACTGCCGGGCTTCGGTGTGCTCGGGCCGGAAGCCTTCCCGGTGCCCTGTGCATCCGGCTTCTTCAGCGACACGTCTCCGGCCTGTGCCGTGGTGTCATCATTCGAGGAATCCTCGGACGCAGGTTCGGCATCAGCGCCTGCAGCAGCTGCGGCGCCGCCCTTCTTCTTGTTCTTGGTCGGGCGTGCCCCCGGCTTGGGTGCGTTCTCGTTCCGGCGTGCGAGTGCCGCCTGACGCTTCTCTTCTTCCTCATGATCGATCTTGCGGAAGACGAGGTGCTGCTGACCATAGGTCCAGACGTTGTTGCTCACCCAGTAGAGGAGAATCGCGATGGGAAGGAACGGGCCGCCGACCATCACGCCGAGTGGGAACACATACAGCGCGAGTTTGTTCATGATTGCGGCCTGGGGAGCAGCCGCGGCCTGTGCGCTCTGCCGGGCCACCGATGCACGCGAGTTGAAGTGCGTGGCGATACCCGCGATCACCATGAGCGGGATGGCCACAACCGCGATATCCAACCGCGACGGCAGGGCACCACCGTCGACGGTGAAGGCCTGAAGCGATTCCATCGGCTGGGTGATCCACGACGAGATCGGCGCATTGAAGATACGGGCGCTGAGGAACGACTGGACGTCGTCCGGGCTGAAAGCGTAGTTGCCGAGCTGCGCGTTCTCTTCGGGTGTCAGGCCGAGCTGACCGAACCCTGTCCCCGTCCGGTTGAACGAGCGAAGCACGTGGAAGAGACCGATGAACACCGGTACCTGCAGCAACATCGGCAGGCAACCCATCAGCGGGTTGAAGCCGTGTTCCTTCTGCAGCTTCTGCATCTCGGTTGCTTGCCGCTGACGATCGTTCGAGTACTTCTTCTGCAGCGCCTTGATCTGCGGCTGCAGTTCCTGCATCTGACGCGTCGTGCGCACCTGCTTCACGAACGGCTTGTACAGGATGGCTCGGAGTGTGAAGACGAGGAACACCACGGACAGTGTCCACGTCAGACCACTGTCGGGCGCCAACACAAACGAGAAGGCTTTGTGCCAGACCCAGAGGATCCAGGACACGGGATAGTAGATGAAGTCGAGCACGGCTCTAGGTACTCCTCTGGTCGTCCATGATCGCCACGCAGCGGCGTCGGTCTCAGGTCTTGAAGTCGCCGCTCAGGTACCCGCTGGAGAATGTCGGTGTCGGCGCTCCGGCACCGGATCCCAACCACCAGGGTGCCAGGGTCCACATTTGAGCAGTCTCACAGCCGTCAGAACCGAACCCACGACGACACCCCGCGTCCGAAGCGCATCTACGGCATATTCGCTGCACGTCGGAAAGAATCGGCAGGTCGGCATCCGAGTAGGCGACACGTAGACGCGATAGAGCTCGATACAGAAGATCAATGCCCGAGCCGGCGCGGTGCGGACAGACCGCAGCGCAACACTCCACCCGGGTGAGTTCACTGCCGCTCCTCGCTCTCGAGAACCCCGAGCCGCGTCAATCCGGAGCGGACCTGCCGTTCGAGATCGCGGGATTCGGCGGTGGCTGCTCCCGGCAGCGCACGCAACACCACATCGGTGCCTTCAGGAATCGACTCGACGAGCTCGACGCAGATATGACGAAGCCGGCGCGCGACTCGATGTCGAATCACCGCCGGCCCGACAGCCTTGCTCACGACGAGTCCGAAACGAGGACCGTCGACACCACTCACCACGAAAACCGGCTGCTCCCGCTGCAAAGCGTGGACAACCAGATCTCGGCGCCCCTGACGACGACCACGACGCACGGCTTCGGAGAAGTCCGAACGGCGCCGCAATCGATACGGCTCAGGTAACACCCCGAGCTCCCGGTAACGGGATCAGGCGGTGAGGGAAGCGCGGCCCTTGCGGCGACGCGCTGTCACGATGGCGCGGCCCGCACGGGTCCGCATCCGGAGACGGAAGCCGTGAACGCGCGCGCGGCGTCGGTTGTTCGGCTGGAACGTCCGCTTGCCCTTGGCCACGGTCAACACTCCTCGATAATCTGCGGCACCAGGAGGCGCCATTGGTCCAACGTGTACGGAATTTCGCATGACCCGCGCGCTGTGACACAGCGCGGACCAGCCACTGCAGTACGAGTGACTGTTCGAGGCTACTCGGGTCCGGGCGCGAAATCAAACCGCGATGGCGTGGATCGCGCAACCCGACACGCCGATCCGAATTTCACCGATCCTCCCCGAGATTCCACGTGACTGCGGTCACTGTGCGGTACGCTTCCTCACATGGCGTCGAGGGGGTTCGCTGCCACCCGGCCATCGTGTGCCACGCTGGATACACGAGTGGCCACCGCAGCCGGTATTCGCCGATGACATATGCGGTTGCGCTCTGCACACAACTCGAGCATTCATCCCCAGCCCGACCGGGTGATTTCCCCTGGTTGTCCACACCTGTGGATAATCATGTGGAAATCCGGTCGACTCTGTGGGAGGAAGCTTCGTGAACGACGAGCCTAACGCGCTTGCCGATGTGTGGGCGGACGTCGTTTCCGAGCTCACCGTGGACAACGGTGGATTGTCGAAGAGCCAGAAAGCATGGCTCAACCTCGTCAAACCCATCACCTTGGCCCAGGGATTCGCACTGCTCTCGGTGCCGTCCACCCTGGCGCAGCAATCGATCGAGCGTGATCTGCGCGAGCCCATCCTTCGGGTACTCAACCGCAATCTCGGGCAGGGAGTGGAAGGGCTCGGCGTCCGCGTCGAACCCCGCGAACGAATCGACGACCCCGCCGAGGATCCCTACGCCGAACCCCGCGACACACTGCCTCTCGAGGGGCTTCCGACAGAACCCACCTCGCGTGAGGCCAAACACCGCGAAACCGCACGTCGCGAGACAGAACCGAGGGAACGGCGCACGCCCCGCGACGCAATGACTCCCGGAGACATCAGGGGTCCCTACCATCGCCGTTTCGGACCCGGATACGACCACGAGCCTCTCGAACCCGATCACGGGGATGTCGACGAGGTCGACGACGACCACGAGGCCCTCACCGCGGTGCGCGAGTCCTGGCCGTCGTACTTCACACAGCCGCCGCCGCCTGAAGCGCCGGCGATCGGTAGCAGCAGCCTCAACGCGAAGTACACGTTCGACACCTTCGTCATCGGTGCGTCGAACCGCTTTGCACACGCTGCCGCCGTGGCGATTGCAGAAGCGCCGGCCCGCGCCTACAACCCCCTCTTCATCTGGGGTGCGTCCGGCCTAGGCAAGACACATCTCCTGCACGCCGCGGGGCATTATGCACAGCGACTCTTCCCCGGGATGAGGGTGAAGTACGTCTCGACGGAAGAGTTCACGAACGATTTCATCAACAGCCTGCGCGACGACCGCAAGGTCGCGTTCAAACGTCGGTACCGCGAGACGGACATCCTCCTCGTCGACGACATCCAGTTCATCGAAGGCAAGGAAGGCATCCAGGAGGAGTTCTTCCACACCTTCAACACTCTCCACAATGCGAACAAGCAGATCGTCGTCTCCTCGGACCGTCCGCCCAAGCAGCTGGCCACGCTCGAGGAACGGCTGCGAACCCGGTTCGAGTGGGGCCTGATCACCGACGTCCAGCCGCCCGAACTCGAGACGCGCATCGCGATCCTCAGCAAGAAGGCGCGGATGGATGGGCTCAACGTGCCCCACGATGTGCTCGAGCTCATCGCCAGCCGGATCGAACGGAACATCCGCGAACTCGAGGGTGCACTCATCCGGGTCACGGCGTTCGCCTCCCTCAACAGGCAGCCCCTCGACCTGACCCTCGCCGAGGTGGTGCTGCGCGACCTGATGCCCGATTCGACGGCACTCGAGATCAACGCCTCGACGATCATGGCGGTGTGTGCCGAGTACTTCGGAATCTCGATCGACGACCTGTGCGGACCGGGCAAGGCACGCCCATTGGCCCAGGCCAGGCAGATCGCCATGTATCTGTGCCGTGAGCTCACCGACCTGTCGCTGCCGAAGATAGGCCAGACATTCGGACGCGACCACACAACAGTCATGTACGCGGACAAGAAGATTCGCAAGGAAATGGCCGAACGGCGCAAGATCTACGACCAGGTGCAGGAGCTCACGGCCCGCATCAAGCAGCGCTCGAAGCGGTAGCGAGGCACCCTGCAGGACCACTCACGAATCGGGAGCGTCGACACGACGCTCCCGATTTTTCTGTCCACAGACTGTGGGTAACCCATCGATTTCGTCCCGGATCTCGAGAAAGAAGGCACACTCACACTTGTGGACAACGGTGTGCAGAACGTGGAATCTCTGTGGACGAACGGTGGACAGAACTAGAACAGTCTCGAGGAGTCCACATTCATCCTCGAGAATTCCTCGAGTCCATCCTCGAGTCGGACCGCTCGAGAAGGCCGCGTCACCAGCCTAGACGGTTGTTCGTCCACAGATTCCACAGGACCTATTACTACTTCTGTGAATTCTTCTCAGAAATACTCTTTCAAAACAGGTGTGTGGATCCCTCGAGTCCACAGGCCCTCGAGAGTCGCGTCGTCACAACACGTCCGGCTTTCCAAGCAGGGCTCGAGCGCCTACCGTGGAGCCGCATCCCCGACGCCGAGCAGTGGAGTCGGGACCGTGTGTCAGACTCGTAAGACTTGTCGATGACCACGATCGAGAGAGGATCCCCCGGGGCGATGGAGCTTGGAACCATGAAGTTTCGTGTTGCTCGCGAGGACTTCGCCGACTCTGTCGCATGGGTGGCACGGAGCCTCCCGTCGCGCCCACCGGTTCCGGTGCTCGGTGGAGTCCTGCTCGGAGCCGATGAGCAAGGCCTGACCGTCTCGGGCTTCGACTACGAGGTCTCGGCGCAGGTGCACGTCCCGGCAGAAGTGATCACCCCGGGCAAGGTGCTCGTATCGGGCAAGCTGCTCGCCGACATCACCCGCTCACTCCCCAACAAGCCTGTGGATGTCGTCCTCGATGGCACCCGCGTACTCATCACCTGCGGAAGCGCGAAGTTCTCCCTGCCGACGATGCCGGTCGAGGACTACCCGCAGCTCCCCGAGCTTCCGCAGCAGACGGGTGCGCTGTCCGGCGATCTGTTCGCCGAGGCCATCGGCCAGGTTGCGGTCGCCGCCGGCAAGGACGACACCCTTCCGATGCTCACCGGCATCCGTGTCGAGATCGAGGGCACCGACATGGTGCTCGCCGCCACCGACCGTTTCCGGCTCGCAGTGCGCAAGCTCGAGTGGATGCCCACCGGCGACAGCACCAGCTCGGCTGTGCTGGTACCGGCCAAGACTCTCTCCGAAGCAGCGAAAACTGTTGGTGGAGCATCTAGTCCGGTGGTGCAGCTCGCACTCGGCAGTGGCTCGTCGGTCGGTGCCGACGGCCTGCTCGGCATCGTCGCGGACGGGCGTCGCACCACCACACGTCTCCTCGACGCCGAATTCCCCAAGTTCCGTCAGCTGCTCCCCAATGAGCACACCGCGATGGCCACGGTCGAGATCGCACCGCTGATCGAGGCGATCAAGCGTGTCGCTCTCGTCGCCGAACGCGGAGCTCAGGTCCGACTCGAGTTCAGCGAGGGCAGCGTGCTGCTCTCGGCCGGCGGCGACGACGCGGGACGCGCCGAAGAATCACATCCGGCCGAGTTCCACGGCGAACCGATGGTCATCGCCTTCAATCCGGGATACCTGCTCGACGGTCTGACGTCGCTGCACACCGACAAGGTGTCGTTCGGGTTCACCACCTCCAGCCGTCCGGCCGTGCTGCGGCCGGCTACCGACGAGGAGCCGGTGCCGGACGAGTCCGGCACGTTCGCTGCACCCGACAGCGCCTACACCTACCTCTTGATGCCGGTGCGCCTGCCGGGCTGACCGGCGAGCAGAAAGTGGACGGACCGTGTACGTTCGCACCTTCGCGCTGCGCGATTTCCGGTCATGGGAATCCGCGTCGGCCGATTTGACGCCGGGCCCAACGGTTTTCGTCGGGCCCAACGGACACGGCAAGACCAACCTCATCGAGGCGCTCGGATACCTGTCGGGTCTGTCGTCGCATCGCGTGTCGTCCGATTCTCCTCTCCTTCGCGCTGGGACCGCACGAGCGTTCGTCGGTGCGGTGGTCGTCAACGGCGGCCGTGAACTCGGAATCGACATCGAGATCAACGAGGGAAAGGTCAATCGGGCGCGGATCAACCAGTCGCCCGCCAGGCGACCGAGGGAGATCGCCGGGATCCTCCGGACGGTGTTGTTCGCGCCCGAGGATCTCTCGCTCGTCCGAGGCGACCCCGGGGATCGTCGGCGGTTCCTCGACGAACTGCTGACCACCCGTTTCCCCCGCCTCGGGGGTGTGCGCGCGGACTATGACAAGGTTCTGCGTCAGCGCTCGGCGTTGCTCAAAACGGCCGGCGGGGCATTGCGCCGGGGCGCACGCTCGAGTGATGGTGCGGGTGCGCTGGCGACACTCGAAGTGTGGGACGGACATCTCGCGGCACACGGATCGGAGTTGCTGGCCGCGCGGATCGCACTCCTGCACGACCTCGAGCCTCATGCGGTCGAGTCCTACCGGTCCATCGCACCGGAATCGCGCCCGGCGGTCCTGTGCTATCGGAGCAGTCTCGGCGATGCGCTTCCGGCAGAATTCGCCGATCCCTCGCGGGCACCACAACACGACGACCGCGAACTGATCGAGGCCGCGTTCCTGCAGAGGCTCTCGGAGATGCGTTCCAAGGAAATCGAACGGGGCGTGTGCCTGGTCGGGCCCCATCGCGACGACCTCGAATTGATCCTCGGTGATCAGCCCGCGAAAGGGTACGCGAGCCACGGGGAATCCTGGTCGTTTGCTCTGTCGCTGCGACTCGGTGCGTTCGCTCTGCTCCGGTCCGACGGTACGGATCCGGTGCTCATGCTCGACGACGTGTTCGCCGAGTTGGACCGTCGTCGCCGAGCGGCGCTCGCGTCGGTCGCGGCGACCGCGGAGCAGGTCCTCATCACCGCGGCGGTACCCGAGGACGTGCCTTCCGAGCTGACGGGTGCGCGGTTCCCGGTGCACGCCGAGGAGACCGAGCGTGGCCGTATCTCTGTGCTGGGCCCGGCAGTGCGAGGAGAATCGGTCGAGGAGGTATCCGATGACTGACGATGACACCGCCGGCTCGAAGGACAACGGAGCGGAACCGGAGCTTCGCGGAGTGGACCTGGCGCGTCGTGCGCTCGAGGAAGCTCGAGCTGCGGCGAAGGCCAGCGGTAAATCGGTCGGCCAGGGGCGCGCCTCGAGTGGCCGGGTGCGGCCACGTCGCCGGAGGAGGGGATGGTCGGGACCCGGACCCGACGACCGTGATCCTCAGCGGCTGGGCGCGTTGACCGGTGCGATCGCGAAGCAGCGTGGCTGGTCCGCACATGTGTCGGAAGGCACGGTACTGGGCAGTTGGGCGCGGGTCGTGGGCGAAGACATCGCTTCACATGCGCAGCCCACGACTCTTCGCGATGGGATCCTGCATGTCTCCGCGGAGTCCACCGCATGGGCAACACAGCTGCGGATGATCCAATCGCAGATTCTTGCGAAGGTCGCGGCGTCCGTGGGGCACGGTGTGGTCAAGGAACTGCGGATCACCGGTCCCACCGCGCCGAGCTGGCGTAAGGGTGAACGACACATCCGCGGTCGTGGCCCACGCGACACCTACGGCTAGACCCGGGCCCGATCCCCGTTCGAGCGTCGAAATCCGGCGATGTAGGAATTCACTTTCGCCGGTCCGCGCCGAGCCGACTGCGGGGACGTCAGCGGTGCGGCAACCGCGCTCTGTGTCGCCGGGGGCATATGGGCTCAGGCCAAGTAGAATGGACAGGAATGCGCCGCGCGCATGTGTGCGAGGCCGAGGCGGAAAAGGAGAGCTACCCACCCGTGGCTGCCGAGAAGTCGAACAAGAACAAAAGTGACTACGGTGCGTCTTCCATCACCGTCCTCGAGGGCCTCGAGGCGGTTCGTAAGCGTCCTGGTATGTACATCGGCTCTACGGGAGAGCGTGGTCTTCACCACCTCATCTGGGAGGTCGTCGACAACTCGGTCGACGAGGCGATGGCGGGGTACGCCACCAAGGTGGAGGTGACCCTGCTCGAGAACGGTGGGGTCGAGGTCGTCGACGACGGCCGTGGCATCCCGGTCGGTATGCACGCGTCGGGTGTTCCCACGGTCGAGGTCGTGCTCACTCAGCTCCACGCAGGCGGCAAGTTCGACTCCGACGCGTATGCGGTGTCCGGCGGCCTGCACGGTGTCGGTATTTCGGTCGTCAACGCCCTGTCCACCAAGCTCGAGGTGGAGATCGATGTCGACGGCCACCACTGGGAACAGACCTATACGAACTCAAAGCCAGGTGAGCTGGTCAAGGGCGAGGCAACCAAGCGCACCGGAACGACGGTGCGGTTCTTCGCCGACGACGACATCTTCGAAA
Organism: Rhodococcus artemisiae; assembly: GCF_036327795.1. Lineage (NCBI taxonomy): Bacteria > Bacillati > Actinomycetota > Actinomycetes > Mycobacteriales > Nocardiaceae > Rhodococcus > Rhodococcus artemisiae. The sequence goes on from NZ_JAUTXY010000004.1 coordinate 63,443, forward strand.
CCACGCAGTACAACTTCGAGACCGTAGCGCGGCGCCTGCAGGAGATGGCCTTCCTCAACAAGGGTCTGACCATCACCCTCACCGACGAGCGGGTTCTCCCCGAAGAGGTCACCGACGAGATCGTCGCGGATACTGCCGAAGCGCCGAAGACTGCCGAGGACGAGGCTGCCGAGGCCTCCGAACCGCCGGTGCACAAGATCAAGACTCGTGTCTACCACTACCCGGGTGGTCTCGAGGACTACGTCCGTCACATCAACCGCACCAAGACGCCGATCCACAACTCGGTGGTGGGGTTCACCGCCAAGGGCACCGGTCACGAGCTCGAGCTCGCGATGCAGTGGAACTCGGGTTACTCGGAGTCCGTCCACACCTTCGCCAACACCATCAACACCCACGAGGGCGGCACGCACGAGGAAGGTTTCCGTGCGGCGCTCACGAGCGTGGTCAACCGGTATGCGAAAGAGAAGAAGCTCCTCAAGGACAAGGATCCGAACCTCACCGGTGACGACATCCGCGAGGGTCTGGCCGCGATCATCTCGGTGAAGGTCGCCGAGCCGCAGTTCGAGGGGCAGACGAAGACGAAGCTCGGCAACACCGAGGTCAAGTCGTTCGTGCAGAAGGCGTGCAACGAGCACATCTCGCACTGGCTCGAGGCCAATCCGGCCGACGCGAAGACGATCGTGACCAAGGCCGTGTCGTCGGCGCAGGCCCGTGTCGCAGCGCGCAAGGCGCGCGAGTTGGTGCGCAGAAAGAGTGCTACCGACATCGGCGGCCTGCCGGGCAAGCTCGCGGACTGCCGGTCGAAGGACCCGAGCAAGTGCGAGATCTACATCGTGGAGGGCGACTCCGCCGGTGGTTCGGCGAAGTCGGGCCGCGACTCGATGTACCAGGCGATCCTCCCGCTGCGCGGAAAGATCATCAATGTCGAGAAGGCACGGATCGACCGCGTGCTGAAGAACGCCGAAGTCCAGTCGATCATCACGGCATTCGGCACAGGTATCCACGAAGAGTTCGACATCGCCAAGCTGCGCTACCACAAGATCGTGCTGATGGCCGACGCCGACGTCGACGGACAGCACATCGCGACGCTGCTGCTCACGCTGCTGTTCCGTTTCATGCGTCCACTCGTCGAGCACGGTCACGTGTACCTGGCACAGCCGCCGCTGTACAAGCTCAAGTGGCAGCGTGCAGAGGCCGAGTTCGCCTACTCGGACCGTGAGCGCGATGGGCTTCTCGAGGCCGGCCTTGCAGCAGGCAAGAAGATCAACAAGGACGACGGCATCCAGCGTTACAAGGGCCTCGGTGAGATGAACGCCAAGGAGTTGTGGGAGACCACGATGGATCCGAGCGTGCGCATCCTGCGTCAGGTCACCCTCGACGATGCCGCTGCGGCCGATGAGTTGTTCAGCGTGCTCATGGGTGAGGATGTCGAGGCTCGACGGAGCTTCATCACGCGCAATGCGAAGGATGTGCGCTTCCTCGACGTCTGATCTTCGAGATGTGTGACGGGGTGTCTTCTCCATCTCCGGCGTGTCGTCTCGGTAGGGCCTGCGATGTGTGATATGTCATGTCGCAGGCCCTATTGATACTCTCATTTTGGACAAATGCCGCTTACATTAGGCGGTTACTCGTGAGTACACTCCTTACGGCCATCCGTATGCGTGGCCGCCGAACAGGGCCATGAAGGGAATCATCGGGCGTATGTGGAAACCCGTCTTCCATATCCCCTGTATGTCCCGATATGGTGCCCTCACCCAGAAACGTCTCGTTCGACTGCATTCCAGCGAAAATCATGCTCACCGGTCGAGTGGGTTGGTCGTGAATGCTCGTCGCCCGGCGCGAACGGGTTGGAAGGAGAGCTGTAATCCATGAGTGACGAGTCACCGCGCCGGCAGCGGTGGTGGAACATCGAGGGGTGGGGTCTTCGCAGGAAGGTCACCGCTGTGCTCGCCGTTCCTGTAGTAGTGGCGATGGTCCTCGGCGGGCTTCGCGTCCAAGCGGAACTCAGCAACGCGATCCATTTTTCGTCCGCTGCAGATCAGGTCGTGGCTGTGCCCGACATCGTCGACTTCTCGACCGCATTCGCAACCTCGACCGCTATCAATGCGTCCGGCACGGCGACACCGGAAGACCTCGAGGTCCTCCGTGCATCGTTCGAGAAGATCAAGCCGCTCGCCGAGAACTCCGAGTTCGATCCCGCTATCACCTCCGACCTCACCCAGACGATCGCCGCCGCAGAGACCCTCTACGGGCAGATGCAGTCCGGGCCCGTGCCGGTTGCACAGATCGCCACGGTCTACAACGAGGTCCGCGACAGCCTCAACCGAATCGTCGAGGCGATTCTCGACCAGATCGACGACCCGGAGGTTCTCGACCACGGGACTCGCCTGATCAACGCGTGGTACTCGCAGCGTTACCTGTTCGGTCAGGTCCTCGGCATGATCGAGATCCTCGAGAACCCGGAGACTCCAGGCACGGCGCTCGTCACCGCGTCGGGTGGCGAGCTTGCGATGCTCGATCTCCTTGCTCGCTCGTACCCTCTTGCCGACTCGCAGATCGCCGACCTGCGCAGCGGTATCGAACAGCGCACCGCGATGGTGGAAGCTGCAGGCGAGGGTCCGCTCCCGCTGATGGACCTGCGCGCATCGATGCTCCACAGTGTCGACGTCTATTCCAATATCATCAACGAGGCTTCGCAGGCGATCAGTACGACGGTGATCGACCGCGCGTCGGAAACTCGTTCCGCTGCACTTCGAGACACCGCATTCGTGCTCGCGGCGCTGCTCGTCGCCCTCGTCCTCGCGTTGCTCGTGTCGCGGTCGCTTGTCGGCCCGATCCGTCGCCTGCGGTACGGCACTCTCAAGGTTGCGCGTCAGGAACTCCCCGAAGCCATCGACCGGATCAAGGTCGGCGACAGCATCGAGGACATCGAGTTCACCCGCGTTCCGGTGCACACGACCGAAGAGATCGGTCAGCTCGCCCGGGCCGTCGACGACATGCACGGACAGGCGCTGCGCCTCGCCGGCGAGCAGGCCCACCTCCGCTTGCAGATCAGCGACATGTTCGAGACGCTCGCACGTCGAAGCAAATCGCTCGTCGAGCAACAGCTCGGGCTCATCGAGCGACTCGAGTACGAAGAGAAGGATCCGTCCCGTCTCGAGAGCTTGTTCAAGCTCGATCACCTTGCAGCCCGTATGCGCCGTAACGGCGACAACCTCCTGATTCTCTCCGGTACGCGCATGCGCCGCGGCGAGTCTGCTCCGGTGCAGCTCGGCGACATCCTGCGTGCAGCGATGTCGGAGGTCGAGGATTACCAGCGAGTCGAAATCGGTTCCACTCCCGACGGTGCGCTCAGCGGTGCTGTCGCGACGGACATCGTCCACCTGCTCGCGGAGCTGGTCGACAACGCGCTGCGTGCTTCTCCACCGGACAGCACCGTCACGTTCAGTTTCGCGCGTGCCGTAGATGGTGGCCTGCTGGTCGAAATCGCCGACCGCGGGATCGGTATCCCGTCCGACGAACTCGAGTTGATCAACGACCGTCTCCGCCAGGGTGGCGAGGTGGGTCCGGACACGGCTCGTCATATGGGTCTGTTCGTGACCTCACGTCTTGCAGATCGGCATGGGCTCACCGTGCGTCTGCGGCCGACGTTCGACACTGCGCGTAATCCCGGTATCACCGCAAGCGTCCATATACCGGACGTTCTGCTCATGTCGCCGCTGGCGCTGTCCCAGCCGGGTCCCGTCGTCGTCGATGGTGAGGCGGAGGAGATTTCCGTCGCCCAGCAACAGGAACTTGCGCTGCCCGCGAGCGCGGGCAAGGAGACGGACCTCGAGCACTCGCAGCCGATTCCGGAGTACCTGCCGGTGCGGGCCGACTCGCGTCAGGAATCCCGCGTCGACGACCAGCTCACGGAGATCCGTCGTCCGGATACTGCCACTGCAGGGTTCCAGCAGTCGGAGCCGATCTATCGGGAACAGCAATCCGAGCCGGTGTACAGGGAACAGCCGCAGCTTCAGCCGCAGGCGTTCCATTCTGCTCCGGCCGCCCATTCTGCTCCGATCGCCCATTCTGCTCCGATCGCTCAGCCTCGACAGCAGCCGTCGCGCGAGCAGATGCCGACAGGTCTGCCTCAGCGTCAGCCGGGCTCTACGCCCGGTCTGCCCCAGCGTCAGCCGGGTTCGACCCCAGGATTGCCGCAGCGTAGCCCCGGCTCGACCGAGGGTCTGCCTCAGCCGGACGGACAGCAGGCTCCCCGCCGGATCCAGCCCGATGCCGCGGCAGCATTGGCCTCGGCACTTCCGTCGCGTGCCAACCGCACAGCTGTGGATCCGAATGCAGAGAACGGGCGTCGCGAGAACTTCGAGCGCGGGCACCAGGACCAGCCGGCGCAGGGCGCGTCGACGAAGTTCGGGGCACCGGAGCAGGAATCGCCGCGTCACGAGGCCCCGGTTCAGGAAGCTCAGAACCAGGATGAGCGGAACGGAGAATCGTCGCTCCACGCAGCTCACGCTCTGGCGACCCCACCGACTCGTCACTCGGGTCTGCCGCAGCGTCAGCCCATACAGGACCCCGCACCGGAGAACCGCCCTTCCGATCAGGGCCGGCCGGCCGCTTCGGGCCCCGGTCTGCCCCAGCGTCGTCCGGGTGCAACCCCTGGCGTTCCAGTGCGGGCAGTGAGGCCGCCTCAGGATGCGGATGCGCCCGAGTCGGGTCTGCCGCAGCGCAACCCCGGATCTACGCCGGGCCTGCCGCAGCGTCAGCCCGGTTCCACGCCGGGGCTGCCGCCGCAGAACCAGGGTGGGCAGGCAGAGCCGAGCGGTCGTGCTGCACAGCCGACCCGGAGCGAACCGCATGCGCAACCGGCACAGGCCACCTTGTCCGGTCTGCCGCAGCGTCAGCCCGGTGCAACACCGGGAGTGGCACCACTTCAGGCTGGTCCACCGCCCAGTAGCGAGAATCGCCGTGGTGGGGCCTTCGGTCTGCCGCGTCGGCAACCGGGTTCTTCGCCGCGGATCCCGCAATCCGCGGCCCGGCCGGCAAGTATCGCCGACGGTGGTTCGGTGTCGGAGAAATCCGATGCGCAGAATGCAGCGCGGCATCGCTACCGCACGAACTCCGCGAAGACCGCGTCGTTCTTCCAGCCCCGTCCTGATGTGGGTTCGCTGAAGCCGCACTCCGCAGCCGGCAACCCGATCTTCTCCGACATGATGTCGGACTGGCTCGTCGATCCGACGAACCTGCCCGAGGATCGGCGGAAGCGCGAGTGGCATTCGGCTGCCGACTCCGGATGGCAGGCCGCGCAGCGTGCAGCGGAAGTCCCGGTGGAGGAACACACCACCTCCGGTCTTCCCCGCCGGGCGCCGGGCGAACGTCTCGTCCCGGGTGCCGTGCGCCAACCTGTGACCGCAGAACAGCGCGCACTCCGACGTCGTGACCCGGAATCCATCCGGGCCAATCTCAGTCGCCACCAGCAGGGAGTCCGCAATGGGCGTGCTTCGGCGACGACAAGTAATCGCGAGAACAATGAACAGGGAGTTCGATGAACATTGATCATGGATCCGATGTAGCTCGTCCATTGGACTGGTTGGTTTCCAACTTTGCGCGCGAAGTCCCCGGTGTCTCGCATGCGGTGCTCGTGTCGGCCGACGGCCTCCTCATGGCTGCCAGCGCACATCTTCCGGTCGACCGTGCCGAGCAGCTCGCTGCGGTGACCTCCGGACTCGCGAGCCTCTCCAACGGGGTTTCGCAGTTGTTCGACGGTGGCGGAGTGTTGCAGTCCGTCGTCGAGATGCAGCATGGTTATCTGCTGCTCATGAGCGTCGGTGACGGTTCACATCTCGCTGCGCTCACTGCTTCGGAATGCGATATCGGACAGGTCGGCTACGAGATGGCACTCCTGGTCGACCGCGTGGGTGCGTCGGTCGAGGCGACGCCTCGGGTCGGCCAGAGGTCCTGACGTCGAGGTGGCCATGGAACCGCGCAAGCCTGAGTCGGTGCCGGACCAGCCGAGTCTGGTCCGGCCGTACTCGCTGACTTCGGGACGCACCAGTCCTGCGGTCGAATTGGCGTTGGAAGCATTGATCCAGGCAATTCCGGGGACCGACAGCCAGGCCCGGGATCTGGACAACATCAACGCCACGATCTTGGAACTGTGCAAGGAGTCCCCGTCGGTCGCCGAGATTGCGGCGAGGGTGGGTGTGCCGCTCGGAGTTGCACGCGTGCTCGTCGCCGACCTCGTCGAAGCCGGGCATGTACAGATCCTGGCCACGCTGAAAGACGATTCGAGCGACGCGGAGCGTCGTGAGCTGATTGAAAGGGTCCTCAGTGGACTTCGCGAACTCTAACGCTACGAAGCGCGTGACCTCGACCAAGATCGTGATCGCCGGCGGATTCGGTGTCGGCAAGACCACGCTGGTGGGGGCCGTGTCGGAGATCGTTCCCCTCCGCACGGAAGCGCTTGTCACGAACGCCAGCGATGGCGTCGACAACCTGGCGGCAACGCCGCAGAAGTCGACGACGACCGTGGCCATGGACTTCGGCCGAATCAGTTTGGCCGAGGATCTCGTGCTCTACCTCTTCGGCACGCCGGGGCAGCATCGGTTCTGGTTCATGTGGGACGACCTCATCCGAGGTGCCATCGGTGCGATCGTGCTGATCGATACCCGGCGACTGGACGAGAGCTTTGCCGCTGTCGATTTCTTCGAAGCGCGCAATCTTCCGTTCATCGTCGCGATCAACGAGTTCGACGATGCACCGCGGTACCCGCTCGAAGACATCCGGCAGGCCATGGCCATTTCTCCCGAGGTGCCGATCGTATCGATCGATGCTCGCTCGCGTGAATCGGCGAAACAGGCACTTGTCACCGTCACCGAATACGCACTTCGGAAGTTGCATCAGCCGGTGGCCCAGTAAGAGATCGGGCCCGTAGCCGTTCACCATGGGGAATCGGTGTCGGTCTGGGCTCCCATCACCTCGGCAAACGGGGCGTTCGTCGGAGTGGCGAGTGCGCGCACCGCGCGCACTGCGTCAACCGACGGAGTCCGTGTGTGATGGTCGATCACTGCCGCGCCGCGACCGCTGATCGGTAGGTCACACTGCCGGTAGCGGCGTCGGTTCGGTCTCTTGAAGGGGCTTCTCGTTCAGGAGATTTCGATGTTCGTGACATAGTGGTTCGTCGGCAACGGGGGTCTTGCCGACAATTCGATCCACGTCACACGATGGGGCGTGCTGGTGCTCCGGGGGGACCGTATGTCGCACGAACTTCACCACTTCTCCATGGGGATGTGGGTCTTCTTTCTGGCTTGGCTCACCTCGATCGTGGGGTGCTACATCGGCTTGACTTGCGCGCGCCGCGCGAGGCAGGCCACTGTGCGGCGGGAGAAGCGACGCTGGACCGCGCTGGGGAGCGTCGCAATCGGCGGGATCGGTGTCTGGCTGATGCACTTCATCGGCATGATCGGGTCCGATATTCCGGGTGCCATCGTCCGTTTCGACCTCTTGCCGACGTCCCTGTCGGTTGTGCTCGCGGTGGGTGCCACCTGGTTCGGCCTCTCCGTCGTCGATGCCGACGAACCCTGGATGCAGTGGGTGCCCGATGAGGTGAGGCTGCCTGTCGGCGGTGTGATCATGGGTCTCGGTGTGGGCGCGATGCATTACAGCGGGACTGCCGCGATTCGTGTCTCGGGAACGCTCGATCAGGCGCTGCCCCATGTACTCGCTTCGTTCGCGATCGGAATCGTGGCCGCCTTCACCGCTCTGTGGTTCAGCCTCGAGGTCGATCGGCGCGCGGTGCGCGTCCCCGCCGCTGCGCTGATGGGATGCGCGGTCGTCGCGCTGCATTACACGGGTATGGCGGGCATTTCCGTCGCCCTGGATCCGTTGGCGCAGTTGCCCGAGGGGATGACCGCGGTGGCGTTGCTGTTCCCGGGCTTCGTGGTCGGCGTCATCGCACTTGCGATCACGGTGGTGCTGTTGATGGCGGCGCCGAGCGACCAGGATCTCCAGCACGAGTACGAGATCGCAGACTGGATCGACGATGTTCGCTAGGACACCGGTTCGGGGAAAGTGCCTGTCCTTCGCGGCAGTAGCTGACCTGCACCTATAGACTCGGGTGGTTGCGAGACGTTCGTCGGGCCCCAGCTCGGATCGGACGTTCGAGCCGAGTAGAAGAAGGAGCTCATGACCGACACCACGTTGCCGCCGGAGGGTGCGGGGCACGACCGCATCGAGCCCGTCGACATCCAACAGGAGATGCAGAACAGTTACATCGATTACGCGATGAGCGTGATCGTGGGTCGAGCCCTCCCCGATGTGCGTGACGGTCTGAAGCCCGTGCACCGACGCGTGCTGTACGCGATGTTCGACAACGGTTTCCGCCCCGAGCGCGGCTATGTGAAGTCTGCGCGTGCGGTCGCAGAGACGATGGGCAACTACCACCCGCACGGCGACTCTTCGATCTACGACACACTGGTGCGTCTCGCCCAGCCGTGGTCGATGCGGTACCCGCTCGTCGACGGGCAGGGAAACTTCGGTTCCCGCGGAAACGACGGTGCTGCTGCCATGCGGTACACCGAGTGCCGGTTGACTCCGCTCGCCATGGAGATGCTGCGGGAAATCGACCACGAAACGGTCGATTTCCAGCCGAACTACGACGGTCGTACCCAGGAACCGACGGTTCTCCCCAGCCGTATCCCCAACCTGTTGATCAATGGTTCGGGCGGTATCGCGGTCGGTATGGCCACCAACATTCCGCCGCACAATCTCAATGAGGTTGCCGAGGCGGTCTACTGGGCGCTCGAGAACTTCGAGGCCGACGAGGAAGCCACGCTCGCGGCGGTCATGGAGCGCATCAAGGGCCCAGATTTCCCGACCTCAGGGCTGATCACCGGCTCGCAGGGCATCCACGATGCCTACACGACCGGGCGTGGTTCGGTGAAGATGCGCGGCGTCGTGGAGATCGAAGAGGACTCCAAGGGTCGGTCGTTCATCGTCATCACCGAGTTGCCGTACATGGTCAACCCGGACAACTTGATCACGTCGATCGCGGAGCAGGTGCGCGACGCGAAGATCGCGGGCATCTCCGATATCCACGACGAGTCGTCCGACCGCATCGGCATGCGCATCGTCGTCACGGTCCGTCGCGACGCTGTCGCCAAGGTCGTGCTGAACAACCTCTACAAGCACACGCAGCTGCAGACGAGCTTCGGGTGCAACATGCTGTCGATCGTCGACGGAGTGCCGCGCACGCTGCGCCTCGACCAGATGATCCGGCTGTACGTCACTCACCAGATCGAGGTCATCGTCCGCCGGACGCGGTACCTTCTGCGCAAGGCAGAAGAACGGGCCCATATCCTGCGCGGTCTGGTCAAGGCTCTCGACGCCCTCGACGAGGTCATCAGGTTGATCCGCGCGTCGCAGACCGTGGACATCGCCCGCGCAGGTCTCATGGAGTTGCTCGACGTCGACGAGATCCAGGCGGACGCCATCCTGGCGATGCAGTTGCGTCGGCTCGCGGCCCTGGAGCGCCAGAAGATCGTCGACGACCTCGCCGAGATCGAACGCGAGATCGAAGACTACAAGGACATCCTCGCCAAACCCGAGCGGCAGCGCATGATCGTCCGCGACGAACTGAAGGAGATCGTCGAGAAGTACGGCGATGAGCGTCGCACGCGCATCGTTCCCGCCGACGGCGACGTGACCGACGAGGATCTGATCGCCCGCGAGGATGTGGTGGTCACGATCACCGAGACCGGCTACGCCAAGCGGACCCGCACCGACCTGTACCGGTCGCAGAAGCGTGGTGGCAAGGGCGTCAAGGGTGCCGACCTCAAGCAGGACGACATCGTCAAGCACTTCTTCGTGACGTCGACGCACGACTGGCTGCTGTTCTTCACGACGAAGGGCCGCGTCTACCGCGCGAAGGCGTACGAGCTTCCCGAAGCGAACCGCACGGCTCGTGGCCAGCACGTCGCGAACCTGCTGGCGTTCCAGCCGGACGAGCGGATCCAGGGCGTCATCCGGCTCAAGACGTACGAGGACGCGCCCTACCTTGTGCTCGCCACCCGTAACGGCCTGGTGAAGAAGTCGCGTCTGTCGGACTTCGATTCCAACCGGTCGGGCGGCATCGTCGCGATCAACCTGCGTGACGAGGACGAGCTGGTCGGCGCCGTGCTGTGTTCCTCCGACGACGACCTGCTGCTCGTGTCGGAGCTGGGTCAGTCCATCCGTTTCTCGGCGACCGACGAGGCGTTGCGGCCGATGGGGCGCGCGACGTCCGGGGTCCAGGGCATGCGGTTCAACGGCGAGGACAAGTTGCTGTCGCTGAACGTGGTGAAGGAGGGTACGTACCTGCTGGTTGCGACGTCCGGTGGCTATGCGAAGCGCACGCCGATGGAGGACTATCCGGTTCAGGGTCGCGGCGGTAAGGGTGTTCTGACCATCCAGTACGACAAGCGACGTGGCACCCTGGTCGGTGCACTGATCGTCGAGGACGATGACGAGTTGTACGCGATCACGTCAGGCGGCGGTGTCATTCGTACTGCTGCCAAGCAGGTGCGCAAGGCAGGCCGACAGACCAAGGGTGTGCGTTTGATGAACCTGGGCGACGGCGACACGTTGCTTGCGATTGCACGCAACGCCGACGAGCCTGAGGAGATCGACGCATCCGAATCGAAGGAGTCGTAAGTGAGCACTCCCCAGGGGCCGAACGGATCCGACCAGGGAAAATCCGCCCGGAAGCCCGAGGATCGGAACGGACGCGAGGTGGAGACCGATCCGAGCGGCCCGGCCGCTGAGAAAAAGGCGCCCGAGCAGGAGAAACCTTCCGGTGATGCCACGAAGCCGGATGTTGCTCAGCCGGTGAAGCCTGCAGGGAAGCCTGCGGCAGATTCCAAGAACCAGCCGGCCCAGAGCGCGGCCGAGTCGACGGAGTCTGCTTCGAACCCGAGTAAGGGCGACCCCGCAGAGGGGCAGGCGACGCGGCCGGTGCAGCGTTCGAACCCGACGGCGCGCCCGTCGGGCCAGACACCGCCGTGGCAGCGTGGACAGCAACAACCGGCCGGCGACAAGCAGGGTGCTGCGCAGCAGAGCACCCCGCAGCAGAACACTCCGCAGACGAATCTCCCCGGAGTCGGACCTGGTCTGGGGAAGGCTGCGAATCGTCCGTCAGGAGCCGCTCAGCGTCCCGCAACGGGCCCCCAGCCTGCCGCGGGTAAACCTGCCGCGAAGAGCAGCTCCGCGCCGACACGCCCCGTCGTGACCGGTACAGCCGCCGCATCCATGACCGGAGGCGCGCAGGGATCCGACCGTGCCGCCGCGAAGTCGAAGTCTGCGGTCATCGACGGCCCGACCCGGCACATCGAGCGCAAGGACCTGGCGAAGGACCTGCCGGATCTGTCGACTGTCAAGCATCCGACTCCGGCGGCATCGGTCGCGGTGGAGACCCCGCATGCGAGCCCCGTGGCCGTGGCACCTACCGCAGGTGCCGCGCTCAGGGCGACTGTGCAGCTGCGCCGCATCGATCCGTGGTCGATGCTGAAGGTGTCCGCTCTGATTTCCCTGTCGCTGTTCTTCGTGTGGATGATCGCGGTGGGCCTGCTGTACGGCGTGCTCGCGGGCATGGGCGTGTGGGATCGGTTGAACAGCGCCTTCACCGACCTCGTCTCGGAGTCGGGTAGTGACGGACTCATCACTGTCGGTCAGGTGTTCGGCTACGCGACGGTGATCGGCCTCGCCAACATGGTGCTGATGACCGCCCTTGCGACGCTCGGTGCGTTCATCTACAACCTCTGCAGCGACCTCGTCGGCGGAGTCCAGGTCACCCTGGCGGATCCGGACTGATCTGCAGGAACGCTGCCCCATCGAGGCGATTTTGTTCTTCGAGTGTCGGTGGGGTAGTGTTCCATCTCGGTTCGAGGGCCTATAGCTCAGGCGGTTAGAGCGCTTCGCTGATAACGAAGAGGTCGGAGGTTCAAGTCCTCCTAGGCCCACTCCCCGTGCCGAAAGGGCAGCAGAATGAAGGTTCTCATTGCGGTGGGAACGGCAGTTCTGGTGGTCTTCGGACTCACCCGGATTCTCCGGAGTGAGGATGAGTGGCACGAGGTACCCAGCCGGTAATCCGGCAAACGGGGCCTTAGCTCAGTTGGTAGAGCGCTGCCTTTGCAAGGCAGATGTCAGGAGTTCGAATCTCCTAGGCTCCACAGTTGAAGGGCGCTTCCGATTCCTCGGAAGCGCCCTTCAGTCGTTCTGGGTTTCGGATCAGGAGCGCAGCAGCCGGGCGATGGCGTCCGTCGCTTCCTTGATCTTCGCGTCCGCTTCCGGTCCGCCGGCGACCGCGGCGTCGACCACACAGTGACTGATGTGGTCTTCGAGCAGACCCATCGCGACGGCCTGCAGAGCCTTGGTCATCGCCGAGACCTGCGTGAGGATGTCGATACAGTATTTCTCGTCTTCGACCATTCGCTGCAGCCCTCGGGCCTGGCCTTCGATGCGTTTGAGTCGCTTGAGATAGGCATCCTTCTCGGTGATGTATCCGTGTCCCGCGTGCTCATGGCAGTCGGCCGCGGGAACATCGGATGGTGTGGCCGCGGGGGTGGGGGTGGCCATGGTGTCCTCCTGGAATCCGGCTGTCATGTGGCGCATCGTCGATTATGCCTATCGTGCGGTGGAGCGGAATCGACGAAGCCGCAGACTGTTGCTGACCACGAACACCGACGAAAACGCCATCGCGGCGCCGGCGATCATGGGGTTGAGCAGACCCATCGCCGCGAGCGGCAGCGCGGCGACGTTGTAGGCGAAGGCCCAGAACAGGTTGCCCTTGATCGTGCCGAGGGTGCGACGGGAGAGTCTGATCGCATCCGCAGCGGCGCGCAGGTCACCTCGCACGAGTGTCAGATCGCTCGCTTCGATCGCGACATCGGTGCCGGTGCCCATCGCGAGCCCCAGGTCGGCCTGGGCGAGTGCGGCGGCGTCGTTGATCCCGTCACCGACCATGGCGACCACCTTGCCCTGGTCCTGCAGACGTTTGACCACGTCGACCTTCTCCGTGGGCAGAACCTCGGCGATCACCTCGTCGATCCCCACCTGACCTGCGATCGTCGTGGCGGCTGCGGTGTTGTCGCCGGTGAGCATGATCGGTGTCAGCCCGAGATCCCGTAGCTGGGTGATCGCCTCGGCTGAGGTGGATTTCACGGTGTCGGCAACCACCAGGACCGCACGTGCTGCACCGTCCCAGCCGACCGCGACAGCGGTCCTGCCCTCGGCTTCGGCGGCCTTCATGGCGTCGTCGAGTTCGGTGGGCAGGTGCTGGGAGAAGTCGGCGAGCAGCCGGGTGCGCCCTACGAGCACTGCATGATCGTCCACGGTGCCCTGCACGCCGAGTCCCGCGAGGTTCGCGAACTGTTCCACCGCAGGCAACTCGCCCACCTTGTCTCGTGCGCCCTTGGCGATCGCCTGTGCGATGGGGTGTTCGGACGAGTCCTCCAGAGCTCCTGCCAGACGCAGCACCTCGCCGGTGTCCTCGCCGTCGGCGACGATCACGTCGACCAGAGTCATCTTGCCGGCGGTGATGGTGCCGGTCTTGTCGAGGACGACGGCGTCGACGCGGCGGGTCGATTCGAGGACCTCGGGGCCCTTGATCAGGATGCCGAGCTGGGCCCCGCGACCGGTGCCGACCATCAGCGCGGTCGGTGTCGCCAGCCCGAGCGCACACGGGCAGGCGATGATGAGCACGGCGACGGCGGCGGTGAACGCGGCCGCGACCGAGCCGCCGGTACCGAGCCAGAATCCGAGGGTGCCGACCGACAGGGCGATCACGATCGGGACGAAGACTCCGGAGATCCTGTCGGCCAGACGTTGTGCCTGGGCCTTGCCGGTCTGGGCATCCTCGACGAGCTTGGCCATCTGCGCGAGCTGGGTGTCCGATCCGACGCGGTTGGCGCGCACGACGATGCGTCCTCCCACGTTGACGGTGGCGCCGATGACCTGGTCGTCCGGTCCGATCTCGACCGGCACCGATTCGCCGGTGACCATCGAGGCATCCACTGCGGAGGAGCCGTCGACGACGATGCCGTCGGTGGCGACCTTCTCGCCGGGGCGGACCACGAACTCGTCTCCGACAGCCAATTCCTCGACCGGTATCCGTTGCTCGGCTCCGTTGCGGAGCACCGAGACCTCCTTGGCGCCGAGCTCGAGCAGCGCACGCAGCGCGGCTCCGGCGCTGCGCTTGGATCGGGCCTCGAAGTATCGGCCCGCGAGGATGAAGGTCGTGACCCCGGCGGCGGCTTCGAGGTAGATGTTCCCCGAGCCGTCGGTGCGGGCGATGGTGAACTCGAACGGGTGCGTCATGCCGGTGATTCCGGCTGTGCCCCAGAACAGGGCGTAGATCGACCAGCCGAGTGCGGCAAGGGTGCCGACGGACACGAGGGTGTCCATGGTGGCGGCGCCGTGCCGGAGGTTTGTGAAGGCGGCCTTGTGGAACGGCCAGGCACCCCACACGACGACCGGAGCGGCGAGGGTCAGCGAGAGCCACTGCCAATTCGGGAACTGGAGGGCCGGAACCATGGCCATCGCGATCACCGGGATGCTGAGGACCAGTGAGATCAGCAGCCGCTGCCGCAAAGTGGCGGTCGGATCCGGTTCTGCGGCGGGCTCGGATCCGGCAGCAACGGGAGGCGCGGGAAGCGATGCGGTGTACCCGGCCTTCTCGACGGTGGCAACGAGCTCGGCAGGCGACACCTCGCCGACGTAGTCGACGCGTGCCTTCTCGGTGGCGTAGTTGACGGTCGCTGTGACACCGTCGAGTTTGTTGAGTTTGCGCTCGATCCGGTTGGCGCAGGACGCGCAGGTCATGCCACCGATGTCGAGTTCGATCCGACCGTCTGCCGGGTGGGTGATGGAGTTCATTCGGGTCCTCCCGTCGGGTGTGGTGGTCAGTGTCCGTGCCCGTCGGGCGCAGGAGTGGTGTCGGTACCGGTCGAGGGGGCAGGTCCGGCGGTCAGAGTGAATTCGGCGGTCCGCACTACTCCGTCGTGTCGGAAGTCCAGAAACAGCCGGTAGTCGTCGGCGCTGGGAGTTGTGACGGAGAAGTCGATTTCCGGTCCTGCGGGAGTGCCCCCGTCGCCGGGATGTCCGTTCGGGTGCACGTGAAGATAGCCCAGGTCGGTTGCTCTCAGCGCGACGAGATGTCCGTAGGCGCCGAGGTAGGGCTGCAGGTCGGTGACCGGGTGCTCGTCTCGCGATACCGTCGCGGTCATCGTCGAGGCCTGGCCGGGAACGAGAACTCCGTCGAGTGTGACCGTGTAGCCGTCGACCGTGGTGATCGCGGTCGGTGGGGGGAGTGGGCGGGGATCGAAGTGTCCGGCCACCTGAAGGTCGGCGCCCAGCGTCAGGGGCGTGCCGTCCTCGGGGGTGAAATCGGCGAAGAGTCGATACGTCCCTGCCTCGTCGAGGTCGAGCGGCACAGTCCAGGTTCCGGTGTCGTCGAGGATCGGGTGTACGTGCGCGTACTCGGTCAGGTCACGTCGTACCGCGATCAGGTGGAGTTGCTTGTCGTGACTTTCGATGTACCGGGTGACCGGCTGTCCGTCGGGGCCCTTGATGCGGAAGTGCAGCGGGACCTGTGTGCCCGCCTCGGTATCGGCCGTGTCGAGGGAGAAGGTGTAGCCGCCGTCGGTGGCTGTCAATCCTGCAGGGCTTCCTTCGACGACCGACGTCCCCACCTCGGGGGCGGCGTCGGCGCCGGGGGTATCGGTTGTGGTCTTCTCGGGGCCGACCAGAGCGCCGGCCCCGAGGGCCAGGGTGAAGACTGCGGCCAGGCCGAGAACGAATCCGGCGACCTTCGTCGATGTTTTCATCGGATGGGTCTCCTGTCCGAGTCCGAATGGGTGGATCAGTCGGCGATCTTGTAGCCGGCCTCGTCGACCGCTGTTGCTATCGCTGCACTGTCGATCTCGGTGTTCGACTCGATGTCGACGCGTCCGCTTTCGAGGTCGACGTTCACGCCGGTGACGCCGGGGATCTCGCTGATTTCTTCACGGACCGACGAGACGCAGTGCCCGCAGGTCATGCCGGTCACGGTGATGGTGGTGGTGCTCATGAGTTCCTCTTTCTCGATCGCTGCACGTCAGGTGTTCCGCCGATCAATATACCGATACCCCCCATAGGTATCAACCGTCTGTGAGGGAGTGGACCGGCCTGTGACCGCGTGGTATCTCGAGGGCGAAGATTTTCGAGAATTGTTGCCGGCGATGTCGAGACCGGCCGAACAGTTCCGTCCCAGGGGTGGATGCGGCCATACGGGCTGCACAGAACCGAGGAGATCACGATGGCGAAGTACCTGCTGCTCAAGCACTACCGAGGCGCACCCGAGTCCGTGAACAACGTCCCGATGGATCAGTGGACCCCACAAGAGGTGGACGACCACATGAAATACATGCAGGATTTCGCGGCAGAACTCGAGAAGACCGGCGAGTTCGTCGACGGCCAGGCGCTTGCCCCCGAGGGCACATTCGTCCGATACGACGGGGAAGGACGTCCACCGGTCACCGACGGGCCCTTCGCAGAGACGAAGGATCTCATCGCCGGGTGGATGGTGATCGACGTCGACTCCTACGAGCGCGCCGTCGCCCTCGCCGGTGAGTTGTCGGCGGCACCCGGCGCCGGAGGCAGGCCGATCCACGAGTGGCTCGAACTGCGCCCCTTCCTTACTGCGCCTCCGACGATCACCGAGTGACATGGACGAACTGCTGCTGAGGGAGCTGACTCCCGCGGTGATCGGCGTCCTCGTGCATCGCGGAGTCGACTTCGCGACAGCCGAGGACGCCGTGCAGGAGGCGCTCATCGAGGCGACCCGGACCTGGCCGGGACGCCCACCGGCGGACCCGAAAGCATGGCTGGTTGCGGTCTCGTGGCGCAAGTTCCTCGATGTATACCGCTCCGAGGTGGCGCGGAGGGATCGCGAGCAACGAGTTGTCGTCGAGCCGCCACCCGGTGAGACCGAGACCGCCGACGACACACTGCGCCTGTTCCTGCTGTGCGCTCATCCGTCTCTGACTCCGACGTCTGCGGTGGCGCTCACCCTGCGCGCCATCGGAGGTCTGACGACCAGGCAGATCGCGTCGGCCTATCTCGTCCCCGAGGCGACGATGGCGCAGCGGATCAGCCGCGCCAAGAAGACAGTCAGCGGTGTGCGGTTCGAGGAGCCGGGTGATCTCGCAACGGTGCGGCGCGTGCTCTACCTGGTCTTCAACGAGGGTTACACGGGAGACGTCGACCTCGCCGCCGAAGCGATCCGGCTCACCCGGCAGCTGGCGGGCATGAGCGATGAGGAGGAGACCGCCGGGCTACTGGCGTTGATGCTGCTGCACCACGCCCGGCGCTCCGCTCGCACGCGCGCCGATGGAACTCTGGTGCCGCTCGCGGAGCAGGACCGCTCCCGCTGGGATACTTCGCTCATCGCCGAAGGTGTGGGCATCCTTCAGGCCGCGTTGGCTCGGGACCGGCTGGGCGAGTTCCAGGCCCAGGCCGCCATCGCTGCCCTGCACGCCGACGCGGTGCGTGTCGAAGAAACCGATTGGGTGCAGATCGTCGGTTGGTACGACGAGCTCCTCCGGCTCACCGGAAGCCCGGTCGTGGCGCTCAACCGTGCCGTCGCAGTCGGTGAGGCCGACGGTCCGGCGGCAGGTCTCGCGGCCTTGGCTGCGGTGGATCCCGGCGTGCCACGCTACTGCGCGGCGGGAGCGCACCTCCACGAGAAGGCGGGTGATCTCGAGAATGCTGCACGGATGTATGCCGAAGCGGCTCGGTCGGCACCCAATCTGGCCGAGCGTCAGCATCTGGCGAGGCAGGCGGCAAGGGTGAGTCAACTGCTGCGGGGATGATGCATGTTTCACGTGAAACGGCGCCCCTGTACGACAATCCGTAGTACCGACGTACCCTGGGCCCATGTCCACCGAACGAAGGCTCGTGGCGCATCTGCGCGGCGGCTTCGTCGGGGGCACTTCCGGTGCGGTGAGCATCGCTGCACACGCGGCCGCCGGGGGAGCGATACCCGGTCAGAGTTCGGCGGTGCTTCTCTTTCTGGCGGCTGTCGCCGTCGGAGCGGTCGCGGCGGGAACTCGGCTTCCCGTGATCGCGGTCCTCGCCGCGGGTCAGATCCTCGGCCACATCGCACTCGCGCTCGAGTTCGAGCACATGCACGCGCCGACTCCCGCCATGGTCGCCGCGCACATTGCAGCGGTGGGCGTCGCCGCTCTGTTGATCACCGGCGCCGAGCGGGGCTGCCGCATCGCCGTGGCGGCGCTGCATCGCCTCGTCCCACGCGCTCACAACGCGCCGCCCGTACGTTCTCGCGTCACCCCGTGCGTCGCGCACCGTCCGCACGCACGTCGTGTGCTTCTCCCCGCTGCCGGGCTCGGCACGCGAGGTCCACCGGCCGTCGTGGCCTGATCTCGACCTCGTTACGAGTCCCCCCGGGATTGCCGCTGCGCGGCGATCGGCGCCGCCGCATGCCCGGAAACAGCATGGAGAACCACAGTGATCAAGACTTTCAGCGCACCGCTACTGCTCACCGCAGCCGCCGTTCTCGTCGCGGGATGCGGCACCGACAGCAACGACACCGCCGCCGCAGACTCGCTCGCCGTCTCGTCTTCCTGGGCGAAGGCAGCCGACTCCGGGATGACCGCCGCGTTCGCGGAACTCGAGAACACCGGCGACGAAGACCTGCGCATCGTGTCGGCGACCAGTCCCGGTGCGGGCAGCACCGAACTGCACGAGATGGTCGCCGGCGACGGCGGCACGATGGTGATGCGCGAATCCGAATCAGGGTTCGTCGTCGAGGCCGGCAGTGTGCACAGCCTCGCGCCCGGAGGTGACCACCTCATGCTCATGGACCTGACCGGACCGATCGTCCCCGGAGCAGATGTGAGCTTCACTCTCACCTTCGACGACGGTTCGACGAAGGACTTCACAGCGCAGGTCCGGGACTTCGCGGGTGCGCAGGAGGAATACGCCCCGGGGCACGGAGGTGAAGAAGGAGCCGACCATAGTGCCGGAGGCGGAGCCGACCATAGTGCCGGAGGCGGAGCCGACCATAATGGCTGACTTCAGTCGTCGGCGCCTGCTGGGCGGTGGTGCCGCGGTGCTCGGTGCGGTCGGTCTAGGTGCGGCGGGCGCGGGAGTTGCTGTTGCAACGCGGGTATCCGAGCGGATGGGCGCGAACACCGTCGAGCCCCACGGTGTGCACCAAGCGGGAATCGACACCGAGCCGCAGGCCTTCGCCACGTTCGTCGCACTCGACCTGAGACCGGATGTCGATCGAGCCGGTGTGATCGGTGTCATGAAGGTGTGGGCCGAGGACACGCGCCGACTCACCCAGGGAGTAGCTGCACTGGGCGACACCGAACCCGAGCTGGCGGTGGACCCCGCGCGGCTCACTGTCACGGTCGGCTACGGAAGTGCCGCGTTCGATGCCTCGGCCTCGGCAGCTGCGCGACCGACGTGGCTTCGGCCGCTGCCGTCGTTCGATATCGACAGGCTCGAGGACCGATGGTCAGGAGGTGATCTGCTGCTGCAGGTGTGCGCCGATGACCCGGTGACGGTGTCGCATGCGGTGCGCACGCTCACCAAGAGCGTGCGGTCGCGTGCGTCGGTGAGGTGGGTGCAGCGTGGCTTCCGGCACGCGGTGGGGACCCGGCCCGACGGACTGACGATGCGCAACCTCATGGGCCAGGTCGACGGCACTGTCAATCCGCAACCGGCGACCCCGGATTTCGATCGCCAGGTCTGGAATGCGGGCGAACCGGCGTGGCTGGCCGGCGGGACGTCGCTCGTACTGCGTCGCATCCGCATGGAGCTCGATACTTGGGATGAGCTCGACCGTCCCGCGAAGGATCTCGTGATGGGGCGCAGGCAATCGGATGGCGCACCGCTGACCGGCACCGCCGAGCACGACGACGCCGACTTCGAGATGGTCGACGACCACGGGATCCCGGTGATCCCACCGGAGTCGCATGTTGCTCGGGCCCGGCCGCGCAGCGCCGACGAACAGTTCCTCCGCCGCGCCTACAACTACGACGACGACGGCGCAGGTCTGTTGTTCGCCGCGTATCAGGGCGACGTGGATCGACAGTTCGTTCCCGTGCAGAAGCGGCTCGCGGAGCACGATGCACTCAACACCTGGACCACTCCGGTCGGATCGGCGGTCTTCCTCATACCGCCTGGATATGGGCCCGATGGGTATCCGGGGGATGCGCTCTTGGAGAACTGACCGAATGTGTGACTCCAGGCTTGCGCAGGGCTAGCCTGTTTGATGTGACGTGGATAACACAGGAACGTCAGGGGTTTGCGTCGCTGCGGGAAGGCGGCCTCAACTGGGACGCCTTCCCGCTTCGGCTCTTCTCGAAGGGCAACGCCAAGTTCTGGGATCCTCACGACCTCGACTTCTCCCGGGACGCCGTGGACTGGGCGGATCTGAACTCGGAGCAACAGCGCAGCTCGACTTTTCTCGTGGCGCAGTTCGTTGCCGGTGAGGAGGCCGTCACCCAGGACATCCAGCCGTTCCTGCGTGCGATGGCGGCCGAGGGCAGGATCGGCGACGAGATGTACCTGACGCAGTTCTGTTTCGAAGAAGCCAAACATATGCAGGTGTTCCGGCTGTGGATGGACGAAGTGGGCCTCACGTCGGATCTGCATCCGTATGTGGCGGACAACCCGTACTACCGCCAACTCTTCTACGAAGAACTACCGCACTCGCTCAAGGTGCTCGATTCCGATCCGTCGCCCGCGAACCAGGTGCGGGCGAGCGTCACCTACAACCATGTGATCGAAGGCAGTCTCGCCCTCACCGGTTATTACGCCTGGCAGA
Organism: Rhodococcus artemisiae; assembly: GCF_036327795.1. Classification (NCBI taxonomy): domain Bacteria; kingdom Bacillati; phylum Actinomycetota; class Actinomycetes; order Mycobacteriales; family Nocardiaceae; genus Rhodococcus; species Rhodococcus artemisiae. The sequence continues at coordinate 84,306 of NZ_JAUTXY010000004.1, forward strand.
AGGTGTGCACGACACGGGGAATCCTGCCGGGCATGCAGGAATTGGTGCAGCGGATCGGGGACGACGAACGCCGTCACATGGCGTGGGGGACATTCACGTGCCGGCGACACGTCGCGGCCGACGATACGAACTGGAACGTCGTGCAGGAGCGGATGAACGAGCTGCTTCCCATGGCCCTCGGGATGATCGGGTGGGTCAACGACCAGTTCGACGAACAGCCCTACGGACTCGATCCCGAGGAGTTCGTCGCCTATGCGGCGGACAGGGCACAACGTCGTCTGGGGGCGATCGAATCCGCCCGGGGGCGGCCCGTCCAGGAGATCGATCTCGACTACACACCGGAGGTCCTCGAGGAGAAGTTCGGTGCCGAAGACGCAGCGGAACTCGCGTCGATCACCGGGCAGGACACGGCCGAGTAGTCGGAAACCAGGTGGTCAGAGCATGAATGCGAGCACGAGGATCACGACGATCAGCGCACCGATCCCGGCCAGCGCGTATGTGGCCGCCGAAACCTTCGGGCCGACGGGTGGCGCCGGGATGTTCGCGCCACTCAACGCTTCTTGAGCTTCGTCCACCATCTCGGGGACCGAGGAGCCTCCGGTCGAGGATTCTCCGTCCGGATGCGAATCGGTGGTGGCGGCAATTGCCACAGGTAGATCCTCCTCCGAATCGGACTCGCCTTCGCGCAGGCGCGCGAAGCCTCCGGTGAGGACGTCTGTTCTGTCGTACGACGGTGGTAGACCGATGCGTGCCTTCTTCTCTCGCGCGGGTGTGAAGCCGGTAGCCAGGATCGCGGCGCCGAGCGCAGCGGTCTGCTCGGGTCCGGGGCCGACCAGACTCCGAACCATCAGTTTGGTCGCGAGGCTGTTCGCGATGTCCTGAATGTGCGACCGGTCGCGCGCGATGAGCCCGTCGCCCATGACCACGACGGCATCGAGGTTGTGCGGCATCCACCCGAACGCCCCGAGCGCCGTCGCGAGTTGGGCCGCCGGGGAGGGCGCACCCTTGGCGGCGACACGGAAGGCTTTTCCTGCGGGCACACCGGAGCGAACCAGTGTGACGGTGGATCCGGCGTCGTCCACGTGATAGACACCGATGAGCAGACCTGGGGTTTCGGAGATTTCCGAGGCGTACCAGGTCGCGGCGCCCTGGGCGTCGGAGACGAGGTCGACGTGCCGCAATTCTGCGTAGTCGAGTGCGGCGCGGAGCACCGAAACCCTCGACGGATCCCAATGTGACGGGTAGGTGGCGGTGTAGCCGGGGTGGGTGTCGCGGTCCATGCCCCCGAAGGTGGGGAGTGGGTGACATTCGTTGAGGAGACAGTGAACCGCGGTCGCCATGGCGTCCTCGGCGCGGTAGACGCGGCCGTCGCTCGCGGCAATTCCTCCGGGATCTCCCACACGGGACAGGAACCCGGAAAGTGTGCGTGCTTCGTCGATCGTGCGTGTGGAACCGCCGAGTTGAGAGTTGCCGTCATGGTCGATGTGCAGGACCGTGTCGCGGGCGATGACAACGGGATCCGGGGTGCCGGGCTCGTTGGACGCCACCACGGCTGTGGAGACAATCCTGCCTATCCGAAGCCCTACCCCGATTGCCATTCGAACCCTCCCTGTAACGATTCGCTTACATCATGCCCCCAAACACTTCCGGGAGGGCGTGGCACGCCGTAGTGGGGATTACCGTAACCCGCGCCTGCTTCCTGTATCCGCTTACACTCCAGCAATGAGATCGCGCGATGGGGTATCTGCTGTCGGATCGTTCGGGGAGATGGTTCTTCGCCGCGCACCTCACCCCGTCGGACTTGCGGTCGCGCTGTTCTTCTTCGCCCAGTCGATGACGCCGTCGCTGCTGCCACGTGTGTGGTACCTGCAGGGCGTTGCCACGGGTATCTCGGTGGCCACAGGTTATGGGCTCGGATGCCTTGTTGCCTGGATTCTGCGTAGGTGCGGTGTGCAGCCACAGTGGTCCGCGACAACACGCCGATACGGATGGTGGGTGCTGGCTGCCGTCGCGGTCGTCGTGATTCCGACCTTCCTCGTTCTCGGCTCGTGGTGGCAGCAGATCGTTCGCGAATTGGTCGGCCTCGAACGACTCGAACGCCTTCTGTACCTGCCTGTTCTGCCCGTCGCTGTGTTGGTGGCACTTGTGTTGATCGCAATGGCACGCATTCTGCGGTTCGGGGTGGTGTGGCTGTCCGCGTTGTCCGCACGATTCATGCCCGACGGGGTAGCGAAGGTCGCCGCGATCGTCGTCGTGGTGGTGTTGCTCGTCGTGATCTTCGACCACGGTCTGTACCGAGGAATCCTCTCGGTGGCAGAGGGTTCCGCAGCTGCATCCGATCACGGGACGGCAGACGGAGTGAATCGACCGGCTGCGCCCGAGCGGTCGGGTTCACCGGACTCGTTCGAAGACTGGGACACGCTGGGGCGAGAGGGGCGAACTTTCGTCGCCGGCGGTCCCACTGCTGACGAGATCGCCGACGCCACCGGCGAACCGGCGCTCACACCGATCCGCGCGTATGTAGGTAAGGAATCCGCCGACACGGTCGCGGAAGGCGCCGAGAGAGTTGTCGCGGAGCTGGAACGCGCGGGTGCGTTCGAGCGGTCGGTGGTGGCAGTGGTGACCACGACCGGACGTGGCTGGGTCAACGAGAATGTCGCAGGCGCACTCGAATTCGTGAGCGGTGGTGATTCGGCGATCGCGGCCATGCAGTATTCGTTCCTGCCGAGCCCGCTGGCATTTCTTGCTGATCGGGAGACTCCGCAGGATGCCGGACGCGCGTTGTTCGACGCGGTGTACGAGCGGTGGGACGAACTGCCCGAGGACGCTCGTCCGAAGCTCGTCGTCTTCGGGGAAAGTCTCGGATCATACGGAGGTCAAGCAGCTTTCGCCTCCGGTGATTCGATCGTCGAACTCACCGACGGGGCGTTGCTCGTGGGCACCCCGAACTTCGCGGAGCCGTGGGGGAGGATCACCGAGGGGCGCGATGAAGGTTCCTTCGAGCGGCTGCCTGTCGTCGACGGTGGCCGGAACATCCGGTTCGCGTCCGTTCCGGACGATGCGGATCTTCCCGCCGAGTGGGAGCTTCCGCGGGTGGTGTTCTGGCAGCACGCGAGTGACCCGATCACGTGGTGGTCGTTCGATTTGATCCTGCACAAGCCGGACTGGTTGCGGGAACCGCTCGGCCCCGACGTGGACCCCGGGATGCGCTGGATTCCGTTCGTGACGTTCTGGCAGGTAACGCTCGACATGGTCTTCTCCGCGGAGGTGCCCGACGGACACGGTCATTCGTATGGTGTGGACGCAGTCGATCTGTGGGCGGACATTCTGCCTCCGTCAGGGTGGAGCAGTGACGACACCATACGGGTGCGGGAAGCTCTTTCCGGCAGGTCACAGAACGCGGAGCTGCAAGCTACTGCCGAGTAGATACATGTTACATTTCGTACCGCCGTGATGGGCGGCACACATTTGCGAGGCACGACTTGTCCGAGACACGAGCTTTTCGGGACACGGGCTTTTCGGGGCACGGACTTTTCGAGACACGGAGGAATTCATGGCGAGTCGCACCCGGCGATGGGGGATGACGGCGGGTTTGGCGTCCGCGACGCTGATGGCCGGATTGTTGGCCGGCCCGGCGACCGCGAATGCTGAAGGAGACTTCTACCAGCCGCCGGAGGTGCTCGGGGGAGCGCCGGGCGACCTCATTCGCACCGAATCATCCGATCTCGCGATCCGCGTACCCACTCCTGATGGCGTGTTCCCTGCGCAGGGGACGCGGCTGCTGTACCGCAGCAATGACGCCAACGGCGACGCGAACGCCGTGAGCGGCACTTACCTGGAACCGTCCATGGCGTGGAACGGGCCGGGTGAGCGACCTCTGATCGCGTTGGCTCCCGGGACGCAAGGCCAGGGCGACCAGTGTGCACCGTCCAAGGCCCTCAACCATGTCGTGCAGTACACGCCGCCGCTCGATCTCTTCACCGAATACGAACTGATCTCGATCAACGCCATGCTGTTGCAGGGCATCGCTGTGGTGATCACCGACTACGACGGTCTGGGAACCCCCGGGCACCACACATACGTCAACCGCGCCGCCGAAGCACACGCGTTACTCGACTCCGTCCGTGCCGCCCAGAACCTGCCCGAGACCTCCATCTCGGAAGACGGACCGGTCGGCCTCTTCGGCTACTCGCAGGGTGGCGGTGCTGTGGCGGCCGCGGCCGAACTTGCGCCCAGCTATGCCCCGGAACTCGATCTCGAGGGTGCCTACGCAGGTGCTCCGCCGGCAGATCTGGTCGCGACGCTCGATCAGATCGATGGCACCGCCCTCACCGGCGCCATCGGTTACACCATCAACGGTCTGGTGGAGGCATACCCACAGCTGGCGGACGTCATCGACGCCGAGATCAACGATCGTGGTCGCGAGATGCTCGCGGCGGTGGGGAATCAGTGCCTGCCCGAGACCCTGTTCCGTTTCGGTTTCCAGCAGACCAGCGATTACACGCGTACGGGCGAACCGCTTGGTGTGGTGATCGGGCGGATCCCCGAGGTCCAGGAGATCATCGCCGAACAGCGCATCGGACTGCGGGCGCCGCAGATTCCGGTGCTCGTGCAGCACGGCACTCAGGACGACACCGTGCCGTACGGCCAGGGTCGGCAGATGGCGTCGGATTGGTGCGCCCAGGGCGCCACGGTGCAGTTCTCCCCGAACAACACCCCGCCGATCCTTCCCGGATTCATCGTCAACCATGCACTACCCATGCTCGGGGGGATGCCCGAGGCCGTGGCGTACATGAATGATCGCTTCGCGAGCAAGCCCGCACCGTCCAATTGCGGCGCATTCTGATCCCGACACGACCGTAGGATTCGGCCCACACTCCGCGAGTGTGGGCCGAATTCTGTTTCGGCTACGCGGGATTCTGTGTCGGTTCGAAGCGGCGCGCCAGGTTCTCGTCCGACGACGGCCCCGGTGCCCATTCGGAGATCCACGGGCCCGTGCCCTCACTCTGATCGAGGACCCCGTTCTCGAGCCACGTGTACCGGCCCTCGAGCACGCCGTGAGTGAGTGCGTCGTCGGCGTCGTCGGTGTTGGTCCACAGCCCATCGAAGAGCGCCTCGACGCGAATGCGCGCCTGATCGCAGAACGTATCGGCCAGCACGAAGGCATCCTCGGCGCCGGGGTGTCCGTCGGCACGTTGCCGTTCGGCGCGGACGCAGCACGCCGCCATCGCGAACAGTTCGGCACCGATGTCGACTATGCGTCCCAAGAAGTTCTGTCGCTTCTCGAGCCCGGCCTGCCAGCGGGCCATCCCGTAGAACGTAGACCGGGCGAGCTTCCGAGAGGAGCATTCTACGTACCTGAGATGGGGAGCCAGAGCACCGAATTCGGCGTAGGACTTCGGGAGCTGGCCCTTGCCGGTCACCAGTTTGGGGAGCCACTTGGCGTAGAACCCACTCGCTTTCGCTGCGGCCTTCGCTTTCGCTTCGACGGAAGCCTTCGGATCGGCGAGATCACCCGCGGCCTTCAAGTGCGCGTCGACCGCCTCTCGTGCGACGAGCAGCCGCATGATCTCGCTCGACCCTTCGAAGATCCTGTTGATACGCAGATCGCGCACCAATTGCTCTGTCGGTACGGCACGTTCGCCGCGCGCCGCGAGCGACTGCGCGGTCTCGTAACCGCGACCGCCGCGGATCTGTACGAGCTCGTCGGCGATGATGCACGCCATTTCGCTGCACCACAGTTTCGCGAGCGCGGCCTCGATGCGGATATCGTTGCGCTTCTCGTCGCACATCTGTCCGGAGAGCTCCACGACGGACTCGAGCGCGTAGGTCGTGGCAGCGACGAACGAGATCTTCGATGCCACCGCGGCGTGTTCGCCGACGGGCCTTCCCCACTGGACCCTCGCCGACGACCATTCGCGCGCGATCTTCAGCGACCACTTTCCCGCCCCCGCACACATCGCGGGAATCGCGAGGCGACCGGCGTTGAGGGTGGTCAGCGCGATCTTGAGGCCGTCGCCTTCACGTCCGATGAGATTCCGGGCGGGAACACGCACCTTGTACATGCGTGTGACGCCGTTTTCGATGCCCTTCAACCCCATGAACGAGTTGCGTCGCTCCACCGTGATGCCCGGAGAATCTGCTTCGACGACGAACGCTGAAATCCCGCCCCGATGACCGTCGCTGCGGGGCACTCGGGCCATCACGACGAGCAGTTCGGCGACGACCCCGTTGGTGGTCCACAGTTTGACGCCGTCGAGTTCGTACGCATCGCCGTCGTCGATCGGGGTTGCTGTCGAGGCGAGTCGTGCGGGATCGGAGCCGACGTCGGGTTCGGTGAGCAGGAACGCGGAGATTGCGCCCTTCGCGCATCGCGGAAGGTATTCACGTTTCTGCTCGTCGGTACCGGCGAGCGCGAGAGGCTCGGGCACGCCGATCGACTGGTGGGCCGACAACAGCGCGCCGATACTCGGATGCACGCTCGCCACCAGCGTCAATGCGCGGTTGTAGGCCACCTGGGAGAGCCCGAGTCCGCCGTATTCGGGCGTGATCTTCATGCCGAAGCATCCGAGATCGGTGAGGCCGGCGACGTAGTCGTCGGGGATCTTCGCGTCGCGTTCGATGACGCCGCCGTCCATCGTCCGGCACAGGTTCCGAAGTTTCGTGAGGAACTCTTCGGTACGGGCGTCTTCGTCCGGAGTGGGTCGCGGGAACGGGTGGACGAGGTCGAGGGTGAGCCGTCCGAGGAACAACTCCTTCGCGAACGAGGGCTTGTCCCAGTCGGCTTCACGTGATTCTTCGGCGACTGCGCGTGCTTGTTCTTCGGTGACGTGCGCGGATCCGGTCATGATGCGCCTCCATCGGAGAGTGTCTACCAGCGAGTATCCACTCTTCTGTGGTAAGCGTCATACAGTTTGAGCGGATTCGATACCGACCGGTAACTCCGACGGTCCCGCGCGAGGGGGATGCCCGGGGTCCCCCTCCAGCGGGATGTGCAGCGACCAGGTCTTTCGTAGCGTCGAAGCCATGATCGATGTACAGAACCTGACGAAACGGTTCGGCGACACGACGGCGGTGGAGAACCTGTCATTCGAGGTCGGGCCTGGCCGCGTCACCGGCTTTCTGGGCCCGAACGGTGCCGGGAAGACGACCACGATGAGGATCGTGCTCGGTCTGGATTCCCCATCCTCGGGGGCGGCCACGGTCGCGGGCAGTGCCTACCGGGACCTCCACGATCCGATGCGCACGGTCGGAGCCCTGCTCGCCGCCGGACACGTCCATCCCGGACGCAGCGCACGCGACCATCTGCGGATGCTCGCCGCGGTCGGAGGGGTCGGTGACTCCCGCGTCGATGCCGTCCTCTCGACAGTCGGGCTCGCCGATGCCGCCTCACAGCGGACCGGTGCATTCTCGCTCGGCATGTTGCAGCGACTCGGTATCGCCGCCGCGCTGCTGGGCGACCCACCGATCCTGATCCTCGACGAACCTGTCAACGGCCTCGACACCGACGGCATCCGCTGGGTGCGGTCGCTGTTGAGGACATTCGCGGACGAGGGCCGCACGGTATTGCTGTCCTCCCACGTCATGAGCGAAATGGAACTCATTGCAGACCATCTCGTCGTCATCGGCGCCGGACGATTACTCGCCGACGAACCGCTGCGCGACTTCATCGATCGGCACAGCGGCCATTCGGTGCGGGTGGCGTCCGCCGCCGATGTGGCATTGGGTGCTCGGTTGCGTGAGCGGGGCGCCCACGTCGACGTCGACGGCGGGGGACTGCTCGTGCGCGGACTCGACGCGCGCACGATCGGTGGCATCAGCGTGAGTGCGGAAATACCGCTCACCGAACTGATTCCGATCCGAAAGACTCTCGAGGACGTCTACACCGGACTCGTCGAGGAGCACGGCCGTCACCGTGCGAAGACGGAGGTGTACTGATGTCGGAGCGCAACATGATCCGATCAGAGCTCATCAAGATCCGAACGGTTCGGAACCTGCGATGGCTGCCCATGGCCGCGACACTGCTCGTCCCGGTGATGGCGGTGTTCGTCGGACTCACAGGAAGCCTGAACGCCGACGACACGATCCTCGGTGGGGCACTCACCGGTGCGATCCTCGGGATGGCCGCGCTGGGCGTGTGGGGCGCGCTCGTGATCACGAGCGAATACTCGTCCGGCACGCTCACTCCGATCCTGATCGCGGCTCCCGTGCGGCACACGGTTCTTGCTGCGAAGGCCGTGGTCGTCGCGACGGTCGCGTTCGTGGCTGCGCTGCTCTCGTGCACGGTCGCTCTCGGTCTCGGCCTGCTCACATTGGACACGAACGTCTACGTTCTCGGCCAACCCATGCCGGCCTTGCTCGGCATCGCCGTGGCGTTCTCGGCCGTCGCGGTGCTCGGAACGGTGTGCGGCACGGTGGTTCGTTCCTCGGCCGGCGCGGTGGTGGTGGTCGTCGCGATCCTGATCCTGCCGGAACTGTTCGGGCCACTTCTCGGCGATCTGCAGCCCTGGGTGACGGGTGCGGCACCGTCCGCCGTACTGATCAAGCTGTCGCAGAGTGCCGACGCAGCACCGGAACTGATGGGATCGTTGGGAGGGTGGCCGTCCCTGCTGATCCTGCTCGGATACACAGCCGTGGCGTGCGTGGTCGCGGCGGTGCTGTTCGACAGGCGCGACACGTGATCGCCCGCGCGCGCTGGATGATCGTGGTGGTTCCGGCCGCCGCGATCTTCCTGTTCGTCGTGGTCCTCCACACCCTCACCTCGGATACGACGATGCCGGATCGGTCCGCGGCCGTCTTCGCCCTCCTGCAGGCGGCGGCGTTGGTGTCCACCGCGTTCCGTCCGTGGGTGGGGTGGGGTATGTCGTTCGCCGCGACACTCGGCGCGACGGTCGTCGTCGGTGACGGGTTGTGGGTCGACGCCATGATCAACAGTCACTTCGTTGTCCTCGCTGCCGTTGGGCTGAGGGTCCGTCCACGATCGGCCGTCGCGATGTGGTGTGTACTCGCTGCCGCGACCGTTGCACTCGCGGTGATCGGTGGTGCCGCAGGAGAAGCGGTCGAGACGCTGGTCCTCGCAGCCGTCGTTCTCGTCGCCGCAGGTGCAATCCGTGCCGCAGTGCACGCGCGCCGCACACTCGCCGTCGAACGCGATGCAGCCCAACATGATCGAGAGCGCGCTGCGGTATTGTCGGAACGCGCGCGGATCGCGCGGGAGTTACACGACGTGGTGGCCCACCACATGTCGGTCGTCGCTATCCAGGCGCAGGCCGCCCGATACCGGGTGACCGATCCACCACCCGAGCTGACCGACGGGCTCGACGCGATCCACTCGAGCGCAACCGAGGCGCTGACGGAGATGCGCCGGATCCTGGGGGTGCTGCGATCGGAAGCCGACGAGATGACACCGTCGCCGCGCCTCGCGGATCTGCCGCGGCTGCTCGATGGGGTCCGTGACGGCGGGGTCGACGTGCGCGACCGGGTCGACGGCGATGTCCGGGAACTCCCGGCCGGCGTCGAACTCTCCGCCTACCGGATCGTGCAGGAGGCGGTGAGCAACGCCGTTCGACACGCGCCGGGCGCCACGATCGACGTGCATCTCGCCTACGGATCCGATGACCTGCGTCTCCGGATCCGTAACGGACCGGCCCGCGAACCGGTTCGTGACCTTGCGGGGGCCGGGCAGGGAATGATCGGGATGCGTGAACGGGTCGCTGCACTCGGCGGACGGCTCGAGACCGGTCCCGAACCGGAGGGCGGGTTCGTCGTCGAGACCGTCCTGCCCGTGGCCGAAGGAGTGCGATGACCCGCAACACGACGACTGCGGTGCGCGTCGTGATCGCCGACGATCAGCGCATGGTCCGGGAAGGGCTGTCGGTCGTGCTCGGCGCGCAAGCAGGGATCGAGGTCGTCGGTGAGGCCGCGAACGGGGCCGAGGCCGTGGCCACGGCAGCGGCACTCGAGCCGGACGTCGTGCTGATGGATATCCGGATGCCGGAGATGGACGGTCTCGCCGCCACCCGTCGCGTGTGCGCCGACGTCCCCGCCACGAAAGTCCTCGTGCTGACCACATACGACCTGGACGAATACGTATATCAGGCGTTGCAGGCGGGAGCGAGCGGATTTCTGCTCAAAGACGCGTCTGCCGCGACACTCGCCGACGCGGTGCGCATCGTTGCAGCGGGCGACGCACTTCTGGCGCCGAGCGTCACCCGGCGTCTACTGGGCGAGTTCGCCCGACTACCCCGCGACACACCGCGCGTGCCCACCTCACCGGAACTGACGCCGCGCGAGAACGAGGTGCTCGTGTTGCTGTCGCGTGGACTGTCGAACGCCGAGATCGCCGCGGAGTTGTTCATCGGTGAGCAGACGGTCAAGACCCACGTGGGCCGCATCTTCGACAAGTTGGCACTGCGTGATCGAACGCAAGCGGTGATCTACGCGTACGAGAACGGAATCGTCGCGCCCGGCGACCGGTGACCGCGGCGGCCCCGCAGCAGTTCATGGGCAAGGGGGCGCGAGCGTCGCGGTCAGTCCGGCGAACAGGATGTCGAGCCCCCGCTCGAGTTCTGCCGCACCGTCGTACGAGGCAAGAACCGGTGCGAGACCACGTAACAGGGGGAAGTCGCCGATCGGAAGTCGGTGCAGCCCCAGGCGCAGCAGGTCGTCGGATTCTTCGGGTCGCTCGACCCGTTCTTGTAGTTCGTCGAGGACGTGACCGTGCAGGAAGCCGAACAGTGCTCGATAGACCTGCAGGGCGTCCGACGAGCCGAAACCCGCGCGGGTGAGCAGCCTCAGAATGTCCTCGAGCGGACGTAGTGTGCCCAGTGGACGCAGTCCGAGCGGCGTCGCCAAGGGCCGGGTGACCAACAGTGGCACCACGTGCGGATGGTCGAGCGCCAGCCGGCGGAAGTCGCGCGCGACCTCGCGGAGCTGTGTCACCCAATCACCGTCCGCGGAGCCGACAGTGAGCTGATCGAGGACGATTTCGGCGACTCCGTCCAGCACGGCGGCCTTGCTCGGTGCGTGCCGGTACAACGTCATCGGATCGCGACCCAGGACCTTTCCGAGACGTCGCATCGAGAACCCATCGATTCCGTCGTGATCGATGATTTCGAGTGCGCGCGAAAGGATCAGCTCTCTGGTGACCGGTCCGTTGTCCGGAAGGTCGTGGGGTTCGGCCGTGCGACGCGCGGGTGTATCCGCCATGACAGGCTCTCCCTTCGGCCTTCTCCTCACTGTAGACCCGAACCGTAGGTCTACACCGTTGACATGCGGTGGAATTCGGCGTTGACTGGTGTTACTACCGGCCGAACCGGACGCCCCGAACCACGCTTGCGTTGCGGGATACCGGATGTCCGAACCGGAAGCGATTGTCATGGCTATCACCGACATCGAGGAATACGCCCACCTCACGCGGGAGGATGTCGAGGCACTCAGCGACGAACTGGACCGCATCCGCCGCGCGGTCACTGTCTCACTCGGAGAAGCGGACAGTGCATATATTCGTCGCACCATCGCCTTTCAGAGAATTCTGGACATCTCGGCGCGGTTCGTGATCATCGGCAGCAGGTCCACGGCCGCATGGGCGCTCGGGACGACGGCCCTCGCGGTGGCCAAGAGCGTGGAGAACATGGAGATCGGGCACAACGTGTCCCACGGCCAGTGGGACTGGATGAACGACCCGGAGATCCACTCGGGTACCTGGGAGTGGGATCAGGTGGGGCCGTCCCTCCAGTGGAGGTACGCGCACAATTACCGCCACCACAAGTACACCAATGTGGTCGGTATGGACGAGGATGTCGGGTTCGGAGTCATGCGAGTGACCCGTGACCAGGAATGGCGGCCGATCCACCTGATCCAACCGCTGCAGAACCTCCTGCTCGCCGCAACCTTCGAGTGGGGGATCGCGCTACACGACCTTCAACCACCGGAGCAGGCCGACAGAGGCCGGCGGGGTCTGCGGCCTCCGGTCCGGGCGCTGCTCGGCAAGATCGGTCGTCAGGCAGGTAAGGATTATCTGCTCTTCCCTGCGTTGAGCGGACGCCGATGGCGTCGAACATTGAAGGCGAATCTCCTCGCCAATCTGCTGCGAAACGTGTGGGCGTACATGGTGATCTTCTGCGGCCACTTCCCCGACGGAGCCGAGAAGTTCACCCTCGAAGAACTCGAGAACGAGACCCGGGCGGAATGGTATCTGCGGCAGATGCTCGGAACTGCCAACTTTCGGGCAGGGAAGGTGATGGCATTTCTGTCCGGTAACCTCTGCTATCAGATCGAGCACCACCTGTTTCCCGATCTGCCCAGCAACCGGTACGCAGAGATTTCCACTCGCGTGCGGGAACTGTGCGCGAAGTACGAGTTGCCGTACACCACCGGTTCGCTTGCGCACCAATACTTCTTGTCGATGCGCACCATCCACAAACTCGCGCTGCCCGATCGTTTCCTGCTCGCGAACTCCGACGATGCGCCCGAGACATCCTCGGAGCGAAAGTTCCGCACGCCCGGCGCCGTGCGGATCACAGCGGCGGACTCCGACCGGACTATCGGCCTCGTCACCGCGCTACAGGCCCTGCGCACTTCCCGGCGCACCCGCCGGTGGAGCTTCGACATGGCCCGATCCGCCAGGATGTGACCGGCGAGACCCTCGTGGATCAGTTGCCGGTGGGCTCGTTGTCGGCGACGACCGGCTGCAACCGCGGCGGCTCCGCCGCGACGGGCGGGAAGGACGGGCGACGACTGCGGTAGAAGGCGACACCACCGAGGACGACGGCGCCGAGAACGCCGGTGATGAGTAGCGCCTTCCGTCCGCCGCGCGACTTCGGATCGGCCTTCTTCACGGTGCTTTTGTCGGCCAGGGCCTTCTCAGTGGCCGCCTTGATCAGCGGAGATGCCTCTTCCCGTGCGCGACGTGCGCGAGCAGCGAGTTCTTTGGATGCCTCGACACCCTTGCGAGCGACGACGAGGCCGGCGGCTGCCGACCCCTGGGCCAACGCCACAGCACCGTCGCCGGCGACCCGCAGTGCACCTCCGAGATTGGTCGTGTCGTCGATCGGACGTACGAGGTCGCGGACAGACTCGGGGAGGGCACTATCGGAAAGGGACTCGCTCACACTCGTCATGGCTCCACATTGCCACACCGGTTCATCCTGCCGGCAGAAGCTAGTCAGGCGTATCACAGTCGGAGGAGTGCCGCGCCCGACGACACAGGGATGGCAACATGGGGGTGTGACTTCACCCAACCAGACAGCAACCGCCACTCTTCACACCAACCGCGGAGACATCGTCATCTCCCTGTTCGGCAACCATGCGCCGAAGACGGTCGAGAACTTCGTCGGCCTGGCCGACGGCTCGAAGGAGTACAAGACCCAGAACGCGAAGGGCGAGGCCACCGGCCCGTTCTACGACGGTGCGATCTTCCACCGGATCATCGACGGCTTCATGATCCAGGGCGGCGACCCGACCGGCACCGGTCGCGGCGGCCCGGGCTACCAGTTCGGCGACGAGTTCCATCCCGAACTGCAGTTCGATCGTCCGTACCTCCTCGCCATGGCGAATGCGGGGCCGGGCACCAACGGTTCGCAGTTCTTCATCACGCTCGGCCCGACCCCGCACCTGAATCGTCGCCACACCATCTTCGGTGAGGTCGTCGATGCGGAGTCCAAGAAGGTCGTCGATGCCATCGGTGCCACCGCGACCGACCGCGGCGACCGCCCGACCGACGACGTCGTGATCAACAGCGTCACCCTCGCCTGAGTCAGAAACACAGTCTGATCAGAAACACAGTCTGAGAGAGAAATCATGACGAACCCCGGCTGGGGCCCGGCGGCCGAGGGGGGCGGCCCCGCGTCTCAGCCGCGGTGCGTCCGTCACCCCGACCGCCCCACACTGCTCGCGTGCACGCGGTGCGGACGACCGTTCTGCCCCGAGTGCCTGCGCCCCGCATCGGTGGGACATCAGTGCGTCGACTGTGTCGCCACTGCACAGCGCTCCACACCGCAGGCCCGGACGATCGCCGGTGCGCCCGTGCGCACCGACCGTCCGACTCCTCTGGTCACGTACATCCTCATCGCGCTCAACGTCGTGATCTTCGGGGTCACCGCCGCGCAGTCCGGCAGCGTGATGAACAACGAGCAGGCGTCGCGCCTGTTCTTCGACTGGGCGCTGTGGCCGCCCATGATCGCTGCCAACGGCGACTACATCCGTGTCGTCGGCAGCGGTTTCCTGCACTACGGCCTGATGCACCTGGCCGTCAACATGTTCGCGTTGTGGATCATCGGCCGCGACACCGAACTGGTGCTGGGCCGTGCCCGCTATCTCGCGGTGTATGCGGTGTCGATCATCGGTGGGTCCGCGGCAGTGATGTTCCTGCAGCCCGATGCGGTCACCGTCGGTGCGTCGGGCGCAGTGTTCGGCCTGCTCGGCGCCCAGGCCATCATCCTGCTGCGGTTGCGTCGTAGCCCCGCTCCGGTCCTCGCCGTGGTCGCGCTCAACATCTTCATCAGCATCACGATCCCCGGCATCTCCCTGTGGGGACACCTCGGCGGCCTGGTCGCGGGCGCCGCGTCGACGGCTGCCCTGCTTTACGCGCCGCAGTATCTCCGTGCCGGCACCGACCGGAACAAGATCGTCCGCACGGGATGGATCGCACTCGCTGCGGTGGCGGTGGTGTCGCTCGTGCTGGTAGTGCTCGCCGTGCTGCGTCTGCGCTCTCAGTTGGGGGTGTGATCGGGCGCAAGCCCGTGCACCGCAAGTGCGTCGTACACGTCGCGGGGGTCGGTGCCCAGATCCCATCGTCCGAAGATCATCAGCCGTTCGTCGCCGGTATCGGGGTCGAGCGTGTCGATTTCGAGCATCGGCACCCGCCGCCCGAGCCGTGGGTATTCGACGATGCGCACGCGGTGCAACTGCGAGCGCGGGAATTCGCGACGACCGGTCAGTCGGGTGGTCGCGATTCCCGACGCCGGTCCGTCGGCGCCACCGAGCACCTGGAGCCGGGGGCGTTGACGGACCGCCGAGAGCGCCATCGAAAGCACGAGTAGCGCAGCGAATCCGATCAGAAGCCGGCCCACCGCGTCGGGAACCGCGAACACCGCGGCCACCGCGAGGACGACTCCACCGACAGCGAGAGCCGCGACGGCGACGGGCGGCGTCGCCCATTCGAGTGGGGATCGAGCGGTCATGCCGCTGCTTCCGCACAGTTGTGCACAGGTTTCTCCACAGGTGGGGATGAATCACACGTGTGTAATCCGGCGGCGTCGGCGGTCGTCAACGCCACTTCATCGTCATGATCAGACCCGCCACCATGAAGCCGAATCCGATGAGGAAGTTGTATGCACCCAGGCTGTTCATGAAGGGAATGTGTTCTGCGGCGAGGTAGTACACGATCAGCCACAGCAGTCCGATGATCATGAGGCCGAGCATCACCGAGACGTAGATGCTGCTCGACGGTGCAGCCTTCACCTTCACCGGTGTCCGGCTGACCGACCTTCCGACCGCGTCGTCCTTCTTCTTTCTGACCTTCGACTTGGGCATGGTGTCCTCGCTGGTACGACTCCGCCTCCTGCAGGTCGGCAGAGTAGGTTGGGCATCTACCTGTGATGTACACGCTAACGCAGTAGCCGAAACGGAGGTTCGACGTGTCGAACGGTCGGCTCCCCCCTCTGGCCTGGGGATCCGCGACACTCGTCGTGTGCCTGGTCGCAGGGCTGCTGCTGGGCACCACGCGCGGTGTGTCCGACGGTAGCGAACTGCGCGCGAGCGACTCGCCGCGCCTGTCCGACCTCGTGCGCGTAGCGCAGTCCGAGTCGGACGATCTCGCCGCGACCCGCGACGCGCTGACCATGCAGGTGGCGCAGCTCCAGAGCGGTGCGGCCACCGACGACGACAAGGTCGCCGCCGTGCTCGACCAGCTCACCGCACTCGAGGATCCGGCGGGACTGACCGAACGACAGGGCGCCGGCGTCACCGTTACGCTGACCGATGCACCGCGCGATGACGATGGCCGCTATCCGGCAGACGCCTCGCCCGACGACCTCGTCGTGCACCAGCAGGACGTGCAGAGCGTGCTCAATGCGATGTGGGCGGGCGGAGCCGAAGCCATCTCGATGCAGGATCAGCGGATCGTCGCGACGTCGGCGCCCCGTTGCATCGGCAACACCCTCCTGCTGCACGGACGCACCTATTCGCCGCCGTACGTCATCACGGCACTGGGCGATCCCGCGAAGATCGCGGAGTCACTCGACGCCGAACCCGGAGTGCGCGTCTACAAGCAGTACTCCACGCGCTACGGCCTGGGTTTCCTGCAGCAGGCCGGTTCCGATCTCACCGTCCCTGCCTACACCGGCGGAGCCGCAGCGCGATAACTCGGTGAGTACTCTTCTCACCATGCGCATTCTCGTCGTCGACAACTACGACAGCTTCGTGTTCAACCTCGTGCAGTACCTCGGTCAGCTCGGGACACGGGTGGAAGTGTGGCGCAACGACGACGAGAGGCTGACCGCGCCCGGTGCACTCGAACAGGTCGTCGATGAGTTCGACGGCATCCTGCTCAGCCCCGGCCCCGGTACCCCCGAACGCGCCGGTGTCAGCATCGACCTCGTCAAGGCCTGCGCCGCCGCACGCACGCCGCTGCTCGGCGTGTGCCTCGGCCACCAGTCGATCGGTGTCGCATTCGGCGGAACCGTCGACCGTGCCCCTGAACTCCTGCACGGAAAGACCAGCCTCGTGCACCACGACGGCACCGGCGTCCTGGCCGGTCTGCCCCGCCCGTTCACCGCAACCCGTTACCACTCGCTGACCGTGCTCCCAGAAACGATGCCCGACGAACTCGTCGCCACCGGGCAGACCGACAGCGGTGTGATCATGGCGCTGCGGCACGCGGAACTACCCATCCACGGTGTGCAGTTCCATCCCGAATCGGTGCTCACCCAAGGTGGTCATCGCATGCTGGCGAACTGGCTCGCGGTGTGCGGCCGGGCGCCGGAGGAAACGCTGGTCGCGAAGCTCGAGGGCGAAATGGCTCGGGCGCTCGACGGCGGTGCCGCCTGACACCCGGGCCACCGCAGGGGCACCTGAGCACGCCGCTCACGCACCGCGACGGCCCCTCCGATGGAGTGAGGCCGCCGCGGCTGTGACTTCGGGAGCGCTGTGTCAGCGGATGCCGAGTACCCCCACGCCGACACTCACGGTGTCGGTCTTGGAGATCTCCGAACCGGGCGGCTGCTGCTGAGTGATGATCGTGCCCACGAGACCGGCGTCGAGAGTGGCCTCACGTGTCTGCACGAGCTGCGCGGCCGAGCCGGTCCAGCCGGCCGCACGGAGCGCCGACAAAGCCTGTGACACAGAGCGGTTGGTCAGCACAGGCATCTCGATCCGGTCGCCGTTGGAAACCTGGATCGTGACGGTGCCTCCCCGATCGGTGGTAGCGCCGCCGGAAGGGCTGGTCGACACCACGGTGCCGGCCTCCTCGCCCGATTCGACCTGCTCGACGACGACCTCGAATCCGGCGCCCTCGATGTTGCCGCGCGCGACCTCTTCTGCCTGGCCCACGACGTTCGGGACACGGACCTGTTCGGGTCCGGAGCCGAGCGTGATGGTCACCGTGGACGCACGATCGATGTTTGCGCCGGCCGACGGGTTCTGCTCGACGACGGTGTCGATCTCGTCCTCGTCGGACGGTGCTCGCAGCATGTTCGGGTCGAGACGCAGGCCGACCGAGTCGAGTTGCTGGGCGGCCCTCTCCTGCGAGAGCCCGTCGAGCCGCGGGATCTGCACCTGTTCGGGTCCACTCGAGACCTCGATGGTGACCGTCGAGCCCTCGTCCGCCTGGCTACCCGGCACCGGTCGTGTGTTCACGACGTTGCCCTCGGCCACCACCGAGTCGGGCTTCTCCTGCAGGGCCACCCGGAAGCCGCTGTCCTGGAGCTGACTCTCGGCCTCGCTCGCCGCGAGATTACGGACGTCGGGGATCGCGACCTGGGCCGCGGTGGACCCCGGGCCCAACGACCACAGGAACACACCGACGATGCCCACGACGATCACGGCCGCGACACCGAGCAGGATCTTGCGGAGTGCCGAACCGCCGTCGCCTCCGGAATCGTCGCCGGCGGCGACGCCCCCCGCAGCGCCGGCTGCGGCAGCGGGACGGTAGTGCCGGCCGGTGTTCTGCTCGACCGAGTCGATCAGAGTGGTGCGGTCTTCGTCGGTCATGACCATCGGTGCGCTGGGCCGCTGGCCGCTGAGCACCCGGATCAGGTCGCTGCGCATCTCTGCCGCGGACTGGTAGCGATTGGCGGGGTTCTTCGCCATCGCCTTGAGGATCACCGAATCCAGCTCGGGGGGTACCTGCCGGTTCACCGACGACGGCAGTGGCGGATCCTCACGAACATGCTGGTAGGCGACCGCGACGGGAGAATCACCTTTGAACGGGGGCTCTCCGGTCATGATCTCGAACAGCACGCAGCCCACCGAGTAGACGTCGGAGCGCGCATCGACCTGCTCGCCCCGCGCCTGCTCGGGCGACAGGTACTGAGCAGTGCCGATCACTGCGGCGGTCTGCGTCATCGGGCTCGACGCGTCGGAGATCGCGCGGGCGATGCCGAAGTCCATGACCTTGACCGCGCCGGCCTTGTTGATCATGACGTTGGCGGGTTTGACGTCGCGGTGCACGATCCCGTTGCGGTGACTGAAGTCGAGCGCCGCGCACACGTCGGCGATCACCTCCATAGCCCGCTTCGGCGCCATCGGTCCCTCGCCGCGCACGATGTCGCGCAACGTGTCGCCCTCGACGAATTCCATGACGATGTACGGGATCGGGCCGGCTTCCGTTTCGGCTTCACCTGTGTCGTACACGGCGACGATCGCCGGGTGGTTCAGTGCTGCCGCGTTCTGGGCCTCGCGGCGGAACCGCAGGTAGAACGTAGGGTCGCGCGCGAGATCGGCGCGCAGAACCTTGATCGCCACGTCACGGCCGAGCCGTAGATCCCGTGCCAGATGCACCTCGGACATGCCACCGAAGCCGAGAATCTCACCCAGCTCATAGCGTGAGGAGAGCTTGCGCGGTGTGGTCATGACGTTCCTTGGGTGTCCGGCGGTCCGTTGTTCGTACCGTTGCTGGCTGCGGGTTGGTCGCCTCCCGTACCGCCGTCGCCGGTTCCCTCACCCGAAGCGTCGCCCGGAGGCGCCTCTCCTTCTTCGACGGGTTGCGTCGTGGTGGCGGTCGTGGTTGTCGGTGTCGCGGTGGTTGTGGTGGGCGCGGGTGTCGTGGTGGTCGGAACCTCCACGGTGGTGGTCGGTTCGACCGTGGTCGGAACCTCGACCGTGGTGGTCGGTTCGAATGTGGGCGGCTCTGTCGGGACCGGTAGCGGAGCGGTCCACTCCGACGTCGTGGTCTGCGGGGGACGTGTCGTGGTGGGCTGCTGCGTCGTCGTGGTGATCTGTGTGGTCGGCGACGGTCCGGTATCGGGTTCGTCCTCACCGTTGGTGAGCAGGACGACGCCCAGTGTGACGAGTGCCAGCACGATCGCCACACCCGCAGCCCATGCGAGTGCGGTGGGGCTCGGGCCCTTCCGGTCGTCACCTCCACCTTGCGCCGCAGCCGCACCGCTGTAGGGCGGGCCGGTCGTCGGTGGTTGCGAAGATCCGGTGTACGGCGCCTGTGTGTAGGCGGTGGGTGCGTACTGCTGCGTCTGTTGGGACTGCGTCTGTTGCGACGACTGCATCGGCACCGTCGTCGTCGCCCCGGGGACACCCGGAGGCAGCACCCGGTTCGCACTCGTCACCGGCGGCACGTTCCCCGGGGGCGGCGCGGGCCGGCCCGACCGCACGGCCGACACGGCATCGGCGAACTCGCCACCGCTCGAGTACCTGTATTTCGGATCCTTCGTCATCGCGATGTCGATGAGGTCGTGGACCTCGTGCGGGAGGTCGGCGGGTAGCGGCGCAGGAGTTTCCTGCACGTGCTTCATCGCGACCGTGACGACGCTCTCCCCGAGGAAGGGGCGCCGACCGGACAACACCTCGTAGCCGACGGCACCGAGCGAATACACATCGCTCGCCGACGTCGCCTCCTGGCCGAGGGCCTGCTCCGGCGCGATGTACTGCGCGGTCCCCATGACCATCCCGGTGCGCGTGACAGGCGACGCGTCGACGGCTTTCGCGATACCGAAGTCGGTGATCTTCACCTGTCCGGTCGGGGTGATCATGATGTTGCCGGGTTTGACGTCGCGATGCACGACACCCGCGTTGTGCGCGGCCTGAAGCGCCCGGCCGGTCTGCTCGAGCATGTCGAGGGCCTGTGGCAACGACAAACGGCCGACACGCGAGAGGACTGCGTTGAGAGGCTCGCCGTGTACCAGTTCCATCACCAGGTAGGCGACGGACTGCCCTTCCTCGTCTGTCGTCTCGCCGTAGTCGAACACACCGGCGATACCCGGGTGGTTGAGTTGCGCCGTGGTGCGCGCCTCGAACCGGAACCGGGTCAGGAAGTCCTGGTCGTGGGACAACTCTGCCTTGAGGACCTTCACCGCGACACGACGGTCGAGCCGTGTGTCCAGGCCTTCCCAGACCTGTCCCATACCGCCCGTGGCGATGAGTCGCGTGAGGCGATATCGGTCGGCGACCATGGCGCCGCTGTACAAAGCCATGTCAGCCTCCCTGCATTCCGGCCGAAATCACGGCCCGTCCGATAGGCGCAGCCACTGAGCCGCCGGTCGCGGCAAGGGCACGGTCGCCACCGTCCTCGACGATCACGGCCACCGCCACTGTGGGCTGCTGAGCGGGTGCGAACCCGATATACAGCGTGTGGGGCGGAGTGTTACGTGGGTCGCTGCCGTGCTCGGCGGTGCCGGTCTTCGACGCGATCTGAACACCGGGAATTGCACCCTGTCCACCCGACCATTCTTCGGAGCCGATCATCAGATCGGTCAGTGTTGCCGCGACCGAGGGGTCGATGGCCTGCCCGAGGGATTCGGGCTTCGTTTCCGCGAGGAGTGCGAGATCGGGCCCCTCCAGACGTTCGACGAGATACGGCTTCATACGCACACCGCCGTTGGCGACGGTCGCGGCGATGACCGCGTTCTGCAGTGGAGTCAATGCGACGTCACGCTGGCCGATGGTGGACTGTCCGAGCGCTGCACCGTCCGAGATCGGCCCGAGGGTGCTCTCCGCGACCGGCAGCGGAATGTCGATGGTCTCGCCGATACCCAGAGCTTCCGCCTGGTCGACGAGGGCCTCGCGACCGGTGTTGATGCCCATCTCGACGAACGCGGTGTTGCACGAGCGTGCGAACGCTTCGCGCAGTGACACGGTGGGGGCGTCGCCGCAGGCCGCGCCGCCGTAGTTCTCGAGGGTTGTCGTGCTGTCGGGGAGTGTGATGTTCGGGGCCGCAGTGAGCTGATCGTCCGGGGTGACGCCCGAGTCGAGAGCAGCGGCCGTCGTGACCACCTTGAACGTCGAACCCGGCGGGTAGGTCTGGGAGATCGCGCGGTTGAGCATCGGCTTGTCGGGGTCGGAGTTGAGTTCGTCCCACGCCGCCGACGTCGCAGCACCGTCGTGGCCGGACAACCGGTTCGGGTCGTAGCTCGGCGTGCTCGCCATCGCGAGGATCTTGCCGGTCGAAGGCTCGATGGCCACCACCGACCCGGTGTATCCCTTGGAGGTCAGTTCGTCGTACGCGACCTGCTGCATGGCCGGATCGATCGTCGAAACCACATTGCCGCCGCGCGGGTTGCGTCCCGAGACGAGATCGAACAGCCGACGTCCGAACAGCAGGTTGTCGGAGCCGTTGAGCAGCTCGTCCTCGCTGCGCTCGAGGCCCGTGCTGCCGTACTGCATCGAATAGAACCCGGTGACCGGCGCGTAGGCGAGTGGACTCATCGGCTGCGCGGGTGTCGACGGGTATTCCCGCAGGTACTTGTAGCGGCTGTCGGTCGGGATCGACACGGCCAGTGCCTGCCCGGCAGCGGAGATCTGGCCGCGCTGTCGCGAGTACTCGTCGAGCAGCACCCGCGAGTTACGCGGGTCGGTGCGCAGGTTGTCTGCCTTGATGACCTGCACGTAGGTGGCGTTGGCGAGCAGCGCGACGACCATGAACATCACGGCCATCGCGACCTTGCGGAGCGGCGTGTTCATTCGCGCCCCATCATTTCCGTCTGAGCTTCCGCGATGGGTGTCACCGGTTTCTTACGCGGTTGGACGGGTTCGCGTGCGGAGTGCGAGATCTTCATGAGCAGAGCGAGCAGTAAGTAGTTCGCGAGCAGCGACGACCCGCCGTACGAGACGAACGGCGTGGTCAGGCCCGTGAGGGGGATCAGTTTGGTGACTCCGCCGACCACAACGAACAACTGGACGGCGAGGGTGAACGACAGACCGGCGGCGAGCAGTTTGCCGAAACTGTCGCGCACTGCGAGGGCAGTGCGCAAACCACGGATGACCAGGATGAGGAACAGCAGCAGGATCGCGGCGAGCCCGATCAGGCCCAGCTCCTCACCGATCGCGGCGATGATGAAGTCGGTCTTTGCGAACGGCACCTGAGCGGGCCGTCCGCTGCCGAGACCTGTGCCGGCGACACCGCCGGTGGCGAGGCCGAACAGCGACTGCGAAATCTGGTAGCCCGTGTTGCTGTAGTCGGCGAGCGGGTCGGCCCACGTCTGGACACGAACCCGGACGTGGCCGAACATCTGGTACGCGAAGACGAAGCCGATCGCGAGTAGCGAGAACCCGATGATCAGCCAGCCCACGCGTTCCGTCGCGATGTAGAGCATCACGAGAACGGTGGTGAACAGCAGCAGGGACGTGCCGAGGTCCTTCTCGAACACCATGACGCCGATGGAGATGATCCACGCGGCGAGGATCGGGCCGAGGTCGCGTGCGCGGGGGAAATCCATGCCGAGGAAATGCTTGCCGGCCGTGGTGAACAGATCACGTTTCGCCACGAGCACGGACGCGAAGAAGATGATGAGCAGGATCTTGGCGAATTCCCCCGGCTGGATGCTGAATCCGGGGAGCCTGATCCAGATTTTGGCGCCGTTGACCTCGGAGAACTGCGACGGCAGCAACGCCGGGATCGCGAGGGCGACCAGCCCGATCAACCCGAGGGTGTAGCTGAAGCGGGCAAGCAGCCGATAGTCGTGGAGGAACACGAGAACAGCGATGAACAGGGCTATGCCGATCGCAGTCCACAACACCTGCTGGTTCGCGTCGGGCGACGGCATCGACAGGCCCATGTAGCGCGCGTTTTCCTGGTCGGCGAGGTCGAGCCGATGGATCAGCACGAGGCCGAGGCCGTTGAGCAACGCGACGATCGGCAACAGCAGCGGATCTGCGTACTTGGCGTACCGCCTCACCGCCAGGTGCGCGAGGAGGAACAACCCGGCGTACGTGAGACCGTACTTCGCGAGGTCGAACGTGAGCGCCTGCTCGAGAGAGGCCTCGACGAGCATCATCGACACCGTCGTGATGGCGATCGCGACGAGCAGCAGTCCCAGTTCGGTGTTGCGCTTCGTGGATTGGGGAGGGGCCGGAGCGAAACCACCGGGGGGGCTCGGAAAAGCCCCCGCGCCATGGGTCACCGACATCAGGCGCCCACCCTGCAGTTCTGGCCGGGGACCTGGGGTGCGGGCGCCGGTTCCGGTGCCGCCATCGATTCGGTTCCACCATTTCCGGGTGCCGGCTCGCCAGGTGCGGGCGCTGCCTCGCTCGGGACGGGTTCGGCGGGTGCCGATTCTGCTGTCGGAGCCGGTGTCTCACCGGGTGCGGGCGCGGGGGTCGGGGCAGGCTCGGGCTCCTCGACCTTGCACACCGGAAGCAGGTCCTGTTCGGCGAGTCGCGCCATCTGGACGTTCGCCTCGTCGAGTGTGCCGGAGGGAAGTCCGGCACGAACCTGTTCGCGCGCAGCGGGCTGAAGGTCGTCGACCATCATCACGCGGCACTGGGCGTCGCCCGGATCGACGAGGGTCAGCTCTCCGTCGTCGGTGACGCATCCGATGCGTGCCGGTTCCTGCAGCGAGTAACCGAACACGTTGCCGGGAAGTCCGCGCAGCACGGTGACACGGGCATCGTCGGCGCTGACGTAGTAGTTGTTCCGGATCATCTGCCGACCGAAGAAGCCGCCGGCGGCGATCAGGCCGAGTACCACGAGCGCGATGAGCGGAGCCCACCAGCGGCTACGACGCTTCTTCGGCTCTTCGGGAGCCTTGTTGATGACGCGCTTGGGTGTGGCGCGCGGCGGCCGCATCGCGGCAGCGCGACCGGCGGCAGTGTTCGGGCGGGGAGCTTCGTCCTCGTCCTCACCCGACGCTGCTCCGGCGACGATGGGGTTGCTCTGCCCGTAGTCGAGGTCGATGACGTCGGCGACGACCACGGTGATGTTGTCGGGTCCGCCGCTGCGCAACGCAAGCTCGATGAGCCGGTCGGCGCACTCGTCGTGGCTGCCCTCGCCCAGGGTGTTGGCAATCGTCTCGTCGCTCACCACATCGGAAAGACCGTCGGAACAGATCAGGTAGCGATCGCCGGCACGCGCTTCGCGCACGGTCAGCGTCGGCTCCACCTCTGCGCCGGTGAGAGCGCGCATGATCAGCGAACGCTGCGGGTGCGTGTGCGCCTGTTCCGCGGTGATGCGGCCCTCGTCGACGAGCGACTGCACGAACGTGTCGTCGCGGGTGATCTGGGTGAGCTGGTTGTCGCGCAGCAGGTAGGCGCGGGAGTCGCCGATATGGGCCAGGCCCAGTTTGCTGCCGGCGAAGAGTATGGCGGTCAGCGTAGTGCCCATACCGTCGAGTTCGGGTTCTTCCTCGACCTGATCGGCGATCGCTGCGTTGCCTTCCCGCACCGCGTCGTCGAGCTTGCCGAGGAGATCTCCACCCGGCTCGTCGTCGTCGAGATGCGCGAGCGCGGCGATCATCAGTTGTGAGGCAACCTCGCCGGCGGCGTGGCCACCCATTCCGTCGGCCAGCGCCAGCAGTCGCGCGCCGGCGTAGACGGAGTCTTCGTTGTTGGAGCGAACGAGGCCTCGGTCGCTGCGGGCAGCGTAGCGCAGTACAAGTGTCACGGGCGGAGCTCGATCACAGTCTTACCCACGCGCACAGGGGTGCCCAGGGGTACGCGGACAGCAGTGGTGACTTTCGCTCGGTCCAAGTACGTTCCGTTCGTCGAGCCGAGGTCTTCGACATACCAGTCGGAGCCCCGCGGAGAGAGTCGCGCATGTCGAGTGGACGCGTAGTCGTCGGTCAGTACGAGTGTCGAATCGTCGGCGCGACCGATCATCACCGGTTGGGTACTGAGCGTGATCCGGGTACCTGCGAGTGCACCCTGTGTAACGACCAGATACTTGGCGGTCTTGTTGCGGCCGAGCGACGGCAACACCGACTGCTTGGGGGAGTAGCGCGGTAGTGGTCGCGCAGAACCGGCGTAGATGTCCGAACGCAATGCACGCAGCACTGCCCACACGAACAGCCACAGCAGCAGAAGGAAACCTGCCCGGCTCAGCTGCAGAATCAGCCCCTGCACGGCATGTCCTCCTTCGGCATGTGCGACCGGTGCGCGGTCGTCCGGTTCGGTGCGGTCACTCACAATACGGACATCGACCGACTCCATGCAGAGTCAGATCCGCAGCTCGCGCTTCGGACGAGTTCTGCGGATCCGGTGAGCCGGTTTTCCCGCTGGTCAGAGGATGCGGACCAGGATTTCCGAGTGGCCTGCGCGGATCACATCGCCGTCGGCGAGCTGCCAGTCCTGAACCGAAGCACTGTTCACGGTAGTGCCGTTGGTCGAACCGAGATCGGAGAGCATCGCGACCTGTCCGTCCCAGCGGATGTCGATGTGGCGGCGTGACACACCCGTGTCGGGGAGGCGGAACTGAGCGTCCTGACCGCGACCGATGATGTTGCTGCCCTCGCGGAGCTGGTAGTAGCGGCCGCTGCCGTCCTCGAGCTGGAGAGTCGCCGTCAGAACACGTCCGGTCGCGGCCGGGGGCTGCTGGTAGCCGCCACCCGCATACGCCTGCTGCTGGTAACCCTGATCGGCCTGCTGGTAGCCGGGGTCTGCATAACCCTGATCCGCGTAACCCTGCTGGCCGTACGCCTGCTGTTGGTAGCCGGGGTCTGCATAACCCTGATCTGCGTAACCCTGGTCGTAGCCGGCACCTGCCGCGCCCGCTGCGTACCCCTGCTGCTGGTAGCCGGGATCTGCGTAGCCTTGGTCGGCGTAGCCCTGCTGGCCGTAGTCCTGGCTGTAGGCCTGCTGGCCGTACGCCTGATCGGCCGGCTGTCCGTATGCCTGGTCCTGGCCGTACGCCTGATCCTGCGGGTAGCCGCCCTGGTCCTGCTGGTAGCCCTGGGCTCCGTAACCCTGCTGGTCGTATCCCTGCTGCTGGTAGGCCTGCTGGTCATACGCCTGCTGGTCGTAACCCTGGGCGCCGTATGCCTGCTGGTCGTAACCGGCCTGATCGTCGTACCCGCCCTGGGGGGCGTAACCACCGTTGTAGCCCTGTGCGTAGCGCTGATCCTGGCCGCCGTGCGCGTGACCGTTTCGTGCGTACTGTGCTTCCGCCTCGGCGGGGTCACGGCTTGGTTCGTAGCCGGGGTTCTGCGTCATGGAGCCAACTCCTGGTTCGGGGGTCACTGTTGGACGGTTCTGCGGGGTCCGCTGTGACGGGGCGTGCGTCTGTGGACGCCCTGCCTCAGGGTCGACAGAGCCGTGTGTTCGGAACTGCCCGGTGTGCAATGCCGAAGACGACTCGAATACAACCTGGATCTCACCGTATGTCTGCCATCCCTGTTCGCGAATGAAGTCCTCAAGGTGACGCGCGAACGCCTTCACAGTCAAGTCCCGATCCGCCGCCAAGGCCTCATGATCGGAGTCACTGATGGTGATGACGTACTTGTTCGGGGCCAATATGTGGCCGCGAGCAAGGTGTTGGACGCCGTCGGTTGCCTCCTGCTGGAGTGCAGCTTCGACTTCCTGGGGGACGACACCGCCACCGAAGACGCGGGCGAACGCGTCGCCGATTGCAGCCTGGAGCTTTCGCTCGAAGCGTTGGGCGATACCCATGACGACCCCCTTTCCGGTCACAGCGTGTCGTGGGTGCAGATCTCGCTACTGCATGGTATCTACTTTTGCTCGGATTCGACCGGGCGGATTACCGCGCGTGTTCAACTTGACATGTTCTAGGCCTCGATCGGTCCTGGAAAACCTCCCTGACCTGGTGAATCGGTGATCGGGTATGCCTTGTGTTACTGTTTTCTGCGTTGCTCGGGCGAGTGGCGGAATGGCAGACGCGCTGGCTTCAGGTGCCAGTGTCCTTCGGGACGTGGGGGTTCAAGTCCCCCTTCGCCCACAGTATGCAATTCGATGAGTTGCAATAGACGAGGTCACGAACTCGAAAGAGTGCGTGACCTCGTTTTTTCGGCCGAGTGTCGTTTCTATCGCGAAGCGCACCCTCCAGACAGATACAACTGTTGTGTGAGCGTTGTATCTGTCCGGAAGTGCAGCGAAAGTCCGACTGTTCTCACATTGCGTCAGGCCAGTGCCAGGAACAGTTTCTCGAGTTCGGCTTCGGTCATCGGTTCGCCCGACTCGGTCGATTCGCCGGTGAGGCATTCACGCAATCCGGTCGCGACAATCTTGAAGCCGGCGCGGTCGAGTGCTCGTGAGACGGCGGCGAGTTGGGTGACGACCTCTTTGCAGTCCCGTCCGTCCTCGATCATCGTGATCACACCCGCCAGCTGACCCTGGGCGCGCTTGAGCCTGTTGAGTACGGTCTTGATGGCTTCGTCGTCTCCGACCATGATGATGCCTTTCTCGATGGTTGCTCCACCGTACCCCTGGGGGTATGTGGGCGTGCGTGGTGGACTTATCGCGGAGTGCGATGTGCCGACGCCGACCGAGTTGGTGAAGTGGGCAATGCTCGATGCGGTTGCACCGGTAGGGGTTCGATACCCGTGATCGTCGCCCGGAGTTCTATACCCCCAGGGGTACTTGCATACCCTAGGGGGTATATGACACCCTGTCCGTATACCGAGGTGATCCCCTCTGAATCAAGCCTCATGGAGGAGCACATGATTCTCGAGCAGTACTACATCGAATGCCTGTCCCACGCGTCATACCTGGTCGGTGACGAGACCACGGGAAGGGCGATCGTGATCGACCCACGCCGGGATATCGACGAATATCTTTCCGACGCAGTAAAATACGGGATGACAATCGAGGGTGTGATCAATACCCACTTCCACGCCGACTTCGTCTCGGGCCATCTCGAACTCGTCGATGCGACCGGCGCATGGATCGGCTTCGGAGAACCGGCAGAGACCGACTATCCGATCCGCCGCTTGTCGGACGGGGAGCGGATCTCGCTCGGCACCGTCGAACTCGAGATCCTGGCTACCCCGGGCCATACCTGGGAGTCGATCTCGGTGCTGGTGAGAGAACATCCCACCGCGATCCCGGCTGCGGTCCTCACCGGTGACTCATTGTTCATCGGTGATGTCGGTCGCCCTGACCTGGTCGGCATCGGCGATTCGTCGGCCGAAGACCTGGCCGGGGCGATGTACCGCACCGTGCACGAGAAGTTGCTGACGCTTGCCGACGAGGTGGTGGTCATGCCCGCCCACGGTGCCGGTTCGTCGTGTGGGAAGAACCTCTCGTCCGAGCTCACCTCGACGATCGGGGAGCAGCGCGCCACCAACCCCGCGGTGCAGCCGATGAGCAAGGAAGCGTTCGTCGCGTTGATCACCGCCGGGCAACCTGCTGCACCCTCCTACTTTGCGGTCGATGCTGCGATGAACAAGGGCGTCCACCCACTACTTCCCCGGGGCCGGGCCGTCCGTGAGCTGAGTCCGACGCAGGTGCGTGCCGAATCGGATGCCGGCACCAGGGTGCTCGATGCTCGCAGCGTCGACGACTTCGCCACCGGACACCTGCGAGGTTCGATCAACGTCGGCTTCGACGGACGCTTCGCCGAAACCGGAGGCATGGTCGCCGATGTGGGGGAGAGGATCGTGCTGGTCACCTACCCCGGAGAAGGCCGGGACGCCGCAATGCGCCTCGCACGGATCGGCTCCGACAACGCGATCGGTTACCTCACCGTCGACCACGACAGCGCGTTCCCGACGGAACTGGCAGCGCTGGTTCAGGCCGCTCCGCGGACGACCGTCGAGAGGCTCGATGCGCTCATGACCGCAGATGCAGTCACCGTCATCGACATCCGCAACACCGGGGAACTCGAGGTCGGGACGATCCCGGGCTCGATATCGATCCCGTTGGCACAGTTGCGAGTTCGACTTGATGAAGTATCCGACGACAAGCCGGTCGTCGTTCACTGCGCGGGTGGGTGGCGCTCGAGTGTTGCGGCATCGTTGTTGCGCGCGCAGGGCTTCGAGAACGTGTCGGACCTCCTCGGCGGATACAACGCCTGGGCCGCCGCGCGAATCCCTGCCTGATCACCACACACCGGTCACCGAATCCCCGACCATTCACCACCTGAGGAGAAACTCACAGTGTGCTATCCCGTCGCCTGCTCGAACTGTGGAAAGACCGGCTGGGACGGCTGCGGACAACACGTCGACGCGGTCATGCGTTCCGTGCCCGTTGCCGACCGTTGCACGTGCAGCACCGAAAGTACTCGGACTGCAGAGCGTCCCCGGACGTGGCGGCGGATCCTCGGCCGTTGACCAGGTCATACATGAATGAGGCACGGCGCGACGAAGAACAACTCCAGCGACTGCTCATCCTGCGCGCTCCGCGAGATTCAGTCCCACGATGAGCACCACCGCTATCGTCGTGGCACCGAGTAGCGGCCACACCCACATCATCACCCGACGTCGCGCAGCAGTGACGACTCCCACGACGGTGCCGGCGACCGCGACGGCGATGCCACCCCATGTGACTGCGGACGCAGCGGTGAGATAGCCCTCCTGGCAACCGTCCGGGCCGCACGAATCCATCCCCATCGGGAAGAGCAAGGACACGAAGAACGCAACAGCGGCGAAAACGATCGTCACGATGATGAACAGAGCGGTCACGACGGCATCGATCGTGCGTCGGGTGGACCGTTGTAGGCCTTCGTCGGCACGGTCGTGGCTCATCGAGGTCATGGGTTGATCGTTGCCGATGGCAGCATGATCATGTCGAATGAAGGGACAGGACCACCGTGAACGACGTGGATCTCGAGCACCTGTATCGGTGCATCGAGCTCGCTGAGGAAGCGCTGCTCGCAGGCGACGAGCCATTCGGATCGGTACTCGTCGATGCGGACGGCCGAGTCCTGGCGGAGGATCGCAACCGAATCTCCGACGGTGACCGCACTCGTCACCCCGAATTCGCACTGGCCAGGTGGGCGGCCGAGAACATGACGCCCGACAACCGCGCGGGCGCAACCGTCTACACCTCGGGAGAGCACTGCCCCATGTGTGCAGCTGCGCACGGATGGGTCGGTCTCGGCAGAATCGTCTACGCCGCTTCCTCTCAGCAGCTCACCGGATGGCTCGACGAAATGGGAGTGCCGGCGGGGCCGGTGCGGCCTCTTTCCGTCCAAGAGGTTGCTCCCGGAGTCGTAGTGGCAGGTCCGGCGCCAGAACTGGAGCACGCGATCCGTCGGTTGCATCGCCGATGCCACCTCGGTGAGTGACAGCGCGGCGTCGCAGTTGTACTCGAGACGAGTGAAACTGTTTCGATACACGCTCGGAAAGTGCAGGATGGCGGGTGCCCTCGTCTTTCGAACGGTGGCATCCGAAGCATTGGAAGGTGACTATGTCGATCGTCGTCGTGGCGGGCAATCCCAAGCCCGGCTCCCGAACTCTCGACGCCGGAACCCGGCTCGCGACCGCGTTGACCGGTCGGGAACCCGACCACGTGATCGATGTGATCGACCTCGGCGCAGGTCTGCTCGGGTGGGGTGACGAGGACGTTGCAGCCGCGGTGTCGACCGTCGCCGAGGCCGATCTGGTGGTGTTCGCCAGCCCGACGTTCAAAGCCACTTACACCGGCGTGCTGAAACTGTTCCTCGATCAATTCGCCACCGGCGACGGACTGCGCGACGTGGTCGCCGTGCCGCTCATGCTCGGTGCCGGTCCGGCGCACGCACTGGCGCCCGACCTGCTGCTCAAGCCGGTATTGGTGGAACTGGGCGCAACGACGCCGGCGCCGGGCCTGTACCTTCTCGACTCGACCTATACGACGGACACCGCCATCGCCGATTACGCCGAACGCTGGTCGCCGGTGTTGGCTGCAGCAACCAGGACGGAGGCAGCGTGAGCGCGCTCGACGGCACGGCACTGCGTGAGGCATTCGCCCACGTCCCATCGGGTGTGGTCGCGATCTGCGCTGACGTCGACGGCGAACGCGTCGGGATGGCGGCGAGCACATTCGTGCCGGTGTCGCTCGACCCGCCGCTCGTCTCGTTCTGCGTGCAGCACACCTCGACCACTTGGCCGCGTTTGTCCGTTCTTCCACACCTGGGGATAAGTGTGTTGAGCGATGTGCACGACGGTGCCGCCAGGGTCCTCGCCTCGAAGAACGGCGACCGGTTCGCCGGTATCGACACCGAGACCCGCAATGGGGGAGCACTGTTCGTTTCGGGGACGAGTGTGCGGATGGATGTGACGGTCGAGCAGGAAGTTCCGGCGGGTGACCACGCGATTGTGGTGCTCCGAATCAACGAACTGCTCACCGACTGCGATGTCGAACCGATCGTGTTCCACCGCAGTTCGTTCCGTCGCCTGATCGCGTCCTGACCGGTCAGGACTTCCGAGTGCCACGCAACGTCGAATCGAATGGAGCTGATGTGGCAATGGAACGTATTGCGGTCAACCCGGTGAAGTGGTCGATGGAGATGGGATTCAACCAGGGTGAGATCGTCTCCGGACACACCCGGACGCTGTACTGCTCAGAGCAGACTGCGACGAATGGAGACGGTGAGCCCCAGCATGACGGCGACATGGCGGCACAACTGACGCTGAGTCTCGACAACCTGGAGGCCGTGCTCGGCGAGGGTGGTATGTCCCTTGCGAACCTCGTCCGGCTCAACGTCTACACCACCGACATCGACCTGCTTTTCCCCCACTACGGCCTACTGACCTCGCGGCTGGACGTCGCCGGGGTGGCGCCGACCAGCACGTTGCTCGGAGTGACACGGCTGGCGATCCCCAGTCTGATGGTCGAGCTGGAGGGGACCGCGGTCGGGTGACGGGTGGGTAGGGTCAGGAGTCAGCGGGAAGCTCGGAGCGAGGCGTCCAGGGCGGCCATGAGGTGCGCGGTGCGGCTCCTGCCTGTCGGCGCGACGGGATACCGGCACAGCACGTCGATCAACACCGGTGTTGCGCGTGCGCGCGCCTGCTCGATCATCTCGTCCCCGACTGCAGGGTCGTCGCCGGCTTCGATCTCGGCGATACGCGCCACGTTGGCTGCCGCACGAAGGATGTGTCCGACCTGGTGGGCCTTCGCGATCGGGTGCAGATAGGCAGCCGAGGCGGCGTCGCCGGCGGCTTGTGCGGCCAGACGGGTGACCTCGGTGGGAGCGTCCCCGGCCGCGCGGTGCGCGTCCATCGAGGTGACTCGCTGAAGCTTGGTCCGGCGCGCACCGTCGATGAACTCCCGAGCGGCGTCCAGAGCGGCACGTGGTCGGGGATCGTCAGGTGTGGTGAACTCGAACAGGGGGAGAACCTCCTGCGCGGACTCGGCGACGTAGCGGGCCACTACGCGTAGTTCATCGTGCGTCAGTTCGAAGTCGCCGGTCACGGACGTCATGGCCAGATCCTCTCATTGTCGAAGTGGCCCGATCGGCGTCGCGGCGCCGCCGACCGACCCACAATGGGTGACAGTACGTCCGTCGCCGACGAAGGGATGTCCAAGTGGACCGGTTCGAGCTTCCGCACACGCTGCGTCGATCGTCGAAGGAGGTGCAGGAGTTGTACGGCACTACCTACGAGGCCGCGGCCGAGCGGGTCGGCGAGGGCGAGGACGCCGAGCGCGCCGCGTACGGGGCGGTCAAGGAGAAGTACGAGCTCGAGAACGACCATTGGGTGCCGAAGCAGGATTGATGCTCGGCGGCAGCTGTGGAGGCAGCTGACGGCGGCCGCGACCTCTGATGTGATCAGAAGCCCTGAAATCGCTCGTTCGAGCGCAAATGGACTTCGATCAGTGTGGATATCCGCGGTGTACGGTGCGCGCCAGGATTCCGAGGGTTGCCTTCAGGGACTCTTCGGCGATGACCGGGAAGATGCCTGCCTCACGCCATTTCGGGTCGATATCGGACCAGTCGTAGTACGAGGTCACGAGGGAACCACCGTCGACGGGTTCGATCCGATAACCGTAGACGTGACCGATCTGCGGGCGAATGGTTCCCAGGATGGTCCAGGCTATTTCACGGTCCGGAACAAAGGTCTCGATCGTCACCGTCACGTCGTACTCGCCCAAGGGAATGTCGCCGAGAGCTTCACGGTCCATGTGTACGACAAAGCTGTCGCCGACCGAATTCACCACGTCGCCGTCTGCATCCATCAGCATTCCGGATCCGTCGATGGCAACGTGCCCCTGAGGGTCACAGAGCACCGAGAATATCGATGTGGGATCGGCTTTGATGGTGCGCTGCACTTCGATGCGCTCAGTCGACATTCGACGATGTTGTCAGATGAGCGGCGTTTGTGCACCTATGGCATGGACGAGCGACTCGGTGAAGTGCTGTCTCGATGATCCACTTTCGATCCGGCGAAGCAGAACCCTGTTGTAGCGACAGTGGCAAGTGAAGTCTCATCACGACTTTGTCTGCAGATCGAAGGAATCCGCCGTGACCGTGACCGAGCACGACTCCACCTCGAATAGCGAGGGCACTTTCGTCGACCCCGCCGGCGCCCACGCCCGTGTCCAGCAGGGGTCGGTGAGTGCTCGGGAAGCGGCCTTCGCCCGGCGGTTCGGCCCAGGCGACAGCGACGGCCCGTGGAACGACACTCTCGCCGTCCAGTTCGATCACCGATCGGTGCGCCGGTTCACCGGGCAATCGATCGACGAGGACATCGTCCGCACTCTCGTGGCGGCCGCGTCGTCGGCGCCCACATCGAGCAATTTGCAACTGTGGTCGGTGGTAGCTGTGACCGACCGCGACCGCGTCGGTCGACTCGCCGCACTCGCCGGCGATCAGGACGCCGTGCGTCATGCCCCGCTGTTCCTGGTGTGGCTGGCCGACTTTGCCCGAGCCGAGCGAATCGTCACGGCACGGGGACTCGATCTGCACAACGCCGACTATGCCGAGTCGACTCTGCTCGGGGTGATCGATGCGACCCTCGCGGCGCAGAATGCCGTGGTTGCATCGGAATCCCTCGGTTTGGGAACGGTGTTCATCGGTGGCATACGAAACGATCCGGAGGGGGTGGCAGAGGTCCTCGGCCTGCCGCCGCGTGTGTTCCCGGTGGTGGGACTGTCCGTGGGATGGCCTGACCCGGACGAGACCGCGGAGGTGAAGCCGCGGCTCGGATTCGACGTCGTCTGCCATCGGGAGAACTATCGGATCGACGAGCAGGACCACGGTATCGCTGAGTACGACGTGCGGGCCGAGGGCTTCTACCGATCACAGGGACTTGTCGGAAGCTGGACGGGAAGGATTGTTTCCCGGCTGACCGATCCCGCGGCCTTCGGTCCCCGGCGCGGGATTCGGCAGGCACTTGCCTCTCGGGGATTCCCCTTCGCCTGAGACGGGCGGGACCTGTAGTGCACCCGGTGGTGCCGACCGCACCCGCGGAGTCGGCAAGCCCTTGTAATCAAGCCGATTTCAATGGTCGTCGCCCCCGCTTCCGCGTTCTACATTCGACGAACACATGACCCGGAGTTGAACTTCCGGGGCCTGATTCACAGTGACGAGGGAGTTCGCATGCCGCGCAACAACTCGCGACGCCGCTTGTCCGGCGCAGCGATCGGGGAGGGCTGAGCGATGGCGACGATCCTCGACAGGAAACAGAAGTCGGATGTGGGAGTGCCGACGACTGTTGACGCGGAGTCCACGCTCATCGATCCGACAGCGCTGAGCAGGAAGACCCAGAGTTCGTCCCGCGTTCCGCGATCAGTACAGCGCATGATCGGTCCTGTCCTGATCATCGTGGTCTGGCAACTCGTGGTGAGCACCGGGTTGTTCAGCGAGAACACCCTCCCCAGACCGTTGTCGGTGCTGTCCGCAGCGTGGCGCCTGATTGCGAACGGCGAACTGCAGGAGCATATGTCCATCAGTCTCCTGCGGGTCGGCTACGGCTTGCTGTTCGGAATCGTGCTCGGGCTGGTCCTCGCGTTGATTTCCGGATTGTCGCGCGTAGGTGAGAACTTCGTCGACGCCAACATGGAGGTGCTGAGGGCCGTCCCGAACTTCGCGCTCGTCCCTCTGCTCATCGTGTGGTTCGGTATCAGCGAGACCCCGAAGGTCCTGCTCATCACCCTTGCGGTTGCTGTCTCGATCTATATCAACACCTTCTCGGCAATTCGCAGCGTCGATGCCGGACTGGTGGAGGCTGCGCGCTCGTTCGGTGTGCAGCGCGCCGAACTGATCCGCCGGGTCATTCTGCCCGGCTCCCTCCCCGGATTCCTCATCGGGCTGCGGCTGGCACTGACCGGTGCGTGGCTGTCGTTGATCTTCGCCGAAACGATCAACGCGAAACGCGGTCTCGGACGCATGATGAGCGATGCCCGCGAGTACTTCCAGCTCGACGTGGTCTTCGTGCTCATCGCGGTCTATGCGATTCTCGGCCTGATCTCGATCTTCATCGTCCGGGCACTCGAAACGCGCCTGCTCACGTGGAGGAGGTCGTTCGATGGGAACTGACCTGATCGAACCGACCAGGACGAATCCGGTGGTCGTCGCACGTGGGGTGCGACGGGTATTCGGCGAGCAGCTTGTGCTCGACGGTCTCGACCTCGACATCGCCCCCGGTGAATTCGTTGCATTGCTCGGTCGGAGTGGGTCCGGCAAATCGACCTTCCTGCGGGCATTGGGTGCGCTGGACGCCGAAGTGGAGGGACACCTCCGTGTTCCGGCCCAGCAGGCGATCGTCTTTCAGGATCCACGCCTGCTGCCGTGGCAGAAGGTGCTGACCAATGTCAATATCGGCCGCCCCGACAACGCGCAGACCCGCGCGGATGCTCTCGCCGCGCTCGACGAGGTTCAGCTCGCAAGCAAGGCCAAGGCCTGGCCGCGCACGCTTTCGGGAGGCGAGGCGCAGCGTGTGGCACTCGCACGGGCCCTCGTCCGGGAACCCGAGCTGCTCCTGCTCGACGAGCCGTTCGGTGCGCTCGACGCGCTCACCCGTATCAAGATGCACGGGCTTCTCCAGCAGCTCGTGGCCAAATACCGCCCCGCCGTTCTTCTGGTCACCCACGACGTCGACGAAGCAATCCTGTTGGCAGATCGCGTGATCGTACTGACCGACGGTGCGATCTCGCTGTCCTCACCCGTCGAGATACCGAAGCCCCGTTCCCGCGATTCCCGGGAATTCAACGAGCTGCGGCGGCACCTGCTCACCGAGCTCGGCGTGGGCGACGAACCGGACGCGCAATGATCCGCCGGCTCTTCGCTCTGGGTGCAGAGCACAACCACCACAGTTCGACGACGAAGGAACAGGCTGTGCCGAATACAGAAGGATCACGGTGGCTTCTGCTGCCCGCATTGGCGATAGCGTTCGCGGTCTCCGGATGTGGGCTGTCCGGGGCCGACGGGCAGGAAGCGCTCGCCGAGGCGACCATCGCCCACAGCAGCGATGACATTCCCGAGGGAACCTCTCTCGTCGTCGCCGAGCAGAATGCGAGCCGTTCTCTGCCGCTGCAGCTTTCAGGTGCCACCGAGGAACTTCCGTACTCACTCGACTTTGCAGACTTCAGCGGCGGACCCGCGGTCATCGAAGCCCTCCGTTCCGGCGCTGCCGACATCGGAGCAGTCGGCGAGGCTCCTATTCCACTCGCAGTTGCCAGTGGTGTCACCGACATCGTCGCCATCGGTCTCGAAGCGAATCCGGGAAGCAGCGGCGGGTACTTCCTCGCCGCACAGCCCGGAAGTGGAATCGAGACCGTCGCCGATCTGAAGGACAAGAAGGTCGCGTATCCACCGGGTACCGGACGGCACATGATCGTCGCCGGTCTCCTCGCTCAGGCCGGGCTCGATCCGAAGACGGACATCGAGGCTGTCGAGCTCGCGGGTGCGGAAGTCGCGCCGACGTTCGCGTCGGGTGCCGTCGACGCCGCGATCCTCACCGGTGTCCAGTACTACAAGGTGGGTGCGCCGCCGATCATCGGCGACGGAACCGGCATCAACACCGGCATCGCCACGTTGATCGTCCGCAGGGAGACGCTCGAGGATCCTGCGAAGGCCGCCGCCATCGGCGATTTCGTCGGGCGGTCCGTGGCAGCAAACAATTGGATCACCGCTCATCCCGACGAATGGGTCGATGCGTACTACGTGGGAACCCAGGGGATGACACCGGAAGACGGGAAGTCGTTGCTCGACCATATCGGTACCGGGAAGTACTACCCGATCGACGAGAAGTCGACCGCGCTGTTCCAGACGGTCGCCGACGGACTGCTCGAGACCGGAACCATGTCCACCGCGGTCGAAATCGAATCCTATGTGGACGACCGCTACAACGACATCGTCGACGCACAGAACAACGCGGACGGATCCGAACCGCAACCGTTGCCCTGACGCTCTGTGACACCTGAAGTTTCTGAAGTTCCTACAGCCCAGATAATTTCGATGAAGGGAAGTTCACCATGACCCAGGCCGCCACCAGACTCGACGTCATTCCCCAGTCCGGATACGCCGGTGCAGAGATTCGGGGCATCGACCTGACGCGCGACCTCACCGACGACGAGATCACCGCCGTCCGTGACGCCTTGCTGAAGTGGAAGGTGGTGTTCTTCCGAGAACAGTTCCTCGACCACGACCAGCACCTGCGGTTCGCGTCCTATTTCGGTAATCCGACCCCGGCTCACCCGTTGTTCGATTCGATCCCGGACGAGAACTACCCCACCATCTACCCGATCTTCCGAGATCGGTTCAAAGCTCGGGTAGCGAAGAGCAACGGCTACGACAAGGTGCGCTGGCACGCGGATGTGACCGCCGCGGTCAATCCGCCGTTCGCATCGATTCTGCGTGCCGAGGAACTTCCTCCCTACGGTGGTGACACGCAGTGGTCCAACGCCGTCGCGGCGTACAACGGTCTGTCGGCGCCGGTGCAACGATTGGCCGACGAACTACGTGCGGTGCACCAGTTCACGCCGGGTGCCGGGTCGAAGCCCACCGAAGACTACCTCCGCCGGGTCGAGCGTCGCCCGCTGGTGACCGAGCATCCGGTGGTGCGTGTGCATCCGGAGACGGGGGAGAAGGCTCTGTACGTCAATCCCGGTTTCACCCAGTACATCAACGGCGTCTCTGCGCACGAGAGCCGCCGTCTGCTCGGATTGTTCTACGAAGAGTTGGGCCGCCCCGAATATACCGTGCGGTTCAAGTGGGAGCCGGGCTCGATCGCATTTTGGGACAACCGTTCCGCTGTGCATCTGGCACCGTCGGATCTCACGACCGAACACGACCGTCGGCTCTACCGCATCACCCTCGAGGGTGATGTGCCCGTCGGTCCCGACGGAACCAAGTCCGTTGCGCTCGAGGGTGACCCTTTCAACGCCGTCTGATCCAGTATTAGGAGTTAGATGTTCGCCCGCATGCGGGAGACGGAACCCTCTGCGGGCCTACGTCCATACTTCACGTCCCTGTTCATACCGTCCGCGATCTTCGGTCTCGGTACTGGCGCGGGGGCGCCCATGATGGCTCTGCTCGCGCGGGAGTTGGGCGCCTCGGTGCCTGTCGCGGGCATCATCGTCGCGTTGCTGGCACTCGGCGCGGTGCTGGGCGACCTGCCGTCGGGAACACTGGTCGGGCGTTTCGGTGAGGTGCGCGCGATCGTCGTAGGGTCGTCGCTCGGTGCAGTCGGCGTGATCATTTCGCTGGTGGCCCCCAACCCTGCGATCCTGGCGGTCGGTGCAGTGCTCACCGGATTCGCATTCGCAGTATGGGGGCTGGCGCGCCAGAGTTACCTGGCCGGTGCTCTACCGGTGCACATGCGAGCCCGGGGTATTTCCGCGAATGCGGCAATGCACAGGGCGGGAGTGCTGGTCGGACCGTTCGTCGGCGCGATCGCTGTCCATCAGTTCGGTATTCGCGGCGGACTGATGGTCGAACTCGTGGCGATCATCGTCGCGGGAGCGCTCATTGCTCGGACGACGGTTCCGGAACCGCAACGTTCCGAGGGCGGAGACGTGGGGGTCCTTGCCGTCGCGAGGTCTCACCACGTCGTGCTCCTGACGCTGGGAGCGGGGTCGATGCTCGTGGGGGCTTCGCGTGCTTCGCGTGAAGCGGTGCTGCCCCTGTGGGCCGAGCACATCGGGATCGCTCCGGCCACGGTGTCCCTGGTGTTCGGAATCAGCGGTGCGGTGGATCTGCTGCTCGCCTACCCGGCGGGAGTCATCATGGACAAATTCGGCCGCCGCGTGACAGCGGTACCGGCTCTGCTGTTGTTCGGGATCGCGTTTCTGATTCTTCCGCTGATCCATGAATTGTGGTGGCTTGTCGTCGTCGCCATGTTGCTCGGTGCAGCCAACGGGTGGAGCAACGGGGTCGTCATGACCCTCGGTGCCGATGTCTCACCGCCGGATCGCCGCGCGGAGTTCCTCGGCGCGTGGCGACTGACCCATGATGTCGGATCGTTCACCGGTCCGCTGTTGGTCGGTGTGGTTGCGGCGGCATCTCTTGCGGCGGGGGCTGTGGCGATCGGTGTGCTGTCCATCGCCGGCAGCGCCGTGATGTGGCGGTATATCCCGCGATACGTGCCCAGCCCGAAGGCCCACCGACAAGCCGTGAGCGCGGGCCTCGAGTCATAGGCGCAGGTTCCCATTCGTCCGATACGGACTGCGGACGAACTGCGATGCTCCGGATAGGGTGAGTCCATGAGCGCCGTCCCCAGCCACTGGATTCCGCACCGTCGTGAGGACGGGGAGGTCATCGGTTGGATCGACCTGGAATCTCAGGAACCGGACCTCATTCCGATCGATCGGCTGGGCCGGCCCCTTCCGTCGGTCTCCGATTGGAATGCAGCCGAGGAGGTGCTCGACGATGTGGGTCTGCGCTTCCTCATGAACCGATTCCACTACCGCGGGCACACGGTGAGGATCAGGCATCTCTACGAGGACCGTGTCATCGTCACGACCGCGGTGTCCGACGCGATCGGCGATGTCGGGCA
The DNA here is from genome assembly GCF_036327795.1 of Rhodococcus artemisiae. Classification (NCBI taxonomy): domain Bacteria; kingdom Bacillati; phylum Actinomycetota; class Actinomycetes; order Mycobacteriales; family Nocardiaceae; genus Rhodococcus; species Rhodococcus artemisiae. The sequence continues at coordinate 124,559 of NZ_JAUTXY010000004.1, forward strand.
GGAGTTCACGCTTCCGTTCCCCGCGGGACCCGATCTCACCGAGATTCGAACACGCTGATCGATCGGGTGAATCACTGGGTAGGCGGCAGACCCAGTGCATCGGCGAGGAGTGGCCACGACTGGTAGAAGGCGTCCTGCCAGTATCCCCATGAATGGGTCCCTCTGGGCTGCAGGTCGAACGTCGCTGGGATATCGAGTTCGTTCAGGCGGTTCTGCAGGTTCGTCGTGCACCAGTGCACCGCGGCCTCGATCACTCCGCCGACCACGACCTGGTTCGCCAACGCCAGCGCCTGATCCTCGAAATTCGCATCCGGTTCCACGACCGTGAACTCGTTGCCCAGGGTTTCGTGCGGGCCGGGCAACCCGGTGGCGTCGGAGATGAACAGCTTGGTTCCGCGTAGGCCTTCGGCGTTGACCACGGGATCGTTTTCCACCCACGCCGGATCGTCGTCCTCGCCGTACATGTTCCGGACGTCGCCGCCGCCCCAGGTTTCGACGACGAGCTTGACGAATTCCTTGCCGATCGGATCGGAGGTCTGTGCGCAGCCACTGTAACCGGCTGCCGCGGAGTAGAAACCGGGCTCGGCGATCGCATATTGGAGCACCGCAGTTGCCGTCATCGAATTCGCGGCGATGGCTTGGACACCGTTCGTGCCGAGTGCTGCGTCGACCAGAGGTGGAAGCTCCTCGAGGAAGAACGTCTGCCATTTGTTGAGACCGAGATTCGGGTCTTCGCGTTTCCAGTCGGTGTAGTAGGAGAACGCGCCGCCGATGGGCATCACCACGTTGACGTCCTGTGTCTTCAGGAAATCACCGACGTCGGTATTGGCCCACCACGTTGCGGCATCGGTACCACCCCCGGCGCCGTTGACCAGGTACAACACGGGACGAGGTGCAGACGCGTCGCGTGGACGCTGCACTCGGACCGTGATGTCTTCGTCCATCGCTGCGGAGTGGACCTGCAGGGTCAGGTATTGTCCGTCGATCTCGCTCGAGACGATCCGGGAACCATTCGGCGACACCGGGTCCGCAAGCAGGGATTGCGCCGCAACGATAGGGTCGTTCGGCACTTGGTCCTGTGCGAACGAGATGCCGCTACCGGCAGTGGCTGCGAGCATCGTCGCGACTGCTCCTGCGACGACGGTGGTCCTGATTCGCCTTGCCGATATCGACCGCATCTCGGTCCTTCCCCAATTGCTTCAGCCGGTGAGCCCGACACCGACAAGAACGAGCGACGCGACGGACGATACCGCACGCACGATATTGAATGTGTTCCAGCGAGGATGGAATTCAGCGAATCCGATGCGTGTGGAATCGAGTGAATTGTTCAACGGAACGTTGACGATGACGGTAACGATCAGGGAGCCGACGAGGCTGACCGCTGCCGCGGCGAAGAACCACAGCGCTGACGACCCCTCTGCGAAGAACCCGGATATGAGAGCCAGGATCGGAGCACCGAAGAAGGGTACGAACAGCCACGGGGTGAGGATCTTTCGATTCATGCTCCGCATGGCGACATCGGCTGCGTCGGCGTCGATCGCTTTGAGCCCGGGGATCACCGACATCGAGAACGAGTAATACATGCCGGCGAGAGTTCCGTGCAGGACGAGTGTGATGAGACCTAGTATCGACATGCAGCCATGATGCTCCCGTCGACCCGCGATGACTTTCGCTGACTCGAGCAGTCTCACTCTGTGCCATCAACGACGAATCGTGGAGAACCGAATGAGCCAACTGCTGAGAGTCCAGAATTTCACCGTGTCGAGCGACGGCATCGCTGCAGGTGCACACCAGAGCTTCGAGAGTCCGTTCGGTCTCGACCACGGCGATCTGCTCGCGTGGGCCGGTGCCACGGCAAGCTGGCCCAATCGCACCGAGCCCGGTGGAAGTCGCGGCCTCGACGACTACTTCGCACGCGACTTCGCGCACAACATCGGTGCCGAGATCATGGGGCGAAACAAGTTCGGTCCGCAACGTGGCCCCTGGGCCGATCACGAATGGCTCGGCTGGTGGGGTGACGAACCGCCGTTCCACACGCCGGTGTTCGTGATGACCCACTACGAGCGTCCGTCGTTCACGCTCGGCGATACCACCTTCCACTTCGTCGGCGGAGAACCGACTGCGGTCCTCGAGCAGGCCAAGGAGGCGGCGGATGGCAAGGATGTCCGGCTCGGGGGCGGGGTCACCACCGTCAAGGAGTTCCTCGACGCGGATCTTGTCGACACCCTGCATGTGGTGGTGTCGCCCGTGACGTTCGGTAGCGGCCTTCGGTTGTGGGAGTCGCCAGACGAGTTACTCGACCGATTCCACCTCGACGTGGTGCCCAGCCCGAGTGGAGTCACTCACCACTTGTTCTGGAGGAAGTGACAGTGAGTCTCCTGCGGATCGCGTAGCCGGCCACGAGCAAGGCGATGAGACCCGGTCCGGTGTGGACCGCGAAGACTCCGAGCAGACTCGGACCACCCCAGTCGTCGCGGTAACTCGCCGGGTCGCGGTAGTCGATGAGGAAGAATTCGGCGACTCCACGGAAGACCAGGTACACACCGACCATGCAGGCGGCGCCGATGGCCAGTCTCGTGAATATCCGCTTCATGATCGGATTCCATCATTGTCGGCGCCGCGACACATCAGGGGAATCCCGGATCTCCTCGGCTGCGAGCTCTCAATCGGCGCGCGGCCGCGGAAGGTACCTGTCGATGAACAGGCCCTCGGCCGACACACAGACCTGACCGTCGGCAGTGCTGATCTCTCCGGTCGTGTGGATCTCTCGGCCCTGACGCGACACCTGGCGGGCGCTGACGGTCAGGGGCTCGAACAGGGGTGCCACGTGGTGGTACCGAACCGTGAGCTCTTTGGTCATACCGCGCTGGCCCGCGAAGTCGTTCGCGACTCCGAGTGTGTGGTCGAGGATCAGTGCGGACACGCCACCGTGCACCTTCGCAGGTGGTCCCTGGTAGGGAAGACCGAGAGTGGTTTCACCACTGATCGATCCGTCGCCGTACCCGCGGAGTTGCACGGGAGGCGCGATCGGATTGTCGATGCCCGTGACCGGACTGTGCCGGGTCGGGCCTGTTCCCGCCCACATTTCGACCAGTCGCGAGTCGAGGTCGGGGGAGTGCCCGTCGAGCGTGTCGGCGATCTCGCGCAACGTGTCGCGGATTCGCGCGAGATGCGGGTTGTCGCGCCCGGTGTGCAGCACCGACGCCATGATGCGTCGTGTTGCGTCGACGACTTCCTCGATCACATGACCGGTGGGTGGGGAAGAGATCTCGACGCCTTCGTTGTGGGAATCCACCGGAGTAGAAGAGGTCATGATCTCCCTTGTCGCCGCCCGACCGAACACTGTGCGAGGTCGACGATAGGTCGTGCACGCGGTGGTACTCGTCGCGTTTCCGATGATCGGGACCGGGATTGTGGCCCTGTGCCGGTGATCAGTTCGCGTCAGCGGATTCGGTGAGTATTTCGTCCAGGTCATCGAGAACCGTGAGCCCGCCGAGTGGGCCGACACCGGTGATCCAGTACGACATGTCGACGACGTGCATGTTCGGGAACAGCTCTCGATCGGTCACGACCGGAGGAATCGACGTGGGATCGTCGGGTGTCCCGCTGGTGACCAGCACGACATCGGCACGTGCTTCGGTGGCGTGCTCGTACGACACGTCGACCGAGATCGAGTTCTCCCAATCGCGGGGCGGGATGGTGAATCCCGCGCATTCGAGAGCACTGCCGGCGAAGGAGACGGGGCCGTAGAGCGTGAGCTGTTCGTCGCGGGGCCGGATCAGCTGTGCCGTCTTGCCTTCGGTGCCGTGTTCGGTCGCGACCTCGTCGCAGCGGTCGGTGTAGTTGTCGAGCAATGTCTGCGCATCATCGCTGCGACCGAGTGCGTCGGCGACGAAGCGGACGTTGTCCTGCCACGGGTCGGATTGCGACGCCATGAAGACGGTCGGGGCGATGGCGGCGAACTGTTCGTACATCTCGCCGTGCCGAGTCTGGGTACCGATGATCAAGTCGGGGTCGAGTGCGGCGATCTTCTCGAGGTTCGGCGCCGCGACAGTTCCGGCGAGCTGGACCGTCGAGGCCTCATCACCCAGGTAAGCGGGCACACCGCTTGCCTCGCTGAGAACCGCTGCGCCGACAGGGACGACACCGAGCGCGATGGATGTGTCGAGTTGAACGGGTTCGAGGACCACGACGCGCTGCGGATCGCCCGGCACCTCTGTGCTGCCCCGAGCGTGCTCGACCATGCGCGACGCTGACGTCTGGTCGGCGGATTCCTCGGTTCCGCTGCTGCACGCGGACAACGCGAGGGCACCGACGACAGCTCCCGCCACCAAGCGCCCGACTCGTCGTGTGTTCTGTTTCATCTGTGCTCCTCGATGCATCACCGGATTCGGAGCATGTTCGGGTGCACCGCGACCGGGATGTACTGTTTGGGTTTGGTGAGCCTAACTTACTTAGCGAAGAGGATCTGTGACACCCCACAGCTGTACCCCGGCCGTCGAGAATCACCAGACGAGCCGACGGTGCGATGCGTGTACGCGACGATCGTCGGAGGCCGGCGAATCGATGCTGGCACGCGCGGGACGCGCACAACTGTGGGTGCTGATCGAGCATCCGGGACCGTGGCCGAGGTCGGCACCGGGCGATGTTCTCCCGGACGCACTCGTCCGCCGAATCGAATCGGTGGGCGGGTTCGTCCGACCGGCGCTGATCCGTCGCCCACGTGACCGCACCGTGGTGGAGCCGCGGTGGATCCTCGCGTGGTCCGATGGTGTGCGGCAATGGATGCGGGAGGGCACCGTCGGCGGTTACCCCGACCTCGTGGACCTGCCGTTCGAGTCGAGCGTCCGCGGTGAGGAACCGGACGTCGGCGTTGCACGGCACAGCCCGATCTTCGCGGTGTGCACGCACGGGAAGAAGGACGCCTGCTGCGCCGAACTCGGCCGACCCATCGTGAACGCCGTAGGCGCCGTCGAAGGCGCCGACGTATGGGAATGCACCCACATCGGAGGGGATCGCTTCGCAGCAAATATGATTGCGCTCCCGAGCGGTCTGTATTTCAGCCGGTTGGGTCCGGAATCCGCGGTGGTCACCGCGCGAGAGGTGCTCTCCGGCCGCGTGCCGCTCGGGCATCTGCGTGGTCGAGCTGCGCTGTCACCGTCGGCGCAGGTCGCCGAGCACACCCTCCGCGAAAGAACCGGCCTCGATGCAATCGATGCGATCGAGCAGGTATGTGAGACAACCACGTCGGAGGGCTCCGTGGCCGTCGACATGCGCATCGCCGGACGGGGCTTCCGGGTGCTGGTCCGGGAGGGCCCGCCCGAGCCCACCTTCGAGCACGGGTGCATCGTCGATTCGGCCGTGACCTGGCATCGCTGGATCGTCGACAGCATCGACGAGAGCTCTCCCTCTGACAGGTAGCCGGCCGAGAGGTGAGTCGACGACTTCCTGCGAACCGGACCGGACGCACAGTCGATCACGCACCATTGTTCTGTGACCACACCCCACGAGGGCAGTCCCACCCGAGCACCGCTGGTCCTGGCGTCGCTGATCCTCGTCGCGGCGGTGGCGAATCTGAATCTCGCCGTCGCGAACGTCGCGCTGCCCGACATCGGGAAGGCGTTCGATGCGACCCAGACGAGCCTGAACCTCATCGCTGTCGGATATTCGCTCGGTCTTGCGGCGTCCGTGCTCTATCTCGGCGCCATCGGCGACCGCTACGGACGCAAGTCCATGTTGATGCTCGGCATGGCGCTGTCGGTCCCCGCGTCGCTCGTCGCAGGGTTCGCGCCGAACGAGGAGATCCTGTTCCTGGCGCGTGTGGTCGGGGGGATCTCTGCCGGCCTGGCCTACCCGACGACGTTGGCGCTGATCACCGCGTTGTGGTCGGGTGCCGCGCGCACCCGTGCAATCGCATTGTGGTCGGCGATCGGCGGCGGGCTCACCGCTCTCGGGCCACTGGTCGCGGGGTCGCTGTTGGAGGGATTCTTCTGGGGGTCCGTCTTCCTCGTGACGATTCCGCTGGCGCTTCTGGCGCTCGGGCTGACGGTGGTGTTCGTGCCGAGTCATGTCAACGAGTCCACCGATCCTGTCGATCATCTCGGCGGGATCGTGTCGGTGGTGCTGGTCGGGTCGCTCGTCGTCGGAATCAACTTCGCTCCGGTCGACGGAATGATGACGGTCGCGGTATCCGCGTTGGTGCTCGCCGCCGCGGCGTGTGTCCTGTTCGTGCTTCGGCAACGACGCGCGCGGAACCCGCTGTTCGATCTGCGGGTCGCGCGTCGCCGGATCTTCTGGGTCGCGGCAGTTGCGGGCATCATCGTGTTCGGCACGCTGATGGGGACGATGTACATCAGCCAGCAGTATCTGCAGAACGTGCTCGGCTACTCGACCCTGGCAGCAGGCTCGGCGGCACTGCCTGCCGCGGTGGTGATGGTGCTGGTGGCGCCGCAGTCGGCGAAACTCGTCGAATCGCACGGAGCACGGTTCACATTGTTGTCGGGATACGTCGCGATCGTGTTGGGGTTGGTGGTGGCGTTGACGATGTGGGACGAGGACGCCCATTACTGGGTGATTGCGCTCGGCTTCATGTTCCTCGGCGCCGGCGTCGGCCTGGCGGGGACTCCGGCATCGCATTCGCTGACGGGTTCGGTTCCGGTGTCGCGGGCCGGGATGGCATCGGGTACCGCGGATCTGCAACGCGACCTCGGCGGCGCGATCGTGCAGTCGATCCTCGGCGCACTGCTCACCGCCGGATACACGGCATCGTTGGCGGCCACGGTCGCCGCGAGTCCGCAGGCGGCCTCGGTCAGCGAACAGACACAGGCGGCCCTCGAGAAGTCGTTCGCCGGCGCAGCGAACATCGCGCAGCAGTATCCGCAGTACGCGCAGCAGATCATCGCTGCGGCACGCGCGGCGTTTCTCGACGGCGATTCGCGCGCATACGCTGCGGCGATCGGGATCGTCGTGATAGGTGCGGCGCTGGTGTTCTTCGTTTTCCCGAAGCGCGAGGCGGAGCGCCAGTTGCTGGCCCGCTATGCCGCCGAGGACGCGAAGTAGGGTGCCGTCGCGCGGTGACGAGAGTGGCATGTGTGAATCCGCTGCCCGATGGGTACTCGGCGTCAGTGCTGTTGAGGTCCGGTACGGGTTGCCCGATGCCGGACATCGACTGCCTCCACATACGAGAAGGGATCTGTAACGATGCTCGGACGAGCGGTGATCCTGCTGTTCGTCGTCAAGGCTGTCACCGGGCGTGGTGCCCGTCGTTGACGGTGAATACACCGGGTTATCCTCGCGAGCATGGCAGGAACCGACGTCGACGAGATATCCCGAGCCGTGATCGCGATCGCGGACGAGTCTCTGGATCACATGCGGAAGATCCTGTCTCAGATGAGTTATCAGCAGGCGAACACCGTTCCGGCGCTACCCGGCGCCAACAGCCCTTACGCGATTGTCACCCACTGTGTCGGTATGACCGACTACTGGGGCGGATCAGTGATCGCCGGCCTGCGCATCCCACGCGACCGAGACGCCGAGTTCGAGGCGCACGGCGACCCGCGAGACCTCTGTGATGAGGTCGAACGGCTGCGTCGACGATTCCCCGGCTGGGTGAGAATCGCATTGACCGAAGGCATCCGCGATCGCACCGCCGTAGGCACTACGCGAAGTAACGCGGAGACTGCCAGTCCGATGTGGGTTCTATTGCATATCGTGCGTGAACTGTCCCAGCACCTCGGGCAGCTCGAGATCACGCGCGATCTGTTGGCCACGAACGATCATTGACGACAGGCAGTCACTTGCTGACGGCGTCGTATGCCTCGCGATGGGCGTGCACTTCGTCCATGTTCGCTTCCGCCCAATCCTTGATGCCACCGATCACCTTGTGCAGCGACAAGCCGAGGTCGGTCAGCTCGTAGCTGACGGTGACCGGCACGGTCGGCGTCACAGTGCGGGTGATCATGCCGTCGCGTTCGAGGGATCGTAACGTCTGGGTGAGCATTTTCTGGCTGACCCCGGCCAGCCTGCGCGACAACTCGGAGTACCGCATCGCGCGCGGGTCACCAGCACATCTGCCGGGCCCGTGCGGGCCGTCGCTGCCGAGCGCAGCCATGATCAGCGCGACCCACTTGTTGGAGATCCGGTCGAGCAATTGGCGGCTGGGGCATTGCGCGAGGAATGCGTCGTACTCCTGCTGCTCCTGTGCTCGCTTCTGTGCGGCGGTCATCGTCGGCATCGAACGCTCTTTCTTCCGAGGAGAGTTACGCACTTCGAAGTACGTACTTCCCGTTGGAGAGTTACCCATCAATAGTGAAGTGGTATCGCATTCAGCACAAGACCTCAGGAGCAATGGATGCACACTTCTACTTTTCGCGCAGCCGTCGTCCGGACCCCGAACGGCCCCGACTCGATCGAGATCGTCGACGTTCCCGTCGTCGATCCCGGGCCCGGACAGGTCCTGGTTCGGGTTGCCGGGGCGACGGTGAATCCCGTCGACCTCGCGGTCTCGAGCGGCTTCTTCCACACCGCGGGCCTGATCGACCAGCCCGAACACACCGGTCTGGGTATGGATTTCGCCGGAACCGTCCTCGCAACCGGGCCGGGGGTGGACATGGCCGTCGGCACCCGCGTCGCGGGAGCGATCATCGGATTCGACCGCAACTTCGGTACCTACGCCGAGCAACTCGTCGTGTCGGCAGCCGACCTTGCCGTCGTGCCCGACGATCTGGATCTGGTCGAGGCGGCAACGGTGCCGATCAACGGACTGGCAGCAGCCCAGATCGTCGACCTGCTCGGGAACGCGCCCGCCGGCGCCGACCGATTGCTGGTCACGGGGGCGGCAGGGGCGGTCGGCGGGTACCTCCTGTCGCTCGCACGTGACCGCGGCTGGCAGGTGACAGGCCTGGCCAGAGCCGAGGACGAGGAGTTCGTGCGCGGCCTCGGCGCCGACTTCACCACGCACGCAGAGTCGGGTTGGGACGCCGTCGCCGACGCTGCAGCGCTACAAGACCAGGCGATTCCCCTGGTCCGTGACGGTGGGACGTTCGTCGGTGTCCGGCCGAACGGGGAACCGGCCACGGAGCGCGGCATCACCACGTCCGCGGTGGACACGACACCGGACGGACGTCGACTGGCCGAACTGCTCGCCCGCACCGTTTCGGGTGAACTACCGGCCCGTGTGCACACGGTAGTGCCGTTGGAGCAGACAGCCGACGCGCACCGGGCAGTGGCGAAGGGTGGTGTGCGTGGTCGATACGTGATCCGGCCCTGAATTATCGGCAGGGGCTGTCACATATCCGATGTCGCCGGTGTCTTCATGTCGAAGCCACTTCTGATCGGAGGAATCATGACCACCAGGATCCCGGCGGCAGAGATGACCGGACTCTACGGCGGACTCGTCAAACGCATGGCACGACGCATGGTCGGCAACGTGCCCGACGGTGTCGCCGTGTTGTGGCACAACAAGAAGGTGATGAACTTCAGCCTCGGTGTCGGTCGCAAGGTCAAGAAATGGGACCGATGCGACGAGAACCTGAAGGCCTTCGCCAACATGGCGGTAGCGGCGTTCGTCGGATGCGAATTCTGCCTCGATTACGGATATTTCGAGGCACACAACAAGGGCCTCGATGTGAGGAAGGCTCGTGAGGTCCCGCGGTGGCGCGAGTCCGACGCGTTCACATCGCTCGAACGCGACGTGATGGAGTACGCCGAGGCGATGAGCTCGACTCCGCCGACCGTCACGGATGAGTTGTCGGCCCGGCTGCTCGACGCACTCGGCCCGGCCGCGCTGGTCGAGTTGACGGCACACATCGCGTTCTCGAACTTCGCGACCCGCTCCAACATCGCGCTCGGAGTGAGATCGGAGGAGTATGCGGCGAGCTGCGATCTTGCCCCGCTCGCCGTAGCGTCGACGACATGACCGACGATCCGTTCGTCACCCATCGCAGCCTGCTCTTCACGGTCGCGTACGAGATGCTCGGCTCCGCTGCCGACGCCGAGGACGTGGTCCAGGAAGCATGGCTGCGGTGGGACGCGGCAGACCGTGCCGAGGTGCGCGACGCCCGGTCCTATCTGGTTCGGATCGTGACGCGGTTGTCGCTCAACCAGTTGCGGGCGTCGGCGCGGCGTCGCGAAGAGTACGTCGGGGAATGGCTGCCGGAGCCCCTGCTCACGAGTCCGGATGTCGCCGACGACGTCGAGCTTGCCGAGAGCGTCTCGATCGCGATGCTGACCGTGCTGGAGACACTCGCTCCTGCGGAACGTGCCGTGTTCGTGTTGCGGGAGGTGTTCGATACGCCGTACGGGGAGATCGCCGCGGCGGTGGAGAAGACTCCGGAATCGGTCCGGCAGATCGCGCACCGTGCCCGCAGACATGTCGCCGCGCGACGACCGCGGATGGATGTCGATCCCGTCGAGCAATCCGCGGTGGTCGACAAGTTCCTGGCAGCGGTCACGACCGGTGACCTGCAGGCCTTGCTGGACGTCCTCGCCCCCGATGTCGTGGCGGTCGCCGACGGCGGTGGGGTGGCGCCTGCGTCGAGGAAGCCGATCGTCGGAGCCGACCGGTTGGCGTCGCTGCTGGTCCGGTACGTGAACGTTCGAGGTTTTGCGGTGACGACGGCCCCGATCAACGGGATGCCGGGTGCACGACTCTCCGCCGATGGCCGCACCGTGGCGGTGAGCATCGTGGTGGAGGGCGGCAGGATCACGCACCTCTACGGGATCGCCAATCCTCACAAGCTGGGACGGATGGACGAGACTGTCGACCTGCAGCGCTGAAGCCCTCCCGGGAACGGTAGGCGCGACGCAGAGATAGACTGCGCGGTATGTTCTTCGGCACCCGCAACGGCGTAGAGGCACTCCTCTTCGTCCTGACGTGGACGGTCGCAGTCTTCTTCACCATCGACCTCGCCTCGGCCGGCAACACGTCGGCGCTGTTGGCGGGGCTTCTCGTCACGGTCGCCGCAGTTGCGGTGCTCGTACTCGCCTGGCGCGCGGACGACCTGCTGTTCGTGCTCGGGCGCACCACCCGCGGTCCGACCGACGAAGAGAATCGCCGGCACGGCGAGCTTCGACGTCAGTCACACCCGGACACCGCCGGCAAACCACGACCTCGAGCGCCCGGTCTCCACGCGGGGGCCGGATCGACTGCTGCGCTCTGACCGATCGGTCCCCGCTTCCTCGCACTCATCGTCAGTTCACGAGGAATTCGGGAGATCCCCATGTCGTCACACAACCATGTCGTGTCCGTGCGCGACGCCGAACGACACTTCGGTGGTCTACGCGTCTTCACCGAACTGAGTCTCGACGTCGCAGCGGGGCAATGCTGCGCGATTGTCGGCGCCAACGGCGCGGGCAAATCCACACTGCTGCGATGCGTGATCGGTGCCGAGCGGCTCGACCACGGCAGCATCACCGTCGACGGCGACCCTGTCGACGAGTCCTCTCCGGGTTTTCGGGCTGCGGTAGCCGCGGTCGTCGGCGATGTCGAGGTGTTTGCGCATCTCACTACGCACGAGCATCTCCAGCTTGTCGCCACCGCCCACGGTGTACCGGATCCGTACGGCCAGGCGTCCCGGGTGCTGGAGGATGTCGGTCTCCTCGATGCGGCCGACCAATTGCCTGTGACGATGTCGAGTGGTCAACGACGTCGACTCGGCCTGGCATCGGCATTCGTTCGGCCGCGTCGACTATTGGTGCTCGATGAGCCCGAACAGCACCTCGACGTCGGCGGGCGGACCTGGCTCGCCGATGCGATTCGCGACGAGAAACGGGCGGGTACCACGGTGCTGCTGGCGTCTCACGACGCTGCGCTCGTGGATTGCGTTGCAGACCTGACGGTGGACGCAGACTCATGGCGCTGACGGACATTCCGGGGGCTATCCCGTCGGTGCGCGTGGTGCAGTCCGTGCGGCGCGGGTTCGAGCGCACACACACCCCGCCGACCCACCGTGAAGGCATGATCGTTGTGTCGGTTCTGGGGGTGTACGTGTGCGGCGGCCTCGTGTGGTGGCTGGCGACGCGCCCCCCGACCGCCCTCGCCGAGTCGATCCTGTTTGCAGGACAAGAAGGCTGGAATCAGACGTGGGGCTGGGCGGCCTTCGCGATTCTCACATCGCTGTCCACACTCGCGACTCGTTCGCTCGGACCCGTCACCACCGTGAGCAATACGGCATGGTGGGTGCTGTCCACACCGGTCGATCGTGGTGCTCTGTTGCGGGCCCGTGTGCTCGCAGCGCTGAGCATCGGCGCGCTGGTCGGTGCAGTCGAGGGGCGGCTCGCTGCGTTCATCGGAGCGCTCGAAGGCTGGGTCCCGTTCACGGTATTCGGGATGTGTATCGGCATCGCTGTGGTTGCCTTCGGGATACTCGTTCAATGCAGGGTGCTGCCGGTATGGACGCTTCGAGCCATGGCCGGAGTGTTCGCGGTTCTCGGAGGTGCGGCGTCGGCACTCGCTATCACGAGTGTGACCGTAGCGATGACCACGGCGTGGATTCCGGTTGTCGTTGTCGGAGCGGCGGTTGTCTCGGCCGGCGCGGCGGCAGTGAGCTTGTGCGGCCGCATCGGTCTCGCCGACATGACGGTGGGATCCCATATGACTGCCGCAGCGAGTGCATCGATCACGGCCCTGGATCTGTCGGTGTTGACCGGGGCCGCTGAGCAGAGGGCGTGGCAGAGGATCGCCCGTCGCCCTTCACGTGCATTACCGACGAGCCGTACGTGGGCGTTGATCTGTAGTGATGCGCTGCGGCTTCGTCGCCGTCCGTCGTCGTTTCTCTACGTTGCAGGTGCGGTGTTCGCGGGCTGGGTTCTGGCTGCGGTGCTGTCGCCGACCGCTGCCGTCATTGCTCATCTCGCACTTGTGTTCGCTGTGGCAGTGGCTTTCAGCGGTGGGCTGCGGGATCTGTCTGCCAACAGCGGGTTACGTGCGATGCTCGGTGCTCACGATCGGGCATTGCGTGTGCCCCTGATGACTGTGCCGGCCGGTGTGGCTGCTGCAACGACCATTCTCACTGCGCCGCTGGTGGCAGCAGATCTCTTGGTCATGACCCTCGTCCTGGTGGGGGCGTGCGCCGCTGCCTATCGGGTTCGTACGCATCCCTACACCGACTACGACGGTCTGATCCTCGACACCGCTGTAGGGCAGATTCCCGTCGACCTGATCCGGCAACGGATGCGTGGACCCGACGTACTTGCCGTCACCGCACTACTTCTCCTACTGGTGAGCTGAATGCGGCCGCCCGCGGGTGCGGGCGGCCTCACCTCCGGTCCTGATCAGGCTCGGGACACGACGTCGATGGTGCCCTGGCAGACCGCGTTCTGGGTGTTGATGAACCACCATCCCCCGCCGGTCTGCACGGTCACGGTGAAGTCGACCGTTCCTGTCCCCGGGAAGGTGCGATTGATCGGGATGCCGGGGTTCTGATTCCACGCTGCCTGATCGCTGACACTGCGTCCGGACTCGCCGGTCGTCGTGTTGGTCCAGTCGACCAGCACCTGCGTCCCATACCAGTTGGGTCCGATGCTCGGGATGAGGCCACCCGGGGGATAAGGCAGGTCGTTTCCGCCGCTGAGGAGGAGTGCCGGTTCCAGCACGTCACCACCCGGAGGAATCGATTCGCCGGACCCTGCGCGAATGTTCCATGTGAACGACGGTGCCCAAGGGAGGGGGTTCGCGCTCGTGCACGTCATATCCGTGGAAGTCGGTGCAGCAGTCGCCACGCCACCTCCAGCGGCCATCGCCGCACCCATCCCGATTGCGGCGAGTGCAGAAGCCCCTGTGCGGCGCATCGTTCGTTTACTCATGAACACTCCTCCGATTCGGTGATACCTCGATACCTGTGCGTTCTGTCTATCGGAGTCAGGTTACGATTCGTCACACATCTTCTGACGAATGTGTATATCTCACAACCGACATTGTTTCACCCGGACATGACATGCCTACAAGTGCAAGGACATTCGCATGGATCTGCTGCGTGAGGTTGTCGTACTTCTCCATATTGTCGGATTTGCAGCCACATTCGGTGCGTGGGTGAGTGAGTCGGTGGCTCGCCGGTTCCGTATGACGCGGGTGATGGACTACGGATTGTTGTTGTCGCTCATCACAGGACTCGCGCTGGCGGCGCCGTGGCCTGCGGGGGTCGAACTCGACTACACCAAACTCGGCATCAAACTCGTGGTCCTCGTGATACTCGGGGGTGTGATCGGGATGGGGAGTTCACAGCAACGGCGTTCGGGTGAGCCGGCGCCGCGTCCACTGTTCTACGCGGTCGGCGTCCTGTCGCTGTTGAATGCGGGCATCGCTGTGATCTGGTGACCCACCTGGCCGATGAGCGGGACGAAGGGTGTTATCTGAAACACGTTCTATGTCAGGATGGCGCAGCGGGCACGACCGGTGTCCGTCGTACATCCGTCGGAAGGACCAGGAATGCCGACCGTGGAAGACCGCCTCGCACGTCTCGAGGCGCTCGAGGAGATCCGGATGCTCAAGCACCGGTACTTCCGCGCATGCGACGCCAAGGATCCCGAGGCGATGCGCGCATGCTTCATCGCGAAGGGTGCCGACATCTATTACGGGCCCGCGCTCGGCAGCTTCGACGACGCCGACGGACTCGTCGACATCTACTCCAGAATCGCCCTGCAACGCGTCGACGACCGGTACGTCATCCTCGACATGCACCACGGCATGCATCCGAGCATTTCCATCACAGGGCCGGGCACCGCCACGGGCGCGTGGACGCTGCGGTTCCGTCAGGTGGACCTCAATGCCGGCACCGAGCGGGTCACCGCACTCGACTACGACGACGACTATGTCATCGAAGACGGTCGGTGGAAGATCTCCAGGTGCCACGTGAAGGTGCTGTGGTCGATCGAGCGATCCCTGACCGACGACGTGAAAGTGGTGCAGTGACATGGCAGAACAGAAGATCGCTCTCGTCACCGGTGCGAGCCGCAGTGTCGGCAAGGGAATCGCCTGCGCACTCGGATCCGACGGATGGACGGTCTATGTCACGGGGCGGGGACCGGTCGGAGACGGCGGACCGCTCGACCAGACTGCTGCGACGGTCACCGAACGCGGAGGCCACGGCATCGCCGTGCAGTGTGATCACCGCGACGACAAGCAGATCCACGAACTGTTCACGCGAATCTCCGACGAGCAGGAAGGTCGACTCGACCTGCTTGTGAACAACGTATGGGCGAGCCCGAAAGGATTCGCAGGCTTCACCGATCCGTTCTGGAAGCGTCCGGTCGACGACTGGGACAGTCTCATCGGCGTGGGTTTACGAGCCCACTACGTCGCCTCGGTCGAGGCTGCCCAGCTCATGGTGCCGCAGGGAAGCGGGATGATGGTCAACATCTCGTCGTTCGGCACGCGCGGGTATCTGCACTCCGTGCTGTACGGCATGTCGAAGGCTGGCCTGGACAAGATGGCCGCCGACATGGCCGTCGACCTGCGCGACACAGGCGTGACGGCGCTGTCGCTGTGGCCGGGTCTGGTGAAGAACGAGGCCATGCTGGCCCGCGGACTCGACAACTTCCAGGGCTTCCCGCTCGCCAACGCCGAGACCCCCGAGTTCATCGGCCGCGTCGTGGTCGCGTTGGCCGGTGATCCGAATCTGAACGAACGCAGTGGATCCACGCTCATCACGGCGGAAGCCGCACTGGACTACGGCGTCGTGGATATCGAAGGAAACCAACCTGATTCGCACAGGAATCTCTTCGGTGGTGGTCCTTTGTTCGGAGGCTGAGCCAGCCCTGCACACTGGCTCGCCGCCGCGACGCTCTGCCGGTCGATGACAAGATCGTCAACTAATGGTTGACGATCAGGGGTCCGTCAACCTACGGTTGACGTATGACGAAACCAACGCGTAGCACCCACCCGGTTCGCCTCGACGACCTCATCGAAGCGATCAAGAAAGTTCATCCCGACGCCCTCGACCAACTCCAGGACGCCATGATCGCCGCCGACCACCTCGGTGAAGTGGCCGATCACCTCATCGGCCACTTCGTCGACCAGGCCCGACGCTCCGGCGCATCGTGGTCGGAGATCGGTCAACGTATGGGAGTGTCCAAACAGGCTGCCCAGAAGCGGTTCGTATCGAAGGCCGACAACGACCTCGATCCGAACGAGGGATTCAACCGCTTCACCCCACGCGCGAAGAACGTTGTGATGGCGTCGATGAACGAGGCGCGTGCGGCGGGAAATGCCGAGATAGCGCCCGGACACCTCGTACTCGGGCTGCTGGCGGATCCCGCCGGGCTTGCCTCCCGCGCAATCGTCGCGCAGGGAATCACGCTCGACGATCTGCGGCGCGCTGTCCATGCTGACCTGCCGGAAAAGGCGACCGGTGAACTCCCAGAGCTCATTCCGTATGACGCACAGGCAAGGAAGGCCCTCGAGCTGACCTTCCGCGAGGCGTTGCGACTCGGGCACAACTACATCGGCACCGAACACATCCTGCTGGCGCTTCTGGAACTGGAGGACGGTACGGGACCATTGTCGTCGGTCGGCGTGGACAAGTCGAAGGCCGAAGCGAACGTCACCGAAGCACTCGCGGCAATCGAGGCAGCTCAGGAGGACTGAACGACCGCTGGATGGGTATGTCTCCTGTCATGAATTCTCGAACGACTGCTTTCCTGGCAGGAATCTCCCTGGTCGCGATCTTCGTGGCCGGGTGCGGCGATGACGCGGGCGATAACGACACGGACGGCAACGACGTGACTATCGTCGAGTCTCCTCCCGCCACCACGGCGGAGTCGGCGACATCAGCGCCGGCAGCCTCAGCGACGCCCGCACCCGGTCCCCGAATCGACGACGATGATGCATTCGCTCGTCCTGGAGGTGACGACGTCGATGCCGTGACCTACGACGAAGTCGCCGTGCCGGTGGGAGCGAAGGCGGATGTGGACACCGACGACGACGATGGCCGCACCACCGTGACCCTCACCGTGACAGGCCTCCAACCCAACCGCGACTTCGGTGCGCACGTGCATACGAGGCCGTGTGGACCGAACCCCTCGGATGCGGGATCGCACTATCAGAACCAGGCCGACCCTGCAGCGACACCGGACTCGCCGTCCACCGACCCGGCCTACGCCAACCCCCAGAACGAGATCTGGATGGACTTCACCACCGATGACAGCGGCAATGCCCGCGCGACCAGCACCGTCGAGTGGGAGTTCCGCGATGACGAAGCCGAATCCGTGGTGATCCACGATCACCACACCATGACGGCACCGGGAGAAGCCGGCATGGCGGGGGATCGTCTCGCCTGCATCGACGAAGACTGACGGCACGTGCCCCAACTCGATCTCGCACCGACACCGTCGAAGGACCACTGTGGCGAGCGTCGAGGTTCGCATTTCTCCGCGAAACTCGAGGTCTGGCATGCAATGCTGACGGTCGGAATGGGACCGAGCGCGAGGAGAGCGAATGAACCCTGTCGTCGAGACCACACGTGGCCGGGTGCGGGGAACGGTCGCGAGGGGCACGGCGATCTTCAAGGGCATCCCGTACGCGGCCGCACCGTTCGGAGAACTTCGGTTCGCGGCACCTGAGTCTGCACCGAAGTGGGACGACGTACGAGATGCAATCGAATTCGGCCCCACCGCACCCAAAGCACCTTACGGTGCGCCGTTCGACAGTCTTCTCGAAGATCCGACGATTCCCGGCGAAAACCCCCTGAACCTGAATGTGTGGACGCCCGGTTTCGATGCGTCGTTGCCGGTGCTCGTCTGGATCCACGGCGGCGCGTTCGTTCGTGGCAGCAGTGCGGTGCCACTGTACGACGGCGCGAACTTCGCCCGCGACGGCGTCGTCTTCGTCAGCATCAATTACCGACTCGGTGCGGAGGGGTTCGCCTTCCTCTCCGACGCACCCGCCAACCGTGGGCTGCTCGATCAGGTGGCTGCACTCGAATGGGTTCGCGACAACATCGCCGCGTTCGGCGGGAACCCCGAGGCCGTGACGATCGTCGGTGAATCTGCGGGTGGGATGAGCGTCGGATCGCTACTGACGATGCCCTCTGCAGAAGGACTCTTCCGTCGGGCGATCGCCCAGAGCGGAGCCGGGCATTCGGTGATGTCGGCGGACACAGCGAGAAAGGTGTCGCGGGCGTTGGCGGAAGCGCTCGACGTCGAACCCACACGCGCAGGCTTCTCGACGATCGATCCCGATCAACTGGTCGAGGCTCAGGAGGCGTTGGTCGCGCGGATCCGCGGCGAGTCGGATCCGCAGGTGTGGGGCGAGATCCCGACTCACGCGATGGCCTTCGAACCGTGCATCGACGGCACAGTGCTGCCGGAGTTGCCCATCGATCGGATCGCTGCTGGGGTGTCGTCCGATGTCGACGTTCTCGTCGGCCACAACGGTGACGAGATGACGCTGTTCCTGGTGCCCACCGGAATTGCCGACGCGGTCGACGACAAGATGCTGCCCGCACTCGTGGCGCCCTACGGTCTGACTGAATCCGCAGCCCTCGACACCTACCGCGCGGCCCGACCGGTAGCGACGCCCGGCGAGGTGCTCATGCATGTGGTGCGCGACTGGATGTATCGGATTCCGGTCGTCCGCGTCGCGGAGGCGCGCTCTGCATTCGACGCTGCTACCTACGTGTATCGCTTCGATTGGAAGTCGCCCGAGTACGACGGCCGGCTCGGCGCGACGCACGCACTGGACATCGGGTTCGTCTTCGACAACCTCCGCGTCCCGGGGAACAGAGCGTTGGCGGGTCCGAATCCTCCGCAGGATCTTGCCCAGCGGATGCATCAGGTCTGGGTGACGTTTGTGACGACAGGCGCCCCTGGGTGGGCGCCGTACGGATCGGCGCGCACCGAGATGGTCTTCGCCGATACATGCGGGACTGTCGACGACGCAGAGTCGGAGCTGCGTGGGGTGTGGGATGGGATCCGCTGACGACATTTCGGAGAGCGCGGACCGACTCTCCTGCAAGACCACCACCACCTTCGCGAGAAGATCACGCAGTCGTTTGCGGCGGCGGGTACGCGGGTAATTCGGATACGAGAGTTCGACGCCATTCGGCGCCGTAGTGAGGGAGGAACCGACAGATGGCCGATGCGCGCGTGATCTTCTACAAGCCACTCGCTCTTGCAGCAAGTGTCGGCGGAGGCCTGCTCGCAGGTGCGGTCTTCAGCCAGGTGTGGAAACGGCTCGGTAAGGGTGCCGAGAAACCTGAACCGCAGGACCTGTCGCAGAGCACCCGCGACGTGCTTGTCGCGGCGGCAGTGCAGGGATTGATCTTCGGAATCGTGAAGGCCGGTGTGGACCGAGCTACCGCGAGTGGCTTCAAGAAGGTAACGCACGTCTCGCCGGAGTGACGGACGGGTCGCCGGGATCTCGAGCTCTCCGCACGCCGCGTGCGAGGCTGTGACTTACCGGCTCCGCTGACCACCTGATTCGTGTGACCGAGTTCACCGGAACCAGGGCTTACAAAGTTGGGGCGCCCCAAGTTATTCTTTCGTTACCTCTGGCCGCAGCTGATATTCTCGCTGCGGCCAGTTGTTATTTACGGGTAGTTCACCTGACCCTGGAACTGCTGGTCAGCGAGTTTTCGGTTCCGGACATGATGCGACGGACCCTGGGGTCCTCGGCGAGTTCCGCTCTGATGGTCCGTGCCCTCTCATTCGCGTCCGCATAGGCGGAGGCGTGCGCGCTCGCGATACGGTCGGCGAGGACGCGGGGCGAAAGGTCGTACGCGTGGGGAGGGATCTCGAGACCCACGATCCGTCCAGTGGGTGACACGGTCATCACGATCCCGTGCGACGTTCCGCAGCCTCTGATCGACTCGATCTCGTCCTGGATCCTGCGGACCTTCGACGAGAACTCTTCGGTTCGAGTCACGACGTTCTCCTTTGGCTCACCAGCCGGGGTAGGCCGGCAGGGTCTTGGGTGGGATGGGGGAGCGGATGGTTTCGGAGCCCTCGTCGGGGACATTGGGTTCGATGCTGCGCCCCCAGTCTTCGCAGCGGTGCATGGTTTCGCCGAGGTCGGCGCCGAAGGTGATGGTCCAGCCGGTGCCGCTGAAGAGGTCTTCGGTTGGTGCGGACCATTGCGGTCCATCAATGGGTTTGCCATCATCTGACGTAGGTTCAGCCGATTGACTGGCAGGCCAGCGATGTTCGAGAGCGCTTCGTGGGTCGATTCGCGGGTTGTGGGCATCGTAGACGACATGGTCGAATTCGACGTACTCTTCCATCCCTGAAAAATTGGAGATGCGGTAGTCTCCATCCGGCCATCGGATGGCCAATCTCGAAAGCTGCGAGCATACAGTCGCTTTGAATCCTGCATCAGTTTCGTTGATTTGGAGGATGTGGGCGCGCGCCGTGCCTGCGAGTGACTGGTCTGAACGGGTTCCGATTCCCAGGGCAAACTCGAGATCGAGTGCGTCGACGAAGCCAGGATAGGTGATGTGGAGGCCCCCGTACGAAGAGATGATCATGGCTTCGTACGCGGCGCGGATCAGACGTCCGCGTTCGTCGAGCAGGTCGATTCCGGGTTCAGCGGACCAAACGTAGGTCGCGTTGCGAACCTGTGGTGGTGGCTGGTACTGCGACTGTTCCGCGCTGATGTCAACAGGATCTGACGGGGCGTCGTGTGAACAGGCCGTGAGCACCATGAGGGTCGTCACTCCGAAAATGAACTGAAGAATCTTCCCGGCGTTGAGGTTCATCGTGCGTAATCCCATCGTTCACCGCCGCCAGGAACTACGTCGTTGAGAAGTACTTCGCGGAAGCCGGACTCGCCATCCCTTTGGTCTGGGTAGACGATGTTGCGGAGGTCGCCCTCTCCGGCATCGGCTACGCCCAGGTAGTAACCGAGCGCGCCGCCATCGATTCCTGAGCTGGCAAGAATATCCGGAAGCTGGCTTATCAAAATAGATTCCACGATTCCGTTTCGTTCTCTGAGCTTGCCCTCATCGATCAAGTGCTCTGGTAGATCTGTCATTTCTACATGGCCGGAGTCGACCAGGGCGTTGAGCATATTGTAGCGATGCGTGTTCTGTGCACGTGTCTCCGTCAAATACTCAGAGGTATCCAGCCCTTCGATTCCCGATGGCCTCCCCACGTATTGTCCTTCGGCATTGATTATTTCGCAGTCCACAAGAACCCCGAGTGAGTAGACGATCGGCCCGGTGGCCATACCGCCGGGAAGTGCTGCGACCATACCGGTGACAAGAGTCTGAGCGACCGCGAAAGCATCGGAACGGTACTGGTTTCGCGTGTCGATCGCGGCCTGTTCGGTCATCCTCTCGTTCTCATAGGCACTGCTCAAACCCACTTCGACGAGACTCTGCAACCGGCCCGAATACGTTCCGTAGGTGTATTTCCCCTCACCGCCCAGTTGATCCAGCGCAAACCGACGATCGAAGTCGGTGGCCTGCGCGAGCGCTGCGCCGTTGATGAGTGCCCCGGCCGCGGGATCGGTGTCGAGGAGAGTGAACACGCGGGTCGCCGGTACCGGGCCGAGGTCGCCGAAACCGTGAGTGGGTGTGGCGTCTTCGCCTGCCCCGACCATGTCGGACGCATACGGTGCGAGGGCTTCCGAGAATGACTGGACTGCCAGAGGATTGACCTCTCCGAGGGTCCGGTCGGAGAGATGCCCATCGGGCTCTGGCATGTGGAGGAAGCGGTCGAAATTGTTGCCACCGTCCCAGGCCGATGCGGGTGACGACAACACTTCGGCGAGACCGAACGCTGCCTGTCCGGCTCGCTGCGCGCGTGCAATGTCGGCGGGGTCGGACGGATCCGACGCCATCGCGTCTGCTGCGATCCAGTCGGTGAGACCGGCCAGGGTCGCGCCGTCGTCCTCCCACTCGCGGGTCAGCAGGGGCACGAGCACCTCGTCGCGGTCGAAGTCCGAAGGAGTGCCGTCGACATCGGTACCCGTCAACAGGTGGTGTGAGGCATCGGGATTGCGCGTGCCGATGTCGAGGAATGTTCGGGCGGTCTCGTCGTAGTACGACGGATGCGGGGTGGGGACCAAGTGTGGGTCGGCATAGGTGGGCACGCCCGCCATGTATCCCGCGACCCGATTCAGCTCGATCCCCATTTCGGTACCGGGCCGATACTCGGGATTCGCTTCGCCGAGTATGCCCCCGAGCGCATCGAGACGGTCGAATCGGTTTCCCGAACCGGGTTCACGAGACCCGGGTTCGTATCCGTAGTGGAGGGTATCGCGGATGTCCTGTGGCACCCGCTCCCAGCTGCCGCCGTAGTCGGGATTCGACAATGTGAGTAGACCATTGCCCACTGCGTCGGCCCAACCTGCCGCATTCGGATCGCCGTCGGCCTCCCATCCCTTGAAAGTCGCGAAGAGTTCCGTCAACTCGTCCTGTCCGAGTCCGTTGTAGAAGGCGTCGAGGTATTCGATGCTCACACCGCGGTCGGCGGACAGGGCCCGTCCGATGCGTTCGAGCTCGGAGTCGCGGGCGCGGCCGGACGAGATGAGTGCGGCGTCCGCGTCGCCGTCCGGTCCGCCCGTCGTCCACAGGCCCTGGGTCCGGAAGTCTCCTCCGAATGTCGACAGCCGGATGGTGATCTGGTCGATTGTGTCGGCTGCGCTGCTGTCGAGCTGCTCGAAGATACTCAGCGCAGACTTCAGCTGCACCTCGAATGTGGTGGCCTCGTCGTCCAGGCACGCCTGCGCGACGACGTCGGTGCGGGGGTCTCCAGTGTCGCACCGGGGTGGGATGACGCTGCCGTCGTCGTGGAGGGTGAACCCGGCTCCCATCGCGTTGTCGGCGATGCGGACCACGGTGTCACGCGCGGGGATCAGCGCGGCCGACGCGGCACGAAGTGCCTCGACCTGTTCGGCGACTGCGTTGTCGATTCCACGGCCGACGACCCGATCGCTCCACGCGCGTGCCGCTGCGGCCGCTGCGGCATCGCCCTGCCATGTGCTGAACGTGTGGTCGACGTGGCGGTCGACCTGGTCGGTTGCCTTGCCGAACGCGCTGTTGGTGGCTTCGACGCCGTCGGCTGCGGATGCAAGCGCTGCGGGGTCGAGTGCTCGGATCTGCGAGAGCGTCGACATCTAGGACACTGTGCTTTCAGGGGTCCCTGTGCTTTCAGAGGTCCCCGTGCTCTCGAAGCTGCTTCCCACTGCCTCGACCTGCCGCCTGAATTCGTCCTCTGCGGTCTCGTAGTTCATCGCGCCGGCGGATGTCGCTTCGGCCATGCGGTGCAGGCAGATGGACATGGCGTGGTAGGCGGTGTGCAGTGGAGCTTCGGCGCGCGTGAGAGCGCCACCGACCGCTGACGACGTCATGGTTGTGGCCGCCGCCGCGAGCGGAGCCCCCGGCTTCAGCTCGCCGATGAGTTCGGCCTCCGATGTCAATGCCGACGCCAGGGCTCTCAGCGCGTCGATGTCGACCTGCAACCACGTCATCCGCCACCAGCTCCTGATCTTGAAACAGTCCCATCAGGATTGGACGCAGCGGATGTCCGATCGGTTCCATCGGATGTCAGGCAAATCTGACGGCGGTACCGATCACGGCGTTGCGCACACCGGTGAGCCGGGATGCCGTCGCCACCCGCGCGACCATCCGCGACGCACGAACCAGCCGCTGTGTGCGACGACGTCGTGCGCGGTCGTAGAGGCGGAGGGCCTCGCTCACCGGATGCTCGGTCAGCAACGTGGCGAGTGTTGCGCCGTCGACCATCGCTTCGCACGCGCCCCGGCCGAGGTTGGGTGTCATCGCGTGCGCTGCGTCGCCGATCAGTGCGGTGTTGCCGCGCACGTACGACGGCAGAGCCGGTGACTCGTACAGATCGTGATGCAGAACGTCCGCGGGATCGAGCCTGTCGAGCACGTCGCGCGCGCCGCGGTGCCAGTCGCCGAAGCGTGCACGCAGTTCGTCGACCGTGCCTGCTCCACCCGCTGGCGCGCGGACGGCCGCGAACCAGTTGGTGAGGTCGCCGTCGCGCGGGGTGATCCCGAAGAGTGCGCCCGGACCCCAGGTCTCGCTCATCGCGGTGGTGGCTCCGGGAACCCAGCCGCGCCATGCTGCATATCCGGAGTGCACAGGGCGATACGAGGGGCCGAAAATCTGGTCTCGGACTGTACTGCCTATGCCGTCGGCGCCGATGGTGACGTCGTAGCCCGTGAGGTCGGCGAGTTCGGGAGCGGCACTCCCGAACCGGACGGTGTCGGACGGGAGGCCCCTTATGAGGAGCCCGAGCAGGACGGGACGCGACAGCAGGATCGCCGGCGTACGGATGTCGCTGAAGCGTCCGAGCACCTTTCCGTCCCATCTCATGAGTGCGCCGGATTTCTGCAGAACACCGAGGCGCTGCGCCTGTCCGACCAGGCCGGCGAGTTCGAGCGCCTCGACGGCTTCGGGCCACAGTCCCAGTGCGGTGCCGGTGGTGGGCGGTGCCGCGGCCCGTTCGAAGACGTCGACGTGCCAGCCGCGGGTGGCGAGGGCGTTCGCGGTGGTGAGCCCGCCGATTCCTCCGCCGAGCACCGCGGCTTTTCCTGCGTATTCGGTGGCCATGCCTGCAAGATACTACGGATGTAGTGTCGTGTCACTACATCCGTAGTTGGGTCGTAGGATCATGCAGTGACCGACAAACGCACTACCGTGCTCGACGCCGCGATCGAACTGCTCGGAACAGAAGGCCTGCGCGCGCTCACACACCGGCGCGTCGACTCGATCGCCGGCGTGCCGGCGGGGTCCACGTCGAATTACTTCCGCACGCGTCAGGCGTTGGTCGAAGGAGTCCTCGATCGCCTTCTCGAACGCGACCGGGTCGACGTGGCTGCGCTTGCGGGCACCGCATCGGCAGCACCGCGCGACGAACGTGAGCTCGAGGATCTGCTGTGCGGATACGTGCTGTTCGCGACCGACAGCGACACGGTGCGGACCCGGGCGCGCTTCGCGATGTTCGTCGAGGCCATGGCCGTGCCGGAACTTCGCGCCGCGGTGGAGATCAGACGCAGCGAGCTGAGGGCGTGGGGCGCGGCGATGCTGGCAGATCTCGGCGCCGACGGCCCAGGTGAATCCGACGCCGGTGCGCGGCTTCTCGTCGACTATCTCGACGGTGTGATCCTGCATCGGCTGACGTCCGGAAGCGACCCGGACCCGAGGGAGGGGGTTCGCCGCATCCTCGAAGCCGTGCTGCGTCCGGAGCACGCGCGGTGACGCCCCCGCTACGGGCCTGTTACCGGCATATTTCCGCTGCTCACGTGCAAAGTAGGGCAGCCTTGCTTGCGTAACCCCCGGTGGCCTGGCATATCGTTTGTTGCGAGGCGGTGGGCCCACGATGTCCCACCGATCGTCAGGTTCGATCCCGCGCTGCCGAAAAAGGCACCCGCACCGTCGCGGATGGGCGGATACTGACGAGGACAAGGTATCGGCGCACCCGGGTCGGTACCCATCTACAGCAGTAGATGGCCATCAGTGTTGCTGGTCGTCAGTTGCCATCACCGCAACGAAGGCTAGGTATGACTCATCTTCCCGGGCCTCGAGGGCTCTACCACCCGGCAAACGAGCACGACTCCTGTGGCGTCGCGTTTGTCGTGGACATGCATGGTCGACGCAGCCGCGACATCGTCGAGAAGGCGATCACCGCGCTGGTCAATCTCGAACACCGCGGCGCTGCGGGCGCAGAACAGAACACCGGCGACGGCGCCGGCATTCTCATCCAGGTCCCCGACGCATACTTCCGCGCGGTCGTGGACTTCACCCTGCCCGCCGCCGGCGCCTACGCCACCGGCATGGCCTTCCTGCCCCAGGGTGCCGATGCGGCCGACGAGGCGCAGGCAGCGGTGAATCGGATCGTGGAGGAAGAGGGCCTCGAGGTCCTCGGTTGGCGAGAGGTGCCGATCGACACCTCCGATCTCGGCTCGATGGCCAAGGACGCCATGCCGACGTTCCGCCAGATCTTCATTGCGTCGGGCGCGCGGGCCCTCACGGGCCTGGACCTCGAGCGACGTGCCTACGTCGTGCGCAAGCGCACCGAACACGAACTCGGCAGCAGCGGAGCCGGCCAGGACGGCCCCGGCAGCGAGACCGTGTACTTCCCGAGCCTGTCGGCGTCGACGTTCGTCTACAAGGGCATGCTCACGACGCCGCAGCTCAAGGGCTTCTTCCGCGACCTGCAGGACGAGCGTGTCGAGTCGGCGCTGGGCCTCGTGCACTCGCGCTTCTCCACCAACACGTTCCCGTCGTGGCCGCTCGCGCACCCGTTCCGCCGTGTCGCGCACAACGGTGAGATCAACACGGTCATCGGCAACTCGAACTGGATGCGCGCCCGCGAGGCGCTCATCGACACCGACGTGTTCGGCGGACGCGGCAAGCTCGAGAAGATCTTCCCTGTCGTCACCCCGGACGCATCCGACACCGCTCGTTTCGACGAGGTGCTCGAGCTGCTGCACCTCGGTGGCCGCAGCCTTCCGCACGCCGTGCTCATGATGATCCCCGAGGCGTGGGAGCGGAACGAGGCGATGGATCCCGCCCGCCGCGCGTTCTACGAGTACCACTCGGCGCTGATGGAGCCGTGGGACGGACCGGCATCGGTGTGCTTCACCGATGGCACGGTCATCGGTGCGGTCCTCGACCGCAACGGCCTGCGCCCGTCGCGCGCGTGGGTCACCGACGACGGTCTGGTCGTCATGGCCTCCGAGGTCGGCGTGCTCGACATCCCGGCCGAGAAGATCATCAGCAAGCGACGCCTCCAGCCGGGTCGTATGTTCCTCGTCGACACCGCAAAGGGGCGGATCGTCGAGGACGAGGAGATCAAGTCGGAGCTAGCTGCCGAGCATCCGTACGAGGAGTGGATCGAGAAGGGTGTTTCCCGTCTCGAGGACCTCCCGCCGTCCCGCTACACCTACATGTCCCACGAGCGTGTCGTGCTGCGCCAGCAGGTGTTCGGATACACCCGCGAAGAAGTGGATCTGCTGATCAAGCCGATGGCAGCGACCGGCGGTGAGGCGCTCGGCTCGATGGGCACCGACACTCCCATCGCAGTGCTGTCGTCGCGTCCGCGGACGTTGTTCGACTTCTTCTCGCAGCTCTTCGCCCAGGTCACCAACCCGCCACTCGACGCCATCCGCGAGGAGATCGTCACGAGCCTCGGCGGCATGCTCGGCCCCGAGGGCGATGTGCTGCGGCCCACCGCGGAGTCGTGCCGCCAGATCCTGCTGTCGGCGCCGGTCATCGACAACGACGACCTGCAGAAGCTCATCCACGTCAACGACAAGAAGCAGTACCCGGGATTCAGCAGCGTGATCGTGCGCGGTCTCTATCCCGTCGCGGAGGGTGCCAAGGGGCTGCACACGGCGCTCGAGAGCATCCGCGAGCAGGTATCGCAGGCGATCGACAAGGGCGCCCGCCTGATCGTGCTGTCCGACCGCGAGTCCGACGAGAAGCTCGCTCCGATCCCGTCGCTGCTGCTCACCTCCGCGGTGCACCACCACCTCGTGCGCGAGAAGACCCGCACCAAGGTGGGTCTGCTCGTCGAGGCCGGTGACGCCCGCGAGGTGCACCACATAGCCGCCCTGTGCGGGTTCGGTGCGGCCGT
Organism: Rhodococcus artemisiae; assembly: GCF_036327795.1. Lineage (NCBI taxonomy): Bacteria > Bacillati > Actinomycetota > Actinomycetes > Mycobacteriales > Nocardiaceae > Rhodococcus > Rhodococcus artemisiae. The sequence continues at coordinate 152,099 of NZ_JAUTXY010000004.1, forward strand.
GGTCAATCCGTACATGGCGTTCGAGAGCATCGACGAGCTGCTCCAGAACGGCGATCTGCCCGACGGCATGACCCTCGACAAGGCTATCGCCAACTACATCAAGGCAGCGTCGAAGGGCGTGCTCAAGGTGATGTCCAAGATGGGCATCTCCACGCTCGCGTCCTACACCGGCGCGCAGCTGTTCCAGGTCATCGGCCTGTCGCAGGAGCTCGTCGACGAATACTTCACCGGACTACAGAGCCAGCTCGGCGGCGTCGGCCTCGAGGAGATCGCGGCGGATGTCGCTGCGCGGCACCGGATGGCGTTCCTCGATCGCCCGTCCGAGCATGCGCACCGTGAGCTCGAAGTGGGCGGCGAGTACCAGTGGCGTCGCGAGGGTGAGTACCACCTGTTCAACCCGGACACGGTGTTCAAGCTCCAGCACGCCACGCGCACAGGTCAGTACAAGATCTTCAAGGAGTACACGAAGCTCGTCGACGACCAGTCGGAGCGGCTCGCGTCGCTGCGTGGACTCTTCGAGTTCAAGACGGGCCTGCGCCCGTCGGTTCCGATCGACGAGGTCGAGCCGGCCAGCGAGATCGTCAAGCGGTTCTCCACGGGCGCGATGAGCTACGGCTCGATCTCGGCGGAGGCTCACGAGACCCTCGCGATCGCCATGAACCGCCTCGGTGGGCGCTCCAACTCCGGTGAGGGCGGCGAGCATCCCTCGCGCTTCACCCCGGACGAGAACGGCGACTTCCGTCGCTCGGCGATCAAGCAGGTCGCGTCCGGCCGCTTCGGTGTGTCGTCGCACTACCTGTCGAACTGCACCGACATCCAGATCAAGATGGCGCAGGGTGCCAAGCCCGGTGAGGGCGGCCAGCTGCCGCCGCACAAGGTGTACCCGTGGGTCGCCGAGGTGCGTGGTTCGACGCCGGGCGTCGGCCTCATCTCGCCGCCGCCGCACCACGACATCTATTCGATCGAGGATCTCGCGCAGCTGATCCACGACCTGAAGAACGCGAACCCGCAGGCTCGCATTCACGTCAAGCTCGTCTCCGAGCTCGGTGTGGGCACGGTCGCGGCCGGTGTCTCGAAGGCACACGCCGACGTCGTGCTCATCTCGGGCCACGACGGCGGCACGGGTGCGTCGCCGCTGACGTCACTCAAGCATGCGGGTGCACCGTGGGAGATCGGTCTCGCCGAGACCCAGCAGACCCTGATGCTCAACGGTCTGCGCGACCGCATCGTCGTGCAGGTCGACGGCCAGATGAAGACGGGTCGCGACGTGATGGTCGCGGCGCTGCTCGGTGGCGAGGAGTTCGGATTCGCGACCGCGCCGCTCGTCGTGTCGGGCTGCATCATGATGCGCGTGTGCCATCTCGATACGTGCCCGGTGGGTGTGGCGACGCAGAACCCGGTGCTGCGCAAACGGTTCACGGGTAAGCCGGAGTTCGTCGAGAACTTCATGCTGTTCATCGCCGAGGAGGTGCGCGAGCACCTTGCCGAGCTCGGCTTCCGCAGCCTCGACGAGGCGATCGGTGAGGTCGAGTGCCTCGACACCGCCAAGGCCGTCGACCACTATCGTGCATCGAAGCTCGATCTGTCGCCGCTGCTCGAGAAGGTGACGTCGCCGATCTTCACCGATCAGGACATGCACTGCACCAAGGAGCAGTACCACGCGCTCGACAAGGCTCTCGACAACGAGCTGATCGTCAAGGCGCAGGCTGCTCTGGAGTCGGGTACCCCGGTGTCGATCGCCACCACCGTCACCAACGTCAACCGCACGGTGGGCACGATGCTCGGACACGAGCTCACCAAGCGTTACGGCGCGGAGGGTCTGCCGGACAACACGATCGACATCACCCTGACCGGCTCGGCAGGTAACAGCTTCGGTGCGTACGTCCCCAAGGGCATCACGCTGAATCTGTTCGGCGACGCCAACGACTTCGTCGGCAAGGGCTTGTCGGGTGGCCGCATCGTGGTGCGTCCGCCGGAGAACGTGGCGCCCGGATTCGTTGCCGAGGACAACATCGTCGCCGGCAACGTGATCCTGTTCGGCGCGACCGGCGGTGAAGCACTCATCCGCGGTGTCGCCGGTGAACGTTTCGCCGTGCGTAACTCGGGAGCCACGGCCGTCGTCGAAGGTGTCGGCGACCACGGCTGCGAGTACATGACCGGTGGCAAGGTCGTGATCCTGGGCAGGACCGGACGCAACTTCGGCGCAGGTATGTCGGGTGGTGTCGCGTTCGTGTACAACCCGGACAAGGAATTCGAAGACAACCTGAACACCGAGCTGGTCGATCTCGAAGACCTCGAAGGCGAGGACTTCGTCTGGCTCAAGGGTGCAGTCGAACGACATCGTGACGAAACGGGCTCCGAGGTTGCAGCCCGCATCCTGGCCGACTGGTCACAGCAGGTCGGTCACTTCGCGAAGGTCATGCCTCGCGATTACAAGAAGGTTCTCATGGCTATCAAGGACGCCACCATTCGTGGTGCGAACGTTGACGAAGCGATCATGGAGGCGGCTCGTGGCTGATCCGAACGGCTTCCTGAAGCACGGTTCCCGCGAGACACCGGTTCGTCGTCCGGTTCCGCTGCGACTGCTCGACTGGAAGGAGGTCTACGAGCCGTTCCCGCTCGAGACCCTCCAGATCCAGGCGAGCCGCTGCATGGACTGCGGTATCCCCTTCTGCCACAACGGTTGTCCCCTCGGAAACCTGATCCCCGAGTGGAACGACCTCGCCTTCAAGGGCAAGTGGGACGACGGCATCGAACGGCTCCACGCCACGAACAACTTCCCGGAGTTCACGGGCCGGCTGTGCCCCGCTCCGTGCGAGGCGTCGTGCGTGCTGGGTATCAACCAGGACCCCGTCACCATCAAGCAGGTCGAGGTCGAGCTCGTCGAGAAGGCATTCGACGAGGGCAAGGTCACCCCGATTCCGCCGTCGAAGCTCACCGGACGCAAGGTCGCGGTCGTGGGCTCCGGCCCGGCCGGACTTGCTGCAGCGCAGCAGCTCACCCGTGCCGGCCACAGCGTCACGGTGTTCGAGCGTGCCGACCGCATCGGTGGTCTGCTCCGCTACGGCATCCCCGAGTTCAAGATGGAGAAGCGGTTCATCGATCGCCGTCTCGCGCAGATGGAGGCCGAGGGCACCGTCTTCCGCACCGGCGTGAACGTGGGCGTCGACATCACCGCCGACGAGTTGCGTGAGCAGTTCGACGCGGTCGTCCTTGCCGGCGGTGCCACTGTTGCACGCGACCTGCCCATCCCGGGACGCGAACTCGACGGCATCCACCAGGCGATGGAGTTCCTGCCCATCGCGAACCGTGTCCAACTCGGCGACCTGCCTGCACCCACCATCACGGCAACGGGCAAGAAGGTCGTCATCATCGGTGGCGGCGACACCGGCGCCGACTGCCTGGGTACCTCGCACCGGCAGGGCGCCGAGAGCGTTCACCAGTTCGAGATCATGCCGCGCCCGCCCGAGGAGCGCGCCGACTCGACCCCGTGGCCGACCTACCCGCTCATGTACCGGGTGTCGTCCGCGCACGAGGAAGGCGGCGAGCGGGTCTTCTCGGTCAACACCGAGCAGTTCGTCGGTAAGGACGGCAAGGTCACCGCGCTGAAGGCACACGAAGTGCAGATGGTGGACGGCAAGTTCGGGAAGGTCGAGGGCAGCGACTTCGAGCTCGAAGCAGACCTGGTGCTGCTCGCGATGGGTTTCACCGGTGCCGAGAAGCCCGGACTGCTCACTGATCTGGGTGTGGACTTCGACCAGCGCGGCAACGTCGCCCGCTCGTCGGAGTGGAACACCAACGTCGACGGTGTGTTCGTCGCCGGCGACATGGGTCGCGGTCAGTCGCTGATCGTGTGGGCCATCGCGGAAGGCCGCTCGTGCGCGGCTGCGGTCGATCAGTACCTCGAGGGAGCAACGGCGCTTCCCGTTCCGATCACCACGCGGACCGTGCCGCAGCGCTGACTCACTCACACAGGGCCGCCCACCGGACGCCGGTGGGCGGCCCTGTGTGTTCCGGCGCCGCCCCGGTGCCCGAGCAGTTATCGTTCTGCGCATGACTGCATCACGAAGTGTCACGGCCCGGGCACTGGCGGTGGTCGCGGTCGGTGCCGGCGCTACCGCGATGGCCGTGCTGGCGGCACCGACGGCGGCGGCCGATCCACTGAGCGAGTGCGTACGCAACGGCGGTGGCACCGTCTCGGTCGACGGGGCCGCCCCGGTGGCACCGATTTTCGGCTTCGACGGTCTGCAACTGCTCGGGGTCGACGGTGGCAGCGGCAATTCCTGCATCACCAACGTCGGGCCGGGCGCTGTGCATGTCACTCACCCTGAGGGGCGCGAACCGGGCCGCAACTACGTGGCGGATGCTCCGCTCGAGATGCGTGTCGACGGTGGCCTCGGCAATATCGCGGTCACGAACCTCGGGACAGGCGCCGTCACCGTCCATCGCGACTCGGTCACCCCGCAGCCGCAGCAGGCGTCGAGCGCACCTGAGGCGATGCCGCAACTCGAACTCGACGCGGGCAGCGACGGTGTGTTCGTCACCAACATCGGCACGGGCTCCGTGGAGGTGCGCGACTGGGACCATGCGGCTGGGCCGTTGCCGGCCGAGATCCCTGCTCCGCACGGCATGGTGGTCACCGACCCGATCACCGGCAACGTCTACGTCACCAACTTGTTCGGTCCGGCAGTGACCGTGGTGGATCGAGCGGGAGGGCCGGTCTCGCGGGTCGTCGAGAAACCCGATCCGGTCACCTCCCTCGATCACGGCACCAGCAATGTGTTCGTCACCAACATCGGCGGCGGAGCCGTCACCGTGGTGCGTGGATAGAACTTTTCTGCCCGGAGGATCGGGGACTCATATCACGCCGTGTTCACGAATGTGTCATATTCGTAATGGACACTGTGGGCGTGGCGTGACATGACAACGAGGCCGGGGGATTTCGGATGCGTTTCGGTAAGGCATCGACGATGTTGGCGGCGGCTGCCGCCGTGGTGGGGTCGATCGTGGCAGCTCCTGCAGCGCAGGCAGATCCGGGTGGCTGCCCGACGTTGAATGTGATCGCAGTGCCCGGAACGTGGGAAACGTCGAGCACCCCGGACCCGGAGCGTGGTAACGGCATGCTGGCCCAGGTCACGTCCGGATTACCGGCCGGTGCCCGAGTCGACTACGTGCAATACCCGGCCACCGCCTTCCCATGGGAAGGCGACATGTACGGGGTCTCCCGAAACCGGGCCGTCGACAACGCCCGCGACCTGATCGCCGGCACCGCAGCGCACTGCCCGGGCACTGATTTCGCGCTCGTCGGCTACAGCCAGGGCGCCGACGCCGCGGGCGATCTCGCTGCCGAGATCGGCACCGGGCTCGGCGTGATCCCGCCACACCGACTCACCGCGGTCGGCCTGATCTCCGATCCACGTCGCTCCGAAACCGACGCGCTCGTCGGACCTCCCGTGCCCGGCAATGGTGCCGGCGGATCCCGCGTCGGCGGATTCGGATTCGTGAGCCCCGACGTCCGCACCATCTGCGCCGTCGGCGACCTGTACTGCTCGACGCCCCGCGAGGACTACGTGACACGCCTCGCCGGGTTCCTGGCGATCACCGCGGGAACGGGCCCCGACGCATTCGAGCATTACCGAGACGAGGCCACCATCCTCTACAACGACATCATGTCGGCCGGTGGGGTGCCCACGTTGCAGTTGCAGATCAGCCCCGAGGCGAACGTCGAACGCGAGACGCAGATCCGCGAGTTCTACGGGTCGCAGATCCACCAGGACTACTCGAACTACGCGGTCGACGACCGCGGCACGACGGCAACGGTCTGGCTCAACAACTGGCTCGCGTCGAAGGTATGACGCGAGCTGTGCGGCCAGTCAATCGAGATCGAAACGCGATCCCACCCGCACTACGCGGGGAGCCAAGCGGCTCAGCCACTTCCGGGCCTTCGCGCCAGGAGCGACGGTGACTATGGGCCGATTGTGGCGCACCGCGGAAACGATCGCATCGGCCACACGCTCGGGTTCGACGTGCAGTCTGCGGTAGATCGACTGCGCACGCTCGCGGCGAGCGGCGCGCTTCTCCCTGCTGGGAGCAACGTATTCGGTGTTCCGGGTCAGATTCGTGTTCACCAGGTCCGGGCACACCACGGTGACACCGATGCCGTGCTCGATCAGCTCGGCGCGTAGACATTCCGACAGCATGAACACTGCCGCCTTGCTCGTCGAATAGGCGGTCAGGTTCCGCTGCGTCATGAACGCTGCTGCCGATGCCACGTTCACGATGTGTCCGCCGGTCCCGCGTTCGATCATCTGCGTGGTGAACGCGCGGCACCCGTACACCGCGCCCCAGAAGTTGGTGTTCATGACGTCTTCGAAGACCGACTGCGGCGTCTCGACGAACGCACCGATCACACCGAACCCTGCGTTGTTGACGAGCACGTCGGGAATTCCGTGTCGTGACCGGACGGTTGCCGCGAACTCGCGTACCTGCTTCTCATCTGCGACATCGAGCTCGTAGGCGTGTGCACCGCCACCGAAGACAGCGGTCGAGCCACCGGCAGAGTCAGGATTGTCGATGAGGTTCACGGTGTCGAGCGCGCCGTCGAGATCTTTGTCGGCGACCACGACGATCGCGCCTTGGGCTGCGAAGGCGCGTGCTGCGGCGCGGCCGATTCCGCTCGCGCCGCCGGTGACCACGACCAGTGTTCCGGTGAGATCGTGGAGGCGGGCGCGAATGGCCGTACCGGCTCGCCATCTGCGGATCTGCGCGTACCGAGTGGGCATACCTTCCATCCAACACGACAGAACGGGGTGTGTCCGGCTTCCGTGCTCACACCACAGTGATCGAGCGGGTGTGCCATCCACTGGCTCCGTCAGGGATCGGCTCGACACGCATTTCGGTTTGGATCTCGCCGTCCCGATCGGTGGCCCGTACCTGAAGTGTGTACGTGCCGGGCGACGCCTGCCAGCTCCAATACCACTGTCGCCAGGTGTCGATCGAGTACTCCTCGGAGAGGGTCGCATCGTTCCATGGTCCGTCGTCGACTCGTACCTCGACCCGTGCGATACCGCGGTGCTGCGCCCATGCGGTGCCTGCCACCAGTACCTCGCCGGCCCGGACCCGCGCGAAGGACGCCGGGGCATCGATCCGGGATGCTGTCTTGATGGGTGCCTGTTCGGCCCAACCACGACGCGTCCAGTACGCCTGCGCCCGGTCGAACCGGGTCACTTCCCAGTCCACAACCCATTTGGTGGCCGAGACGAATCCGTACAGGCCGGGTACCACCTGCCGGGCGGGATAGCCGTGCTCGAACGGCAGCGGCTCACCGTTCATCGTCACCGCGAGCAGTGCGTCCCGTCCGTCCCGCAGGACTGCGATGGGCGTTCCCACGGTGAACCCGTCGGCACTGGTCGACAACAGCATGTCGGCGTCGGGGGAGATGCCGACCTCGTCGAGCAGGTCCTTGATCGGATAGCCGACCCAGGTGGCGGTGCCGGCGAGAGCGCCGCCGATTTCGTTGGACACGCAGGTCAAAGTGATGGTCCGTTCGATCGGTGTGCGGGCCATCAGATCGCTCCAGCTCAACCTGATCTCCCGGTCGACCATGCCGTGTATCCGCAGAGACCAGTCGTCGGTGGTGAGCATAGGAACCTGCAATGCGGTGTCGATGCGGTAGAAGGCGTTGTTGCCGGTGACGAACGGCGTCGCCCCGGGTATCGCGATGTCGGTGCCCGGCGCGACGGCCGGAGCCCGGTTTCTCGCAGAGACGAGCGGGGCGACGAATGCCATGCGGTTGCTGATGGCTCCGGCGAGCGTGCCCGCGAGGTTGCGACCTGCCACACCCGCGGCTACTGCGAGGGTCGCAGCGGCGCCTGCCAGTACAAGGAATTGTCGGCGAGGCACCTCTGTGCCGGTGTGTGCTGCATGGTCGATCTCGTCGGCGCGACGTGTGAGGAGCATCAGGGTCAGGACGCCGGCAGCGACACCCGTGAGCGTCGGGGTGGCATCGACGACGGTCGCCCCGGGACGGCTCGTGGCCGCGTACATCCCGACGATGCCGAGAGCCACGAGTACGAGACTGCCGTAGGGGCGCCGCGGCCGTTCGACGACTCCGGCAAGCACGGCGAATATCGCGATCAGGATGCTCATCCCGATGAACAGCGCCGCCTTGTCGTTGGTGCCGAAGGCGGTGATCGCGATCTCTCGCGCCCACGAGGGACTTCGATCGACAGTCGTGGATCCCACCGCGAAGAACGGAGACGCGGACGATCCGAACGGCACCGCCGCAAGTTCGCCGACACCGAGCGTGACCGCAGCTGCCAGCACTCCGGAGAGCACACGCACCGGGAGGCCTGGCCGCACACGCGGGCGACGATCCCCTGATTCGCCGGACCCGTCGTGCGCACGTTCCTCATTCGTCGTCATGCCGTCGTCCTCCCACCATGTCGAGGACTTCGGCACCGATAACGAATCGGATGGGTGCGCCCGGTGCGGCAGCGGACGACGCCGCTTACCGATATCGGCCGAAATACACGAAATCAGCCGAGATACACGAAGTGCGACGGACCGCCACCCGGCTGCGAGGAACCGGTGACCGCCGGGAAGTTGAACGGGAGCGCGGTGAGCTTGTGCGGGTTCCCGTTCTGGTCGGCCTGCCAGCACTCGAGGAGCACGCCGTGGAACTGCGTGCACGCGATGCGCGTCGAGAGGCCGTACGGCGACGTGAGCCTGTTCTCGGCAACCAGCGGATTCCAGAATTCGCCGTCGGCCGGAACGAGGAATGCGGGATTCTCGACTACGCTGACCGCACCGTTGTCGGAGGGCCATTCCTCGGCAGCCGCGGTGCCTGCTGCGCCGAGTGCTGCTGCACCGGTGAGGGCAACGATCGAGACCATTCGAGTGAGGGTTCGCATGGTCCTTCAGCGTAGGCGTGCGCGCTCGACGGCGTGCCTCGATTCACACACGCAATGTGTCGCGCACGTGCCCTGTCTCGTTGATCGACGCTACTCGGCGTCGGCCGGTGCGCGAGACGAGAATGCGCGTGACCGATGCGTATTCGATCGGGAATGTCAGCGGCAGCTCGAGCCCGAGAAGGTCCTGCAGGACGATGTTGATGACACCGCCGTGCGCGACGATCACCGCCGTCTCCTCATGTGCGCACGAGGACACGACCTGGTCGACGGAGGTCAGCACGCGGGTGCGGAATAGTTCCGCATCGACGAAATCGGGCAGATGGCCTGCGAGGATGCGCTTGTAGGCGTCGGATCCGAGCTCCTTGGCGGTTTCGAACGGAATGTAGTGATCGAGGTCGTAGTCGTATTCCGCGAGTCCCTTGATCTGCTCGACCGGCAGCTTCTGCCGGTCGGCGAGCGGCTGTGCAGTTTGGAGTGCACGAAGTTGCGGGCTCGAGAACAACCGCGCGATTCGGTAGGGCGCGAGGGCTTCCACCAGCCGTCCGGCCTGGACCAGACCCTGTTCGGTCAAGGACGGATCAGCGCGCCCCAGGTTCACGCGGGCGTACTCCGGCTGGGCATGGCGGATCAGGAGAAGCTGCACGGCATCCACAATGCCAGGTGAGCCCACTCAGGTCGGAACGCCCCCGTTTCACGTGAAACAGTGGGTCTTCAGCGGCCACCCTGTGTGTACTGCACCTGGTCGTCCTCTCGGGACAGTCGCCTCGGGCGCTCTGTGATCGCCGTGGTCGTCGGTGCCTGGATCTCGGCGAGCATGTGTGAAGGGAAATAGATCGCCGCCGTCACACCGGCATTGGTATCCGAATCGAACGTGGGGCGGAGTCGGACATTCATGCCGTTGCGCGCGGCGAGACGTCCCACCACGAACAGGCCCATCTGCCGGGGTGCGTTGACATCGGCCTCGTCGCCGTCGGAAAGACGCGTGTTGATCTGGTCGAGAGCCTCGCGTGGGATACCGATTCCGACGTCGGCGATCTCGAGGAGGAGTCCGCCGCCTTCGGCAGATGCGAACTCGAGCCGGACCGCGCTGTTCGGAGGTGATGCCCGCAGGGCGTTGTCGACGAGCTCGGCGATCATGTGCACGACGTCGTCGATGGCGATCCCGAGGAGATATCCGTGCGGAGTGCGTCCGATCTGGACCCGCTGATAGTTCTCGACCTGGGAGACCGCGCCGCGCAACACGTCGGCGAGCGGCGCCGGGGATGTGCGGGTGCGAGGCCGGGTGCCGGCGAGCACGAGCAAGGACTCTCCGGTGCGCCGCATCCGCGCCGCGAGGTGGTCCAAGGAGAACAGGCTTTGCAGACGGACAGGGTCCTTCTCCTGGTATTCGAGCGAATCGATGAGCGAGAGCTGCTGCTCCACCAAGGTCTTGTTTCGTCGTGCCAGCGTTTCGAACATGACGTTCACCTGCTTCCGCAGGTGGGCTTGCTCTCCGGCGAGTCTGAGTGCCTCGGTGTTCATCGAGTCCACGGCTCTCGCGAGCTCACCGATTTCCTCATCGGTGTCGATGCCGATCGGGGCGAGGCTGACGCTCCCGACCTCGGCACCGTCCTTGACGGCCGCGATAGCGGCGGGCAGCTCGATGTTCGCCGCTGCAAGTGTGCTGTCGCGGAGGCGGCGCATGGGAACCGACAGGGACCGGGCGACGAGAAGGGCGATGATGAGGGCGAGCACCAGGATCGCGCCCACGACGATCGCATCACGGGTCGCGGCGGTGCGTGCCTCGGATGCGAGCCGGTCGAGCGTGACGGTGATTTTCCGGGTGGCGCTTTCGATGGCGGCGCTGTAAGGCTCGGAAGCCGCGATCATTGCGTACCCCAGTTGTTCACCGAATTCGGGGGTTGGCTCCAGGGTTCGGACGAGGGCACGCCGGCCTTCGATGTCTGTGAGCATGCCGTCGATCTGACCGGTATCGAGCCGGGATTCGAGCAGCAGACGGAGCGTCGCTTCCTCGTTGTTCATTGCGTTCTGGGCGACCACCTGTGCGGCCTCCGGGTTGGTGCCCAGAAAGCGGAAGGATTCCATCTGTGCGAGAAGGTTACTCTGGGCGTCCCAGACGTTGAGCAAGTTGGTGGCGTCCACCAGCGCGTCGTTGTTCTCGAGGAGGTCGAACACGACGCGGATGATGTTCCGGCAGCGCGTCAGGAAGTCGGTGGTGGTGCGGCGCAGTTCGTCGGGGGTGATCTGCGCACCGACCGCGGCGAGGTACAGTGCCTCACCATCTGCCAGCACAGAGTCGATATCCTGCGCGATCTTCGGGTCGAGATCGCTTCTCACCGAGAGTCGTTCGGCGAAAGCCATCGACCGTTCGATGTCGTCCGTCGACATGTACTCGGCGGGCAGCCCGAGCGAAGCCGTTGTCGCCACGCTGAGTACGGCTCGGGAGAAGTCGAGCATCGCGGGTGCCACCGCAATCTGGTCGGCGAGTGCTGCGACGCGCTGAGCATCGTCGAGCTGGGAGGAGACACGGAACCCTCCGAGTACGCTCGCGGCGAGCAATGGGACTGCGAGGACGACACCGAGCTTGTATCTCAACCGCCAATTATGCGGCTGGGCACCTCTGATACTGCGCTGGTCCATGTTTCGAGACGTTCCCTCCGCGAATGAATTCCGGCGAAGAAAACGTTCCTGCTCTTCACCCCAGCGCATCGTTCTACACGGGATATCTGATCTTGTACACCCCTCGTGCACCACTGACAGTTGGCCACCCGCGGTGCAGGTGTACGTCACAGGTCGCAATGGTGCAGCGAGCGGTATCCAAGTGGTTCTACGTCTGGGAACTACGAGGTTTGACGAACGGGAACGCGAGCGACTCGCGGATGCTGCCGCCGAGGATCAGCATCACGATCCGATCGACACCCATGCCGAGGCCGCCGGTCGGGGGCATCGCATGCTCGAGTGCGCGCAGGAAATCCTCGTCGAGTTCCATCGCTTCCTCGTCGCCGCCGGCAGCGAGGAGCGACTGCTCCGTGAGTCGTGCCCGCTGATCGATCGGATCGGTCAATTCGCTGTAGGCGGTGCCGAGTTCGACGCCCCACGCCACCAGGTCCCACTTCGCGGCGACACCCCGCTTCCGTGGATGGGGCCTGGTCAGGGGTGAGACGGAGGTGGGGAAATCGGTGTAGAACGTGGGAAATTCGGTACGGGATTCGACGAGGTGCTCGTAGAGCTCTTGCGCCGTGGCACCGGCATCCCAGGCCGGATCGTAGGCGATCGAGCGTTCGTCGCACATCCTGCGCAGGACCTCGACGGGAGTCTCGGCGTCGACGAACGTGCCGAGAGCCTCGGAGAGCGCGTCGTGGAAGGTCTTCACCGGCCACTCACCAGAGATGTCGATCTCCACCGGCGTGCCGTTGTCTCCCGGACGCACAATGATCTCGCGTCCGTGCGCGGCGACCGCCGCACGCTGGATCAGGACGCGAGCGAGCGTGAGCATCTTCTCGTAGTCGCTGTGTGCCTCGTACGCCTCGAGGATTGTGAACTCCGGATTATGCTTGAAATCTGTACCTTCATTGCGGAATACGCGTCCGATCTCGAACACTTTCTCCATTCCGGCGACGCACAATCGCTTGAGGTACAACTCGGGCGCGATCCGCAGGTACAGATCGGTGTCGTAGGCGTTGATATGCGTGGTGAACGGTGCGGCATTGGCCCCGCCGTGCACGGACTGCAGGATCGGTGTCTCGACCTCGAGATATCCGCGCTCCTGCAGTTGGTCGCGCAGGGAGCGGACCACGGCGCTGCGGGCTGCGAGCAGTCGCTGGGCGTTGCGGTCGACCGCCAGATCGACATAGCGCTGGCGGACTTTGGCCTCGGGATCGACCAGTCCGCGCCATTTGTCGGGGAGCGGATGCAGACATTTGCCGTTGATTCTCCACGAGTCGGCCAGCAGAGAGATCTCGCCGGTGCGGCTGCGACCCATCTCCCCGGACACTTCTACGAGATCGCCGAGGTCGAACAGGAATTGTCGGCCGCCGACACGTTCGCGATCGACGAGGATCTGCAGATCACCCGACCAGTCACGCACCACGGCGAACAGGACTCCACCGAAGTTGCGGATCCGCAGGATTCGTCCCGCGACCTTGACTGCGCCCCCGCGCGTCGTCGCGAGCGCTTCGGCGGCGGTATGGGTCGGCGGGTCGGCGACCGGATACGGATCGACGCCGTACTCGACGATTCGCTCCAACGTCTTCATGCGCACGCGGTCCTGCTCAGGACGTCGACGAGACGCAGGAGTGTACGTCGAACGTGATGAGGTGGTGTCGGATTCCGGTGCACTTCCGTCGTGAACTGCTTCGGGGACATCGGGAACCATCGAATGGGTTCCGGTGTGCTTCAGAAGTTTCCGGCGCCCGAAGCTGGGAACCGTGAGGAAGCCCTCGGCCACCGAAGAAGCCAGTGCGACGCGAGGGATCTCGCGGTTGTCGCGGAAACAGAGGAATCGCGGGACCCACTCGGGGTGGTACTTGACGTTGGATCGGTAGAGCGCCTCGAGCTGCCACCACCGGGAGAAGAAAAGCAGGATCGATCGCCACAGCCGCATGATCGGTCCGGCACCGATGCGAGAACCCTCTTCGAATGCGGAGCGGAAGACCGCGAAGTTCAGCGAGATGCGTTCGATCCCGAAAAGTGGTGCGTGCGTGGCAAGCTCGGTGATCATGAACTCGACCACGCCGTTCGGTGCCGCCGGGTCGCGGCGCATCAGATCGAGTGACACGTTGTTCTCGCCCCACGGCGCGAGCGACAACATTGCGACCGGTGTTCCGTCGACGATCGCCTCGACGAGCAGGCAATTCGCGTCGAGTGGATCGCCCAGTCGGCCGAGCGCCATCGAGAATCCGCGTTCGGTGTCGGTGTCGCGCCAGGCGTCGGCGAGACGGATGACATTGGCCATCTCGACGGTGCCCACATCGTAGTGGCGCCGAATCCGCACGGAGACACCGTGTTTACGTGCCCGGCTGACCGCCTGTCGTACCGGCTTCATATCGTGGCCGGTGAGGGAGAATCCCTGCGTGTGCAGCACGGCCTCGTCGCCGAGCTGCAGGACCGACAATCCGGCACGGTGATACGCTCGCGCGCCGTCTTCACTCGCACCCATCACGGCAGGTGTCCACCCGTACGCGCGCGCCACGCCGAGCCATTCGTCGATCGCATGCGGCCACGCTTCGGGGTCGCCGACGGGATCACCCGAGGCCAGGCACACACCGACCTCGACGCGATAGGTGACGGCGGCCTTGCCGCTCGGTGCGAACACCACGGCCTTGTCGCGCCGTGTCGCGAAGTAGCCGAGCGAGTCGTCGCCGTGCTTGTCCAGGAGTGCTCGGATTGCGGATTCGTCTGTGCCGGTGAGCGCATTCGACGAGCGTTGCGATCGGAACAGCACGAGCAGCGCGGCGAGCAGTGCGAGCGCGCCGAGGAATCCGAGGGTGGTGCTGACGAGCCAGTGCGTGTGCCCGCTGAACTGATCGTTGTCGATGAAGGTCAGGGCGGTGACGCGATTGATCGCCCACCACAAGCGGTCCTCGGGAGGTAAGGATCCGGGGAACAGTTCCACGAGACCCCAGCCGATCAGCGTCGCTGTGGCGAGGCCTCCCACGAGCACCGCCAGCGACCACGGAATCGACCCCGGCCGCACACGCGTGTCGAATTCGCCGAACGAAAGCAACAGTACGCCGACGAGCAGCAGGTGGACGATCAGCGCCGCGAGGTGATTCGGATCGCGGTCCACGATCGCGAGCATCAGATTCGTGAGCGCGAACCCACCGAGGTAAATCGTGAGAATCCACCAGGCGATACGTTTGCGCCCCGCGATCGCCGCGGCGAGCACTGCAACGACCAGGGCGAACGACAGACTCGTGTCGGGTGCGTCGAAGTAGTACTCGTCGACGTACTCGCGAGGCGTGTGGAGCCAGACGCGCAACGTCGGTGAAAGGGACCACAATGCGACGATGCCCGCATACACGGCGAGCGCCACCCCGAGGATGTGCGGCACCGCCGTCAGGCGAGCTCGGAAGCGTGAGGGCGCTGTGGGAGACGGAACCGTCACCGGGGACGGTGGATCCGGCCTCGCGGTGAGATCCGCAGACATGCCCCCGACCGTAGCGCTGTCGGGCCCGCGTTGCGAACGGTACGCGCTAGCGAGTGTCGGGCTCCCTGCGAGACAGCGCGCTGGGCCACCAGACCTTGCGGCCGATATCGATCGTGAGTGCCGGGACCACCAGAGACCGCACCAGCAATGCGTCGAGCAGTACGCCGAACGCCACGATGAACGCGAGCTGCGCCAGGAACAGCAGCGGTATCACCGCCAGCGCGGAGAACGTTGCGGCGAGCACGATCCCCGCCGACGTGATCACCCCGCCGGTGACCGTGAGCGCACGGAGCGTGCCGGTGCGCGTCCCCACCCGCTTCGTTTCCTCGCGCACTCGTGTCATGAGGAAGATGTTGTAGTCGACGCCGAGCGCAACCAGGAACACGAACGCGAACAGCGGCACCACGGGGTCGGCGCCCGGGAATCCGAATACATGGTTGAACAGAAGCGACGACACACCCAGCGTGGCCGCGAACGACACGATGACGGTGAGCATCAGCAGGATCGGCGCGACGATCGCCCGCAGGAGCACGATGAGCACCAGCAGCACCACGAGCGCGACCACCGGAATGATCAGCGTGCGGTCGCGGGTGGCGGTGTCCTTGGTATCGAGATCGACCGCGGTGGGTCCACCGACCAGAGCATCGGATCCGGGCACTGCGTGCACGGCGTCGCGGAGGCGTTCGACGGTCTGTTCGGCGTCGAGCGAATCGGCCGGATTGGAGAGGGTGGCCTGGAGCGCGACCTGTCCGTCGACGACCGCGGGCGCACCGTCGGGTCCGGTGACGGGTTCGACGGTGGTGACGCCCTCGATGCGGGCGGCGTCGGTGACGGCGTCGAGCGACGATTCGTTCGCGATGATCACGGTGGGGGAGCCGCTGCCTGCGTCGAAGTGCTCACCGAGGATCTGCTGTCCGGATTTCGAATCGGTCTGCAGGAGGAACAGGTCCGACGAGGCGACACCGCTGGCCTTGAACTGCGGCAGCAGCAGAGCGAATGCGACGAGGACGAGGCTACATACGATCCAGATCGGGCGGGGCTTCGATCCCACCCAGCCGGCGATCCGGCTCCAGAACCGGTGGGCCTGTTCGAGGTCGTCGTGGTCGAAGCCGGGCTCGTACTTCGGCCGGGTGGGCCAGAACGCGACCCGCCCGAGCAGAACCAGCGCTGCGGGCAGGAACGTCATGGACGCGACGAACGACGCTGCGATACCGATCGCGGCGACGGGGCCGAGCCCGCGGTTGGAGTTCAGGTCGGACAGCAGCAGGCACAGCACGCCGAGGATGACGGTGCCGGCCGATGCTGCGATGGGTTCGAGCGAGGCGCGCCACGCGGTACGCATCGCCGCGTACTTGTCTTCCTGGATGCGCAGTTCCTCCCGGAAGCGCGCGACGAGCAGCAGCGCGTAATCGGTGGCCGCGCCGAACACCAGGATGAACATGATGCCCTGGCTCTGCCCGTTGAGTGCGATCGTGCCGGCGTCGGCGAGCAGGTAGACCAGAAGGCTGGCGAGCGAGAGCGCGAATACGGCCGAGAGGATGACGACGAACGGCAGCAGCGGGCTGCGGTAGACGACGATGAGGATGAGCAGCACCACACCGCCTGCGACGAGCAGTAGCAGTCCGTCGATTCCGGCGAACGCGGCCGACAGGTCGGCTGCCTGGCCTGCAGGTCCGGTCACGTGGACGGTGAGCCCCTCGGGTGCCCCTTCGAGCGCGGTGCGCAGGTCGGAAACGGCGTCCTTGACCTCGACGCTGCTGTCGATCGGCACGATCATCTGCGCGGCTTGCCCGTCCTCGGAAGGGATGGGCGGTGGCCCCGCCGATTCGGTGGCGAGGAAAGCCAGGTCGTCCGGGGTGATCCCGCCGTCGCGCTCGGCCACGACGATTGCCGGGATGGCATCGCTGTCCCTGAACTCGGCGTAGATCTCGTCGGCACGGGTGGATTCTGCCGACGCGGGGAGGAAGGAACTCGCGTCGGTCGAGGCGACCTCACTGAGTTTGCCGGCGAAGGGCCCGCCGCCGCCCGCGATCCCGAGCCAGACCAGAAGCAGAACAGCGGGTATGAGCCACCGCAGACGCGAACGATGTGGTCTCGGTGTCGTCGTGGTGCTCAAGAGGTCCTCCTGATCGAGTGGACACGCGTGAGCGTGCAGGCACCATGTTGCCTCGAGGGTGCTGGTCGCTCAGGATTCGGAGCGTCTGAACGCCCGGATGAGTCAGGCGGTGGCTGCTCCTGCAGAGTCACTGATCGAGCGGATGACACCGACGAGCCGTCTTGTCTGCTCGGGTGCGAACAACTGGGTTGGTCCCTGCGGTGCGGTGTCGGTGAACGGCGCCTCGAACAGCAGCTTCGGGTCCATCTCTCCGTGCCTGGTGAGGTGACTGATCACGAGGTTGACGAAGTCGATCTGGCTGGCGGTGGCGGTGCGTTCCCCGAGGAACTCCGCGAATACCTCCTGCACGGCCTGCTGGTCGAGGCCGACGAGGGAGCGGATGAACCGCCCCAGCCCCTGCGCGTTTGCGATGGCCCGTTCCATGTATTCGGGGTTGCCGGCGCCGCTGCGCGCCAGCAGCTCTTCGAGAGATTCCAGGTCGGCCGGGGTCAGTGACTTGCCGGAGCGCACCTTCTGCAGGGCGAGGTTGTGGGGCTGGCGGCGCAGGTAGTCGCGCACCTTCGCGGTGTAGCGCTCGACGTCGGTGCCGGAGCGCATCTCCGGCATGTTTCGCGGAGCAGTTCCTCTTTGGCCTTGACCTTCGGGATCGCCAGCCCTTCCTCGAGCAGCCCGTCGACGACACCGCGGATGGTGCCCTCGTGTTTCGGAAGGGTGCCGTCGTCGATGATGACCGCGAGCTGGCCCCGCAGGACGACGAGATCGAACCGCTTGGCCATCTCGTCGTTGTCGCGCACGGTGGTCGGTAGCCCGGCAAGTGCCTCGACGATCTCGGCGGCCTGCTGCTCCGTCAGCGAGTCCCACGCGCCGCGGTCGGCGTACATCTCGACCTCACGACGACGGGTGCGGACGATGAAGTTGTCGAGTCGCATACCGGCGACCTGGGTGTGCAGTGTGTCCGCGGTTGCCTTGCGCAGTTCGGTTGCCGCGCCGGAACGGTCCAGTGCCGCCACGAGTTCGGTGCGTACGGTGAACAGCCGCTGCGACAGCGAGGGCGAGAGCGCGCCCTCGGAGGCGTCCGGGTGCTGATCGAAATAGTCGAAGTTGCCACACACGTCGAAGATGAAGAAGTCGGTCTTGTCCTGGCCGGGGCCGTACAGGTCAGGTCGCAGACGGGTGCCACGGCCGACCATCTGCCAGAACTTCGACTTCGACCGCACGGGTTTGAAGAACACCAGGTTCACGACCTCAGGGACGTCGATGCCGGTGTCGAGCATGTCGACGGAGATGGCGATGTGCGGTTCCTGGTCGGGTTGTGAGAACTTGTCGATGAGATCCTGACCGTAGGTCACCGAGTGGGTGATGACGCGCGCGAAGGAGCCCTTGAATTCGGGGTAGTTGGCATCGAACCGATCCGCGATGAACTGGGCGTGCCGCTCGTTCTTCGCGAAGACGATGGTTTTGCCGAGCCTGTCGCCTCCCGCGACGCGATGCCCGTGCGTCATGACCGTTTCGAGGACCTTGTCTACGGTGTCGATGTTGAACAACCACTTGTTGACGGCCTCGGCCTGGACGACGTCGGGGATCTCGTCGTCGGGGACGTCGTCGCCCCAGTCGATCCCCTCGTACCGCTTCTTCTCCTCGTCGGTGAGGTCGGCGTACCGGATACCGTGCAGCGGGAACGTCAGAGGCACCGTCACCGCGCGCGGCGGGACGAGGAACCTGTCGTTGATTGCCTGATCGAGCGAGTAGTTGTCGGTGGGGACACCGGTTTCGAGCTGGAACAACTGATAGGTGTTGTAGTCCACCTCGTCCTTGGGGGTGGCGGTGAGGCCGAGCAGCAGCGAGTCGAAGTAGCCGAAGATGTGCCGGTACTTCTGGTACACGGAGCGGTGCGCCTCGTCGATGACGATGAGGTCGAAGTAACCAGGACCGAATCGTTTTGCACCACTATCAGTTTCGTCGATGAGCCCCATCATCGTGGGATAGGTGGAGACGTAGACGCGGCCCTCGGTGTTCTTGTCGGTGAGCAGGTTCACCGGCGACGAATCGGGTAGATGCGTCTTGAAGGCGGCGACGGCCTGCTTGACGAGGGCCTTGCGGTCGGCGAGGAACAGCACCCGCTTGACCCAGTTGGCGCGCATCAGCATGTCGGCAAGAGCGACGACGGTACGGGTCTTTCCGGAACCCGTGGCCATGACCAGCAATGCGGCCCGCTGGTTCTCGTGCTCGAACCGTTCGGCGACAGCGCGGATGGCCTTCTCCTGGTACGGCCGGCCGGCGATTTCCTGCGGCACCGGGATGTCGGCCAGGGGCCTCATCGACGATCGTCGCGCGACGAGCAGTTCGAGTTCGTCGCGGGTGTGGAAGCCGGCGACCTGCCGCACCGGGTAGCGCAGGTCGTCCCAGAAGTGGTGCTCGAAGCCGTTGGTGTAGTAGATGACCGGGCGGTTCCCCGTCATCTGTTCGAGGCAGTCCGCGTACAGCTTTGCCTGTTGTTTCCCGGCGAACGGGTCCACGGACGTCCGCTTCGCTTCCACCACGGCAAGCGGACGTCCGTCGGCGCTCCACAGCACGTAGTCGGCGAATCCGCTCTTGCCGTCGGGCATTCCGGTGACCGGGTATTCGCGGTCTCGCGGCTGGTCGAGCAGCCACCCGGATTCGCGGAGCATCAGATCGACGAGGTCGCGGCGGGTCTGCGCCTCGTCGTAATCGTGGGTGTCGGGGGCGACGGCACTGGCCTGGTGTGCCGCCTCGATCTGGGCGCGCAACTCCGCGATGAGCTGCTCGAGGCTCGCCTTCTCCAGGTCTGCCCTCTCGGCGGCCTCGTCGCGGGCCTGGACCTGTGCGATGAGGTCCTGCTTCTCGGTCTCGGACTGCTCGAGCTTCGCGTCCTTGGCGGCCAACTCGGCTTCGAGTTTGCCGAGCTGTGCGACGGTCTTCGCGACTACAGCCCCGCCGCCGGGCTTGGGCAACCGCGCCGGGTCGAACTGCTGCTGCGGCGACGGCTTGCTCGACGGCTGCGTCGCATAGTTGCGGGCCAGCCAGGACAGGATGTGGAACAGTTCCGCGAGTGCCTTCGTGCCGGCGTCCTTCGGGACGGGCCTGGTCTCGTGGACGGCGGTGTTGCCGAGTCGGCGGATGAGGTCCATCTTCGCGACGAGGGAGTGCCCGACGACGGCGACGAACTTGCCGTCGTGCAGTCGGGCCGCAAGATCGGACTTGTACGGTTCCGGCAGGTTCTGGGTGCGGTAAATCCATTTGACGGTGTGCTCGACGACGCGGCGGGCGTAGAAGCAGGTGGTGCGGGGGTCGAAGAGTGCGTCGCGTTCGGCCTTCTTGGCCTCGGCGTGCAGCTGCGGCCATTCGGCCTGCAGGAAGTCGAAGTTCCCCACCATGGACCGTGGTCCTCTCTTCGCTCGTGTGCGCGCCCGCGCAGTGACGTGTCGTTCTGTGCTCGATCTTGGCACAAGCATCCGAGTTGTCCGGAGCCGACGAACACTACTGACCGGGTCCGACACGACCGCCCGGGGCCGAATGCCGACAACCTTCAATATGGCCGTCGCGCATTAAAGGTTGAGATACTAAGCTTTGATTGTATCGGGCAGAATGAAGGGATTCGCACAGTGGCCGAGCTGTATCGCGCGTATTGGAAGCCGGATCCCGGTTCCGGTCTGATTGCGCGCGATCGTCGTGGTGGTCATTACGAGCGTTACGTTCCGGACCTGGTGACGGACCGCCCACTGATCATGCCTCCCGACCTTGCTGCGCGTGCCGCGTCCGCAGAGCGCGACATCCGGCGACTCGGAACAGGTCCTGGTTCGGGCGGACTGCAGTCGATCGCTCGATTTCTGCTGCGGTCGGAGGCGATCGCCAGCTCGATGATCGAGGGGATCGCCCCCTCACCTCAGCAGGTCGCCCTGGCCGAATTGGCGCAGGACGAGGACATCCGCGGGTTCAGCGACCAGGCGCGCCTCGTGGCCAACAACATCTCGGTCCTCCGGCGTGCGTCGAGCAGCCTGGTCGACACCGACGCCGTTACCGTGGATGACGTGGTCATGCTGCACGCAGCGCTACTGCCCGACGAACGGCATCACGGCCTCCGGCACGTCCAGAACTGGATCGGGGGCTCGAATTGGCATCCGCTCGAAGCGGATTTCGTCCCCCCATCGCCTGAGGATGTCGGACCGCTGATGACCGACCTCGTCGACTATCTCAACGGATCCCTGCACGGACCGCTGATACAAGCCGGGATCGTGCACGCCCAGTTCGAAACGATCCATCCGTTCACCGATGGCAACGGTAGGGTCGGTCGCGCTTTGATCCACACCGTTCTTGCCCGGCGCGGTCTAGCCCCGGAGGCGGTGCTCCCGATCAGTCTCGTGCTGTCGACTCTCAGCGCCCGCTACGTCGACGGGTTGAGCGCCTACCGGTACGTCGGCAGCTCTGTCGAACCCGGCGCCCTCGCTGGTGTGAACGACTGGCTCTCGACGTTCATCGAGGCCGCTGTCGTTGCGTCGGAACATGCGCAACGCCTGGCGCAGGACATCGACGAGTTGGAGTTCGAGTGGGCTGGTCGTCTTGCGGGCCATCGCGAGGCACAAGGCCTTCGAGGGGGACCCCGCGCTGGGTCCGCGACAGCACGCATCCTTCCGGTGCTCGCCGAGGCACCGATCATGACCGCGCGCACTGTGCAACGCATCCTCGGGGTGTCGTTCCCCGCAGCGCGAGCCGCGCTCGAGGAACTCGCGGACGCCGGAGTCCTTTCCCGCAAGAGTGTCGAACGCGGCACCACAGGGTACGTCGCACGTGACGTTCTCGACCTGATCGACTGTTTCCGAGAGACGTGTCTCGGTATCAAGGATGTGGCGGCCCGTTGTCATCGCGCCGGGTGGCGCCGGATGCATCTCTCCGGCGCGGCCGTTCCCGACGGTATCGGTGCCGGGTGAGGGCGCCGGCGACGAAATGATCCAGGTGGTGCCGGTGATTGACCTGCGGGCGCCGGTCGGGGTCGATGTGAGGCGGCGCGATCCATTAGACACGGCCTGGATGCGCGGCATCGGGCGGTGCGACGCGGGTCGTCCAGCCGCCGGGACCGTCGTGAACGAGGGCATGGCAGCTGTCGCAGGCGAGATCCTCGTTGGTGATGTCGGTGGCACCGCCGTTCTTCCACTCGGTGACGTGGTGCACGGCCGTGAGGGAGGCAGGAGCATCGCAACCGGGGCGCGTGCACCCGCGAGACGCTGCGATGAGGGCGAGTCGCTGATCCGCCGAGGCGAGGCGTCGGGCGCGACCGAGGTGAAGGGGGCGGCCGTTGTGGTCGAAGACGGCGAGCACCGGGTGGGCGTTCTGCGCCATACGCAGTGCATCCCTGATGGGAACGATGCCGCCGGTGGCGGTGGTCGCCACGCCGGACGCCTTCTCGAGTTGGTGTACCGACATGGTGATGATCGCTGTCACCGGGAGGCCGCGATGGCTGCCCAGGACACCGGACGCGAGTATCTGCCGCAATGCAACGGTGAGAGCGTCATGGTTGCGTTGCACCGCTGTGCGGGTGTCGCGGGCAGCGGCCTTTGCCATCGCGGTACGGTCCAGATTCGGGGAATCGACATCCCCAGAAGGTGATTCGGGATCATCGGGGTTGTTCATGCCGGGGCGGGCGAGTTTGGCGAGCACCGGTTCGAGGAGGGCCCGCGTCTCCGGGTCCAGCAGTCCGGAGATCGGAGTCATCAGGTCGGTGCCTTGCTTGCCGAGCCGCAGGCCGCGGCGACGCTTACGTTCGCGCTCGTCGGGTGCGTTGCCGTCGGGGTTGAGATGGGCGAGCAGGTGGATGCCGATCTTGGTGACATCTTCAGGGGTGGTGGAGCCGGCGGCGTCGGCGAGGATCTGCTCTGCGGCGTCGATTTCGTCCGAGGTAGTGCCGTTTGGGAGCTGCCGCATGGTTCTGGCGATGGCGGCAACGTGGTCGGGGCCGATGGCGCCTTCGCGGCCGGCCGACGCGGTGGCGGGCAGTGTGGCGTCCATCGGCTCGCCGCTGAGGGTGTGCCAGGTGCCGGTCTTGTTGGCGCCCTTCACGCGTCTTGCGGCGTCGGCTCCCGAGATGCGGAGAGTGGAGACGAGGAAGTCGTTGATGGAGCGGCAGGCGAGGTGTGCGGGGATGGATCGTTCGACGGATTCGACGACAAGCCGGTGCCCGACGGCAGCGGCCTTCCGCAGGGAGACTTCCATCCGTTGCAGCGCTTCGACGACATCGGATTCGGACAGGCCCGTCAGCGGCTCGGAAAGCAGGCCCTCGACGGCGGCGTCGAGGGTGGCCAGGTGGTTTCCCACTCGGCCGAGCTCGTCGACGCAATCATTCGAAAGCATGTTCGGAGTGTAGCCGGACCCTCCGACAAGAGTTGGCGGACGGAGACTGGCGAACCCGATGCCGTTCCTGTTGGCCTCCCCGCCTGGTCGCTCAGATGACCGTGTAGCCGAGCTGGTGGGCGGCGGTGTCGATCGCATCCGCCAGCGCAGGGTGCGCGAGTGGCAGCGACAGGACCGGCCGGGCTGGGAAGGCATCAGTGACACGCTCGAAGACAGCGACGGAGGCTGCGCCGGCGAGCCGTCCCCGGCGACGTCGAGTAGCCGCAGCGGTCGTGTGAAGTGGAGACCGGTGAGGTAGGAGTCCCCGCGGTGACGGTCGATGACCCGGGTGGTCTGGAACGCTTCGGCCAGCCCACCGCGGGGACTGGATGCGCCGCACCAAATTCCGTAACCGGGGTGTTCACCGCGTGGGAGGGGGGTGGTGGTCGAACCGCAGGATCGGCCCGAACTCACGCAACCCATCCCGCGACAGGGTGTGTCCGCCGGTGGTGCGGTGCACCCGCCACACGATGTCGGTGGCCGGCCAGTCGATGACCTCGTCGGGGTGCAGGCCCGCCGCACGCAGTTCCGCGACTGGCGGTGGGGATGGGAGCATCGCCACTATCTACGCCGATTCCCACTCGGCCGCATCGATCACGTCGAGGACCTGGTCTATGTCCGCGGCGGCGCCGGCGCTGCCGGTCAGCCACGCCACGATCGACACCGGCCGACCCTCAACGAGCAACGCCTGCTGCGGACGGGTGAGCAGCGCCTGCAAGGTCAACGGGTGCAGCACCTTCGGCACCTGAGGCATGACCTTCTCCAGGTGCGGGACACCACCGGCCGCGGTGAACTGTGCCGGGGGCAGTAGCCGGTTGCGTCCGGAATCGAACGCCCACAGGGTGCCTTCGCCGATGCGCTGCCGAACCTTGGCGGGGGTGACTCCCAGACGGTCCGCGGCGTCGGCGACGGACAGTGACGTCGCGACCAGGTTCGCCATGCGGATGTCGCGGTCGACGCGCGCGGACGCAGCCGCGGCCGGGTCGGCGGTGAACCCGGGGTCGGCGAGCACCTGCGCGTCATGCTCGGACAGTGCGGGTGGGGTGGCGTTCGTGGAATGCAGGCCGCGCAGGATCTGTACGAGATCGTCACGGCCGATGTCGGTGCCGGTCACCTCCCGCAGCGCGTCCTCGAAGTCGAGGTCGCCACGTAGGTAGCGGGCTTCCGCGGTCGCTGCATCGCTCACCCCAACCACCAATCCTTTTGTCAATTATCGCATGTAAAGGCTAGGCGTGCCTGTCCATGTCCCGTGTCTGGATCGTCCCTGTTCTGACGACCGTTGTGACGGCTGCGAATCGATGTGTCCGAAGGCTGGATTTCGCTTTCCCTGCGAGGGCGGCGTTCACCGGGGATTGACAATTTCAGCGAGATGGCCAGCCACAGCCTGCATACCGGCAGAATTGGGATGGTAAGAGCCAGCTGTCGCGGAGAGATCGCCTGTGTGGAGCGGATTGCTGAACCCGCTCACCCACGGGTCCGGGCTGCAGGCCGTGTGCTGCCCGGCGTCGGGAACGTGGACGCTTCGCACCCCGGTGGATTCGGCGGCGGCACGGGTAGCCGCGATCAGATTGTCATAGGTGTGCCGCGCCGAGATTGCATCGGCACCTGTAAGCGGAACGATGTCCGGGCAGGTGGTTGCCTGCGCATCAAGGGCTGGAAGGTATTCCACGAGAACAATTTCCGCGCGCGGCGCTCGGGATCGAACGGTTTCGACGATCCTGGTCAAGGCGTCGCCGACCGCAGCGATGTCGGCTGACTCCGGTTCATCGGCGGCGCCGAGCGCTGCCGCGCAAACTTGCGCCGCCACCTTGGCGACGACCGGTCTCGTCGGAGCGATGACCGGGCCGCAGCTGTGGCCGAGCATTCCGGCGATCAGCCCCAGGTCGTTACCTCCGATGGTGATGGTGACGAGTGTGGTATCCCCGGTGACCGCATCGATCTGTGGCGGCATCGTTCGCCCATTTGTGAGGCGCTGACTTTGGTGCAGAACATCGGCGGTTGTAGCCCCGCTACAGGTCACATCTACGAGGTCCGCACCGATTCGGTGGGCGAGCAACTGGGGGTAGTTGCTCGCCGAGCGCATGCAGCCCGCGTCGGTCTCCGGGTCGATACCGGGACCCGCGGCATACGAACTCCCTAGAGCGACATACTTCTGGCCGGGCATAGCCTGCGCCGGGTTAATCTCCGCAGTAGCGGACACGAGCGCAGCTACCGCGGCCACGGCGGCGATGTGGGAAAGCTTCATTTCGACCCTTTTCCTTCGACAAAGCGCCAACGGTGAATGTGACACGTGCATTCCAGAAAGCGCAACTAGTTTCGAGATCACAGTCCTACGCAGGTCACGGAAGAGACCCTCGCCCTATGGTCCGGCCGCTTACCTAGGCCCACCCTTGCTCAGTTTCCACACCGACTCGTCCTCCTCGTGCTTGTGCGTAACTGACCAGATCGAGTATTCGTGAGCCGGCCACAGCCTTCTGTTACACACCAAACGTCGGCAATCTGGTGTAGATGCCCGCGAGGGACCGGCTTGTAAGCATGACGGTTCGGTCGGGGCGGACTATCGCTGCCGCGGTGTGCCCGCGGGTGAGCCAGTGTCCGAGTTCCGAGTTTGTTGGCACGTGCACGATGAAGCCGCCGCGGCGCTCAATCTCGTACTGCTGTCCGGCCGTGGGGCCGAGTGTCGTCACCATTACGAACTGGTGTGGGGCGAGCTCGTCCACTCGTCGGGCGCCGGCGTCGATGACTGGGTTGGGGCAGAGGGTGCCGGCCAGTCCAGGGTGTAGAGGATGTCGGTGGACAAAACTGGTTGCCGTGAGTGCTGGGGTGGCGCCGTCGGCAATTCTCTTTCTCAGGGATGGGATTCGTGTGGTCAGTGGGGCGAGGCTGCGACGAAGGCGGCTGCCGATCTCGCCACCCTCGGTCATTGCGCATCCCATCGCGACGGCAAGCTGAATCATTTTTCTGGCGTGTGGTTTTCGCTCCTGTTCGTAGGTTGTCAAGCAATCCGGCGAGAGCGAGCCGTGGAGTACGCCGGCGAGCTTCCATGCGAGGTTGTCGGCATCTCGAAGTCCAGCTCCCATTCCTTGGCCGATGAATGGGGGCGTCAGATGCGCGGCGTCACCGAGCAGAAATACTCTCCGGTCTTGCCACCGTCGGCGACCTGTGCGCGGAACGTGTAGTCGGCGACGCGGATCAACTCTATGTCGTGGGCATCGATGTGCCTGATCCATGGCGCGAGCAGTGGTGCCAGGTCGTCAAGGGTCGTGTACTGATCGGCATCCTCTTCGGGCGGCAGTCGGAATTCCCAGCGGCAGCGGTTCTCGCCGATTCTCATATAAGTTGCCGCGCGGTGCGGATCGCAGACTTGGTGTACGCCCTCCCAATGCCCGAGATCCGCCTCGGTGGCGATGTCGACGACGAGCCAGTGCTGTTCGAATCCGAGATCTTGCATTCGGGAGCCTATGGCGCGCCGGACGACGCTGTTCGCGCCGTCGCACCCGAGGACGTAGTCGCTGTTGACGAAGTTGCGCTCGCCGGTGTCACGGTCGGTGAACAGCACGCGGACACCGTCGCGTGTGTGCAGAACGTCGGTGACCTCGACTCCGCCACGCATCGTGATCGCGTCCAGATGGTGCAGTCCCGAGCGCAGTACTTGCTCGAACTCTGGCTGGTCGAACATGTTGGCCTGGGGGAAGCCGTGCCGGCTGATGGTGGTCTGGCGTCGGAACTCCGCAAGCACCTTGAGATCTGGATCGAGGAGGCGGAGGCCGTGTCCAGGGCGCGAAATGTGCGCGAAGTCGTCGGCGAGTCCGAGTCGGGCGATGATGCGGTTCACCTCATCGTCGAGATGTACCGCGCGGGGCTGGGGGTAGACGCCCTCCCACCGGTCCAGAACGAGGCTGTTGATGCCGTAGTGCGACAGCAGCCGTGCTGCTGTCAGTCCCGCCGGACCCGCGCCGACGATGACGACTGGGAAGCCCGACGAGGTCATGATGCGACCTCACTGGCAAGCAGGAGACCACACGCGACGGTTGCGGTCCCGACGACGATCGCGGGCATCATCTCCGCGAGGCCGTCCCCGGCACGGACATGAACCACAAATGCACCGACGAGGAGCAGCACGAGACCGAGCGCGGCAGCGAGACCGACCTGTGGCACGGCTAGGCCGATCAGCAGTCCGGCAGCGCCGGTCACTTCGAGGACACCGAGCCTGCGATAGGCCGGTACACCGAATCCGGCGTGTGCGGCACGCTCGCGCATCGGTTCGAGCGCAGCGACTTTGGCGAGACCGATGGCAGTGAACAGCACAGCGATCACGACGGACAGAATTCTGGCAGCGAGGCTCATCGTGTTCACACGCGCTCCGTGATGCGCCAGATGATCGGATAGGCGTCCAACGCAGATCTGACCGCACTCTCGTCTGATCCAACACCCACAGACACGGTGATAACCACAGCACCGTCCTCGACGGTGCCCTCGATGTGCTCCACGTCGTCGACCTCGATGAGTGCGCGTGCGGCAACACGGCGGGCGGCATCGGCGCGCAGGGCGAGTTTGTACGGCTTGCCGACATCTGTGACCGGGAGCGCATCGACAACGGTGACCGACCTCGGCGCCGCGGCGGCTTCGGCGACCCGTTCGGTGGTCCACGCGAGTAGTTCCTTTTCGGTCGTCGCGACGCCGGGTGTCAAGGTCACGTAGGCGACCGGGACCTCGCCCGAGTGGGTGTCGGGGGCCGCGACCGCGGCCGCGCCGGTAACGGACGAGTGTTGCAGGAGCACGTCCTCGATCATGGCTGGGTCGATGTTGTGTCCGCCCCGGATGATCAGGTCCTTCGCCCGCCCGGTCAGATAGACAAAGCCGTCAGCGTCGACTCGACCGAGATCACCGGTGTCGAGCCAGCCGTCGACGAGCGTGCCTAACCCGTCGAGTTGATACCCGGAGGCGTCGCGGCCGACGACGTAGCCGGCGAACACGGTGGGTCCACTGATTGCAAGGGTCCCGACCTGCCCGTCAGGTAGGTCGGTCCAGTGGCCGCGCTCGTCGATGCTCACCGCCTTGATCTGTTGGTAGGCCATGCGCTGTCCCACCGCGCCGGGCCGAGTCGCGGCCGAGAAGCTGCGAGCGCTGGCGCAGGTGGCCTCGGTGAGCCCGTAGCCCTCGAGCAGCGGTACGCCGGTGTGCGATTCGAATCCCGTGCGCACTGCAGCGGGAAGCATCGATGCCCCGACCAGGCACACGCGCAGACTGGAGATGTCTGCATCGACAGGGCAGTGGGAGAGTACGGCATACACGGTCGGCACTGCGCTCATCGCCGCGATCCGATGGTGCTCGACGATCTTCCAGAACGAGCTGTAGACGGCCGGATCGCGGTAGCCGAGTGGCCCCGCCCATACCACGGCCTGCCCGCGCAGGAGTGGGGCGAGGACAGTCACGACGAGGGCATTGACATGGAACAGAGGTAGCGCGGCGAAGAGTCGGGAGTCCTCGTCGAGCACAGAGTTTGCGGCGATCATCCATGCGTTGGCGACTTCGTTGGCGTGGGTGTGTGCGGCGAGTTTCGGTGCACCGGTGGTGCCGCCAGTATGGAACAGCGCGGCGAGGTCGTCGCGACTAGGCGCGGAACCGATGAACCGAGTTTCCTCGCACTCCGACGCGGCATCCGCGAGGTAGACCACCTGCACGCCGTCGATCCGGAGCAGCTCGGTCGTCGTGGACTTGCCGGTTGGGCGGAGTACGAACAGGGCCTCGATCGCTCCCGATGCTGCAATCTCGCGCGCGACCGCCCATGCGAGGGGGTCGAGCTCGGGCCCGGCGGCAACAAGGATCCGTGCACTTGAACGTCTCAGCAGCTCTCGGATATGAGAGTGCGACAATCCTGCGTTGATCGGCGCCGCGATGCCTGCCACCTGGGCGGCCAGTGTCGCGACGATCAGTTCCGCGCAGTTGGGGGACAACAGAGCGACGGCGTCATCTCGTCGGACATTGTTCTTGTAGAGCAGGTTTGCGGTTCGATGAACTTCGGTGAGTAGGTCGGCGTGGTTGCGGACCATCGGTTCGTCCCATTGACGTGCGTCCGGGAGGCAGAGCACGGCGGGGCGTTGCGGCCATAGTTCAGCTGCCCGGGCCAACAGGTGATAGGTCGATTGCGGCAGCCCACGATCGGCGAGGGGAGTGGCTTCGATGCCATTCAGGTCATCGGGGCTGTCGTAGCTCGGCCACAACGGTGCGTCGTTCATCGGGCGGACCTCACTCGCGTGCGCTGGGTTCCCAGATCGATCGCCCCGTCCTCGGTAGCGATCGACAACTCGAGAATGTCCATGTCCTTGAGGTACTTCGGGTTCTTGGCCTGTGTTTTGAAGAAGCTTTTCCACTTCACCGCAGGAGGCAAGAGAGATCCGATGATCTCGATCGGCTTCGGCGGGGCCGACAACGCGGTGCCGCCGGGGGTTCCGGTCAGCAGCAGGTCACCAACATCCAGTCGCTGGAACCGGGTCAGTGCCTGCAAGGTCTCCAGGGGGCGATAGATCATGTCCGACCCGACCAGCATGTCCTGACGGATCTCGCCATTCACCCGCAGGGTCAGACGAAGGTCGTTGAAGCGTGCGAAATCGTCGTCCTCGAACAACACTAGAGCTGGGCCGACCGGGGTGAACGTGGGGTACGACTTGGCTTCGTAGAACTGGGTCTTCGGGAGCTGAAGGTCGCGGGCCGAGACATCGTTGGTGACGACCAGCCCCGCAACGAAATCGGAGATATTGTTCTCGTCGATCGAGGTGCCCACAGGAAGAGGACGGCCGACTACGAGGCCGATCTCGACCTCGTAGTCGAGGAGCCTCACGTGGTCGGGCTTGATGACGTCGTCGAACGGACCACTGATCGAACCCGACGACTTCCGGAAGAAGGTGAGTGGAACGGTCTCGGGATTCATCCCCGAGTCCTTCACGTGCGATGCGTAGTTGGTCATCTGGGCGACGACCCGGCACGGTGCCGTGACGGGCGAGAGCAAATCCAGGGTCTCGACCGGAACGGTTTCTCCGCTGGTCGCGGCGGTGTCGACCGCCGCCCGGTCCCGGAGCAGTTCGGCTGTGGTGGTGGCCGGCGTCTCGATGGCGACGGCACCGCCGGCCGTCTGGACCCACCATTGGTTGGCGGTGCGGAGAACGGTGATGCTCATGATGATGCAACTTTCAGTAGGCCACGAAGGCGCTGGAGATCGAACTCGTTGTCCTCGCGGAGCGAAGAGGCCATGGTGCGCAGTTCACGCGCGAACTCCCGTGGGGTTCCGATCCCGAGGAAGTCTTTGGTTGCTGGTGGTCCCCATTGCGCCAGCCCGGATGCGGTCATGGGGGCCCATCCCGGTTCGAGGGTGCAATCGAACATGTCGCCGTCGCTGAAGTGTTCGACCAGGAACCCGTCGGGATCGCGCCAGTAGTCGAAAATCTGGCTTCCTTGGACATGCCTGCCGATACCCCACGAACGTTGGTACCCGAGATCGAGCAGGTACTCACCTCCCGCTGCTATCGCATCGAGGTCGTTGACCTGGTAAGCGGAATGCACGTACCGATTGGCGGGGCCCAGCGCGAGGGCGAGCGTGTGATGGTCGGAGGGTGTGCGACCGAGGTCGCAGCGGATGAAGCTCATGACCGGCCCGCGCTCGCGCTGCCCGCTGTAATAGAGGAAGTCGCTGACAATCAGTCCCAGGTTTTCGAGGTACCAGTTCAGCGTCTCCAGGTAACGGGTGCTCTGCAGGACAACATGTCCGAGGCGCTGGATACGTGCGGGCTCCCGGAGCGGCCGTTGAGTGGCGTTGGTGCGGTCGATGCGGTGGCCGACGTTGAGCACGTGCGGCTGTTGCGCATCCGACTCCGGGAGTTGGTGCGTGTCCGAGACGACGCGAACCCGACCGCCCGTCGGATCGATGAGGTCCACCCCCATCCCTCCGATCGATTCGGGAAGTGGACGTGCAGCGCGTCCTGTTGCCTCAGCCAGGCGCAGCACATCGGCACTTTCCGCGGCGGCGAACGCGGCGCCGACAAACCTGGAACGGGACCCTTTTCGAACGATCACACAGGGTGTGCCGGCATCGGTCCCGCGCAGGTGGAGTTCGTCCGGGGTGTGAACGGTGGCGGTAAACCCGAAGGCGCACGCAAATCCCGAGGTCGCAGACAGGTCGGGTTTCTCGAATTCCAGCCACGCAAGGTCTCGAACCTTGATAACCGGGTTACGTGCGCGACCGGGATGCTCCCCACGCAGGGCACCTTGCTCGCTGTGCAGGTCTGAGTGGGCCCCGAGTGGGTCGGTCATCTGTGCTCCTCTTCACTTGATGACGATATCGTCACTTATGACGAGGTGATCAGTCAAGGGTGTCTGACGAAATCGTCACGAATGAAGGGGGTGTTAGGTTTGTGGTGGTTCAAGCACGACACAGGGAGACGTACAGTGACCACCGGCAGCGGCGAAGTCGAGAGCCGTCTCGAAAAACGCAAGGCGCGCACGCGGTCCGCGCTGATCCGAGCCGCGCAGGCCTGCATCGCCGAAGGCCGGACCAACGTCCCCGTACTCGAAATCACCCAGGCAGCCGACGTGGGGATGGGATCGTTCTACAACCACTTCGAGAGCAAGGAACAGCTCTTCCGTGCGGCCGCCAACGACGCGTTCGAAGCCCACGGAAACCTGCTCGACACGCTCACCGGCGATGTGGACGACCCGGCAGAAGTCTTTGCGGAGGCCTTCCGGCTCACTGGGAGACTGCACCGAATCCAGCCCGAACTCTGCCGCGTCCTACTGGCGCACGGATCCGAGATGATCACCTCCGGCTACGGATTGGCCCCACGCGCACTGCGGGACATCGAGGCGGCAACTGCCGCAGGACGTTTCACGATCCGCGATCCGCAAATCGCACTCGCACTCGCCGCCGGAGCGACCATCGGACTCGGCCAGCTGCTGCACGACCAGCCCGGTCGAGACGACGTCGAAGCGACCGACCAGATGGCCGAAGCCCTATTGCAGGCCCTCGGTGTTCCTGAAGGAGAAGCGCATCGCATCTGCCAACTCCCCATCCCGGATCTGACCAGCATTGCGGGAATTGACTCCCCAAGGGGACCTTGATTGCCGTTGCAGGCCTGCGTGGATCCACAACAGGGCTGCGTCTCGTGAGGGCGTCGCACAAGTTGTCCGCAGAAACCATCATCGTCGTTATCTCCGGCTGAATACCCCAGTGCGAGAAGTTCCCGAGGCCCAAATCTGTCTTGCCGACTTCAGTGGTCGGGCACAACGCGTCATGGTTCCCGTCGATCTGTGAGATTGCCTCGACACCGAGTAGCGTCAAGGCGACGTCGGCGTTGTGTTCGAAGGGCACGGCCCGGGTTGTGGATTGCACTGTGGGACTTCGGCGAGCGCATTGCGGCGGTTCCGGTAGACCGACGGCCAGAAGCACACATGACCGTGCCCGAGATGGCATTGCCAGCCCCCCTCTGGGTTAGCGATACCGCGGATCGCGCGCCTCAAACGCAACTCTGACCCGGGTCAGGCCACCTTCCGAAAGCGTCGATCCTGACGGCAAGGGATGGAGAGCATGGGTGGACCTGTGCCGTCGACGCCGATGAGACTGTCCGCGACGGCGCCTGGGTCATCGATGCCACCGACGTCGTCGACCTGGACAGCTGGCCAGAGGGGATGCGGCTGATCGTGCGCAAGGAGAGGCCGCACCCCGGAGCTCAGTTGCGGTTCACCGATGCCGATGGCCTCCGGTTGACGGCGTTTGTGACCAACAGTGTTCGGGGTCAGGTTCAGGATCTCGAACTTCGGCATCGACGCCGTGCTCGCTGCGAAGACCGTATCCGGGTCGCGAAGGACACCAGATTGTCGAACCTGCCGTTGCTTATCTGGAGTCATCGATATGACAAGCCCTGTGACCTGCTGCTTCGCGTCGCGGACGGTGTCCACCACGTGACGGACCGGAACCCTTGTTCAGCACGGGCCGATGAGTTTTGTTTTGTGCCGCCCGGGCGTGTCGCTGCGGGTCGTCGAGCCGGTGGTGCGGGTGATGCGTGCCGCACCGAGTGCCTCGGCGAGAGCCTGCCGTAACTCATGATTGTCTTCTTCGAGCTGACGAATCCGTCGGGTGGCCGCTTCCAATCGGCGGAGCAGCGATTCATCGGTGGCGCGTTGTCGCTGCGGAGCCTGCGGCGAACCGGACGCCGGTTGGTGTCGAGTGCGTAGTGCATCGATCTCGGCGCGGAGATCCGGTTGTGAGTAGAGCCAGGACCTGGAGACGTGAGCCTGGCGAGCAACGGCCTCGAAGGTGATCGGAGTGTCGGTGTCGTCGAGATGATTCAGGGCCCGCAGAGCGCGCCGGCGGGTCTGCTCGGCACGTTTTCGCGCGGCCTCGATCAGGTGTCTGGAGTTGTCAGCCCGCATCGGAGGTTCCTTCCGGCAGTTCCTCGATCCCGCCGATCATCTTGTCGAGGTTGGTCAGCACCTTCTTGTTCATCTCGACGATCCGGGTGTGACCGTCCACCTCGGCTTGGTCGATGAGCGTGAGGGTGCGGCCACGGTGTTCGCGTAGCTCGGGTAGGAATTCCGGCCCGGTGAGGAATACCGCGCAGTCCAGGCAGGCGTTCGCATGGGGGCACTGTTTCTGCACGGGTAGACCGCAGTAACCATGCGGCAGGGTCTGGGTCGCAATCCCGTATCGTGTCTTGGCCCACTGTGCCTGAGCGAGAGGACCTTCCGGATCGAGGACGACCTGTTTTCCGTTGATATCGACCTTGGTGGCTTGCTCCCAGCGACGGCGAACGGTCTGGTCGGTGATCCGTGCGTAGTGCGCGGTCATCTCAGTTGATGAATGGTCGAGTAGCACCCGGATGACTTCCTGGGGGACGTCGCGGTTGATCAGCCGACAGGCAAAGGTGTGTCGCCATTGGTGTGGGGTCAGATGCACCGGCCTGCCGTGCTCGTCGCTGATCCGACAGGTGGCCAGCCACGAGTTCAGCATCGAACGGTAGCTGTAGTAGGTCATCGGGTGTCGTCCGATGGCGTTGCCATTGACTGCGGGGAACAGATGCCGGTGCTCGGGCCAGCGGGCCGTGACCTTCTCCTGCTGGCAGCGGATTTCGGTCTCGAGCTCCTCGTCGATAGGAACCGCGGACTCGCGACGCATCTTGTGATTGAAGTAGCGCAGGTAAGGGGCGCCCTGACCGTCGTGCAGTAGGCAGTCGAAATCCAGGGTGCAAGCGTCGGTGGCACGCAGGCCGCACCGGATCAGGATGATCGTGATCAGGCGCCCTTCCTGGTTCGGCCACCGATCCAGATTGTGTGGTGCCTCAATCTGGGTCATGACATGCTCGGACAGATGGCGAGTGAGTCGGGGCGGTCGAGGTGGCACGTCGCCGGGGAAAAACACTGCAGTCGTCGGCAAGGTGTCATCCCAACCATGTTGCCGCAGTGCCTGAAAGAAGCAACCAGGCGCGGTGACGGCATCATCCTTGGCGCCGCGTCCGAACGGTTGCTCGGCCAGCCAGGCCAGGTAGCGCTCGAGCAGATCGCGGTCGATGTCGGCGAGTGTGTCGACCGGCGGCCGGGTCTGGCTGCAGAAGGCGCTCAGCCGGATCAGCCCCTGAACGTCGCTGTGCACGGTGCTGGGGCTCAACCCGGAACTCAACCGCAGCCGCGCCCAGCGTTTGACCAGGCTTCTCAGCCAGGGCTGGGCAATCCGGTCGAAACGCAAGTGTGAGCGCGCATATGGCGACTTGCCGGGGCTTGTGGTCAGGCCCGGGATGCGATGGAGCCTCCATATGTCACGGGGATACTCCACATCCCAGCCAGTGCCCTCGTGTAATGCCTCCACGACGTCCCGGGCGAACGCGAGGAACGCCGGGTAACTGTTGGTCTTCGGCCCCGCCCGGTCTGCCCACTGTTGTGCGGTCAGCTCCATCAGCGAGACCACGTCTGCGTCCCTGGTCATGCGAACGGCCCAGTTCGCAACCGGGGACGGAAGAGCCACGGTGCCCTGATCGACGCGACATTGGATGGCGTACTGCAGCTCGAGTGTCAGCTGCGCCGGCAGCCCGGAGAAGTCGATCCGATCTCGTCCGGCGAGCAGACACCGACGGATGAACGCGTCTACGTCCGGACGTCCCTGCATCCGCCACCGGGTCTCGTGGGCCTTGCAGAACACATTGCGGTCGCTCTCGGTCCACAACGAGCAGAACGGCAGACCGCAGCTCGTATGACCCTCAGGGTCGGCGACGAGCACCGATGCGGCCCAGGCATTCGGATCGTGGTGACCGCTGGCGGCCCAGGCACTGCGGTGGCGCATGCACAGGCCCTGCCCGCTGCTTCCGTAACGGCAGCCCACCACGGTGCATCCGGTCAGACTACGACGACCGTTCAGCGGCGGCCCCGGATCGGCCAGAAACACTGCGAATTCGGGGCGTCCGCGGTTGATCCACCGCTTCTGGTGGGTCGAACACAATCGGTTCCCCGTCGGTGATCTGTCGCAACTGTCGACCATGCAGATCCCGCGTCCCAGGATCGGATGATCGGGGTCCGGGATGTAGAGATCGGTTCGAAACTCTGAGCGCACCACGGACATCAGCTTCTCCAGCAGGCCGGGCCAGGACTGAGCCTGTTGCTCGTCCGGGGCGTTCACAGGCGCACCTCCCGCCCGTTGAACCAGCCCGCGCTCTCCAGCGTCGCCCGAGCGTCCTCAACCGTCAGGTGACCGTAGGTGTCGATTGTGGTGCTGACCGACGCGTGACCCAGCAGTTCCTTCACGCTCTCCACGCCCGCGCCTCGACGGAGCAACCACGTTGCATAGGTGTGTCGGAACCAGTGCGGACCGAATCGGATCCCGGTTCGCCGCCGCAATCGACCCACCAGGTCGTAGACCGCAGGATAGGTCATCGGATGACCATGGGGTCGGCCCCACAGGTTGATGAACACATAGTCCGAATCCAGCGCCCCGTACTCCACATTCAGGTAGTCGACATACAACCGCATCAGTTCGCCGCTGGCCGGAACGAAGCGGGACCGGCCACCCTTGACGCGGGCACGGTTGTCGTTGACCCGCGACACCACCGCCACCCGTGGCTCGGCGATGTCCAGATCCTCGTGCCGCAGCCCGAGTGCCTCACCGATCCGTACTCCGGTGTCGAGCAGCAACGCGAACAACAGCCGATCGCGCAGATGCTCACACGCATCCAAGATCGTCTGCGCTTCGACAGCGGTCAAGACCCGCGGCCGAGGCGGCGACGTCGACAGCTTGACGGTGCGCTGCCGTCGCTCGGCCGTCTTCGTAATGTGGTGAAAGAACGGCTTGAACGACGTCGACGACGGTCCGCGACCGGGCGACGCCGCGGTGACCAGCAACCCACCCAGCGGCATCCCATGTCGGGCATGGAACTCACAAAATGACGTGAGTGCCGCGAGCTTGCGGTTCACGCTTGCCTCGCTGCAGTGATGACCGACGCTGGGCAGCACCTGCACCCGACCGTCCCGGGCGATCGGCGGAAGACGGAGCCAGGCAACGAATCCGGCAACGTCCTCCAGCGAGACCTCCCGCCAATCCAGTACCCGCACCTCAAGGAAACCGAACCAGTCCTTCAGATCGTGCGCGTATGCCTTGACCGTGTTCGGCGAGCGTTCGATCGAGGACAAGTAGGCCAGGAACCTCTCGACCGGATCGATCGGCACGTGATCATCACCGATCACCGTCCACGACTCGACCCGAGAACCTGGCATGAGCACGCGTTGCACTCGCATTGAGAACCTTCCGTCTGCGTGATGGACAACAGAAGGTAACCGCATCCAGGAGGCACTCAGCTGAGAACTTCGCCCTCCTCATGCACATGACAGACGCTCACCAAAGGACTCCAGATAACGCTGCACGGGTTCGATCAGAATCGGATCTGGTTGGCGATCGTGCAACTCGCCCTCGATCTGACGGCCTGGATGCAGATGCTCGGATTCACCGACCATGATGCCCGCAGGTGGGAACCGAAGCGGCTACGACTACGGGTTTTTGCGATCGTGGGCCGCACCGCCACTCATGCCCGACGAACCCGCCTTCGACTGTCGGCAGAGGCGAGGTGGGCGAGTGTGGTCGTCACCGCCCTGACCGATTGGCGGGTCTGCCTGCGCCAACGTGATCGACACCCCAATCGCGAACTGATCAGGCAAGCACGTCAGTGGGAAGAAAGATCGAGGTTAGTTCGACCCACCCGACAAGAAATGGACCAAGCAGCGGAAATCCGGGCGGTGCTTCCGATCTGGAGAACATTTGTGTTGACGCCCGCCGTCGCGCATGGGACCATCCCTGAACCGGCCTGAATACAGGTCGACCCCGGCTGGTGCTGGTAACACCGAACCGGGGTCTGGGCACACGACAGGAGCGCTGTCATGCACCGTAGGGTGGAGTCTATCCACACGCCCCCAGGGGGCGCTTCTCATGGTTCGGTCTTCGACACCGACTCTCTTCTTCTCGCCCCGCCGGGGTATTTCCTGACGTCCTGATCTTCTGAGCCTCTCGACACATCCGTCGAGGGGCTCGAGGTGTTTCGCTTCGACGTGTGCGCGGGCCGTTCCGGTAGCCGCGGCACGTCGGGCATTCGTCGCTCATCACCCGAGGTCCGACGTCAGCGCATAAGATGCTGCGCGCAGGGGTGCCATTCCCGTGCGTGAAACCGACTGGGCGCCAGTACCTTCGTCTCCATTCTGGCGGTGGAGCACCCGATCGTGAGGGTCGACACGAACGACCGGGTCCAGCGTAAGCCACACGTCATCTGCGACGTGGGGCCAGAAGCGTTGGCCGAGATGGTCTATCGGGGTATGGCGACCGGGCAGCGTTGGGGAAGGGGCCGAAGGCAAGCTCAGGGACCCGCAGGGTCTCCGTACGGTCGGGTTCAGTCGCCCGCAGGGCGCCCGCATCTTCACGCCGTCCCCTGCTCTGTCTTTGGCGACCTCGATATTTGCGGCTAGATGTCTGGCTATCAAGGGGCCATGATCGAGGCTACAATGACACCTATGACGACTGTGCCGCTGGGCGAAGCCAAGGACAAACTGTCCGCGCTGGTCGAAAGCGCGGAGTCGACGCATGACATCATCACGATCACTCGGCACGGGAAGCCTGCCGCGGTGCTCATGTCCGCCGAAGACCTGGAATCGCTGCACGAGACGATTTACTGGCTTTCACGTTCCGGGACCCGCGAGGCGGTTGCCGAAGCAGACCATGAGTACGCCCTCGGCCAGACGACCTCACTCGAGGATCTGCGCGCCGAATACGGTCTACCGCCGCAGTGACGAGACAGCCGTCTGAGGCATACCGTGTCGAGGTTGCGTCACCGGCGCGGCGTGCCCTCTCACGCCTGCCCGGGCGTGTGGTTCACGCCGTCATCGAGTTCATCTCAGGACCGTTGGCCGAGAACCTGCACCGGCTCAGTAAACCCCTACGCAACGAGTTCGAGGGCCTGCGGAGCGCGCGGCGCGGCGACTATCGCGTCCTGCTGCGTATTGATGACGTCGAACGGGTCGTTGTAGTCGTCGACATCGACCACCGAGCCCATATCTATCGGACGTGACCGAAGAAATTCTCGTCGCTCGCGGACGGATGGAGAGTCATTATTCGAAGTAGTCCTCATCGACCTCGACTACAGTGAAGATCTGGCGAGTCTGCACTGCGACGCCGTACCGGATCATCAAGTCCGCGAGGCGCTGTCCGTCGATAAGGATGATCCGGGTGGCGATGTTCTGCGCGTACTCGCGGGCACCGGAGGTAAATGCGCTGGTGGTGATGAAGACGCCGCGGGCGGCACCGACGCCGTGCAGGGCACCGACGAACGCTTGAATCTCGGGGCGGCCCACGGTGTTGTCCGCGGCGTAGCGCTTGGCCTGCACGTAGATGCGTTCGAGTCCGAGCGGGTCTTGGTCGATGACACCATCGACACCGCCATCGCCCGAGCCGCCGATGCGGGCTGCCCGGCCTTCGGTGCCGCCGTATCCCATCGCAACGAGTACGTCGAGCACCGACTGCTCCAGGAATTCAGGGGCCTGATTGCGGAGCCGGTCGAGAAGGTCGGCCGCGACCTCGGCGTGCAGGCGCCCGACGCCGCCTTCGATTTGCTCGAGTGGCTCGATTTCCTCTTCGACCGTCATGTGTGAGTCGTGTGCGACCTCGTTCGAGGAGGCCGTACGCGCGGGGGTGTGGGCCTGGTATTCGGGGAGCGCCTTCAGGATCTGCTTTGTGATCCCATCTGGATGCGCCGTGAGCAGTGCACGCCCGGCATCGGTGATGACGAACGTCGCGCGGGCCGGCTTGTCGACGAGCTTCGCGCGGTAGAGCCCGCTGAGCGCCCATCCGATCCGATTGTCGGCACGCCGCTGTCCTGACGGAAGCATCTCCGCCCGCTGCTCGGCAGTCAATCCGACATGGTCCTCCACCGCGGTATGCAGGTCGCGCTTTCGCCAGACCTGTTCATCCGTCAATACTTCCAGCACTGGGGTGAGGAAGCCGGACCACACCGGCATCTCCGATACCGGTGTGGTCACAGCTCACCTCGGAAGGCGCGGGATTGGAGGGATGCGAAGAGGGCGTCGAGGCCGTCGACGCCCGCTAGGTGCGGCTGACGGAGTCCGTTGATCGAAGCGACCCTGCTTCCAAACTCTCGTTGGTTGGTGAGATCGGGCAGCGGAAACTCGATTGCGCCGAGCATGGATTGATTCACCTTGAAGGTGCCATTGGTAGTACGTGCGGCCGATTCAATCTGGCTCCGCACCGCCTGCGAATTCCACACCGTCTGCATGTATGCCTGATCGACACGACTTCGGTCGATAGTCGCTGCGATGATTGTGTCGGGGAAGGTCATGTCCGGCAGTGCACGCGGAGCGAAGTAGCCCTTTCCTACTGATCCGAAAATAGATCACCAGACACACAACCATGCTCGCCACCTGCTCGACTCAACGAGATCAGGTGCGGCCACTGTGTTCCATTGAAGTGGTTAACCTCCTCGCAGATGGTGAATGAGGGGTGGCCGCCCGGAGGGACCCGATGGGAGGAACGAGTCTGATCCTCGTGCTCGTGACCTGGTGGTCACGGCAACACTGAAGGGCACATGCCCGGTCCCCACGCGCAGGCTAATCCACGGCCTCGAAGGACCATAGGAGCAACGGCGTCGACGGGCGACCACCACACCATTTTCAGCCCGGAACGGGCGCCCCGCCAGGGGCACATTGGCTAATCCGAGGTTGCCATTCCCCCGGCAGATCAACAGGTCGTCAAACGTTACAGACTGCCCAGCAGGAGGAGCAGACTCAAAGGTAGACACCTTAAACGCCGATTCATCGAACTCCGAGCCAGTGACAGCAGAAAGAGTCAGGACCTTGGCGTGCACCTTGCCTGACTTCGAGGGCGAGAGACCGTTTCGAAACCGGTTGCCGCAAATCTCGCCCATGCGGGCTGTCTCCCACCCGGCGGGGTTCGTTGCTGGATCACCGAACATGTCGATGAAGATCGACTGAGTCAGCTCGTCGAGGCGGGCGAGGGCTTCGCGGCGCTTGGCGCGGAGAACGTCGGCGTGGTCGAGGATCGCCGCGATCCGCCGCTGCTCCTCGATCGGGGGGAGCGGAATCGACCATTGAGCGAGAGCCGCCCGTCCGAGGTGATTGATTCCGGTTCCCCGTGATCCCCGCACAAATTCGCCAGACTCTGCTTCGCGACGAAAGAAATGCAGAAGGTAGCGAGAGTCCACCTGATCACTCGGCCGAACCCGGAGGAGCGTGTTCTGGAAGGCGCAGTCGTCGAGCTCGCCTTGCCAGAGCGCGGGCTTTCCAACCTCGCGCGGTGATCCGGATGCCTCATTGAGGAGAATATCGCCGGGTTCCAGACGGAACTGCGCCAACTCGGTGTCCGTGAAGTTCATCTCCTTCACGTCGTCGAGGAGCAGTCCACTCCACCCCACGTTGGCAGCGCGCAGGTACTTCCGCATGTTCGGGCCGTCATGATTCTTCGGTGAACGTTGGCGCCCGAGTTTGACCTCAGCGACCTCGGCCAACGGCACGATCGTCCCGCTCACGCCAGCATCTCCCGCAGCTGCGCCATGCCGCCAACGATGTCCTTCTCGAGCAGATCGAGCTCGTCGAGGATCTCGGTCGGCGCTCTGTGCTCGACCTCCTCGTGCACGATCTCCTTGTACCTGTTCAGGGACAGGTCGTAACCCTGCGCGGCGATGTCCTTACGCGGCACGCAGAAACTCTGCTCTGTCCGCGCACGCTCCAGCTCACCGCCATCACGATCAGCCCAGCGCCGCAGCACATCCGGGAGATTGTTCTTCACATGCTCATCATCCGACAACTCGGCGAGTGCACCGAGCTTGTCGGCGGCGAACAGCGGGTTGCGCTTGTCGTCGAGGGACATGCCGTCGGCCTGCACGTCGTAGAACCAGACATTGTCGGTGCCGCCCGAGTCGGTCTTGGTGAAGAACAGAATCGC
Source organism: Rhodococcus artemisiae (assembly GCF_036327795.1). NCBI lineage: Bacteria > Bacillati > Actinomycetota > Actinomycetes > Mycobacteriales > Nocardiaceae > Rhodococcus > Rhodococcus artemisiae. Next base: position 194,164 of record NZ_JAUTXY010000004.1, read on the forward strand.
CGTCGACACACCCGCATACGGCTTGAATACACCCGACGGCAGCTTCACCACCGCGTCGAGCTTCTGCTCCTCGACGAGAATCCTGCGAAGTTCCTTGTGCGCCTTCGAACTTCCGAACAACACACCGTCCGGCACGATCACCGCCGCTCGTCCGCCGGGCTTGAGCAGGCGCAGGAACAGCGCCAGGAACAGTAGTTCCGTCTTCTTCGTCTTCGCGATCTGCTGCAGATCCTTCGCCGTGTTCTCGTAGTCGAGGCTGCCCGCGAACGGCGGGTTTGCGAGAATCAGCGAATAAGCCTCGGCATCACCGGTGTTCGCCTCGGCCAACGAGTCGCGATAACGGATGTCGGGTTGCTCGATGCCGTGGAGCAGCATGTTCATCGACCCGATTCGCAGCATCGTGTTGTCGAAGTCGAAGCCGTGGAACATCTCGTGGTGATACTGCTCGCGCCCTTTGCCGGAGTTGATCGCATCCGCATGGTTGGCGCGCATGTACTCCGACGCACCCACGAGGAAGCCGCACGTGCCGGACGCCGGGTCCACGATCCTGTCGCCCGGCTTCGGGGCTGTCATGTGCACCATCAGTTCGATGATGTGACGCGGCGTGCGGAACTGACCGTTCTGCCCGGCAGACGCGATCTTCGCGAGCAGGTACTCGTAGATGTCGCCTTTGGTGTCGCGGTTCTCCATCGGCACCTTGTCCAAGCGGTCCACCACCCGCTGCAACATCCCCGCGTTCGGAATGCTGAGCCGCGCGTCCTTCATGAAATGCGCGTACGTGGACTCCTCGCCACGCATGTTCTTGATGAACGGGAACACCCGGTTCCCGACGATCTCGAACATCTCGTCGGCGTGCCGGTCTTTGAACGCCGACCAGCGCAGATCGTTGTAGGGCAGGCCCTGGTCGTCGATGCCCTCGGGGAACGGGTTGCCTTCGAGCGGTGTGCCGAGCAGGTTCGCCTTCTCCAACGCGAGCGTCTGCTCGTCATCCAACCGGCGAATGAACAGCAGATAGGTGATCTGCTCCATCACCTCGAGAGGATTCGAGATGCCGCCCGTCCAGAACGCGTCCCACACTGCGTCGACCTTGTTCTTGATGTCACCGGTGATCACGGGTACCGCTACCTGCCTGTTCTGCTCGACGAAGTCCAACAGGACTGTATAGACCTGCCCACCGACACCGAGCGTGCAGGTTAGGGTGCCGTGTGCCCGAATCTCCGATCGGCAGTGTTCCGGACGGCCCGGTCCCAGAAGCACTGGCCGCACGGCTGAGATCTGCGGGTTGCGTCTTCGCGGAGGACGAGGCGCGGCTGCTCGCCGAGGCGGCGCACACTCCTTCCGATCTGGAAGATCTCCTACAGCAGCGGATCGACGGGCTACCTCTGGAGCATGTGCTGGGATGGGCAGAGTTCTGCGGTCTCCGGGTCAGAGTCGACGCAGGCGTGTTCGTTCCGCGTCGGCGCTCGGAATTTCTCGTGCACTGCGCCGCCGGAGTCGTTGCGCCGGGTTCGTTCGTTGTCGACATGTGCTGCGGCTGCGGTGCGATCGGGGCTGCGCTCGCCGCTGTCGAACCCGCGATCCGGCTGCATGCCGCCGACGTCGATCCCGCGGCGGTCCGTTGCGCGCGGCGCAACCTCGAAGGGTGCGGTGGCGACGCTCACTGCGGCGACCTCTACACAGCGCTGCCCGACTCGATGCGAGGCCGGATCGATGTGGTCGTCGCCAATGCCCCCTATGTGCCGTCGGCGGCGATCGCGACAATGCCGTCCGAGGCACGACTGCACGAGCCGCGTGTCGCGTTGGACGGCGGTGCCGACGGACTCGACGTGCATCGTCGCCTGGCGGCGTCGGCGTCGGAGTGGCTTGCGCCCGGAGGACACCTGCTGATGGAGGCCGGTTCCCGGCAGGCCGAGGCAGCAACCGAGATCCTCGCTGCGGAGGGACTGACATCGGTCGTTCACCGGTCGGACGAGTTCGATGCCACCGTGGTTGTCGGAGTCGTCCATGATCGCAGCGTCCCCTCGCAGATCACGACCAGGGTGTAAGGAGATCGGAGGTGGGTAGACCGGAAGCATGGTTACTTTCGCACTCCAGAACCCGAACACCGGTACGGACGAAGAGCAGTTCGAACGTATCGAAGACTCAGACCGCGATGCGATCCTCGATCGGGCCACCGAAGCGCAGCGCAGCTGGCAGGAGACCTCCATCGACCAGCGCGCGAGTGTCCTCCTCGCCGTCGCCGATCTCTATGAACAGCACAAAGATCAGCTGATCGAACACATGGGCCGGGAGATGGGCAAGCTCCGACCGTGGGGCGCGGCCGAGCTGGACATCGTGGTGGGCATCTACCGCTGGTACGCAGACAACGCCCACGAACTGCTCGCGCCCGAGGAACTCCCGGCGCAGGGCGCGGACCGTTCGTACGTGGTCAAGCGGCCGCTCGGTGTGCTGCTGGGTATCATGCCGTGGAACTTCCCGTACTACCAGGTCGCGCGGTGGGCGGCGCCCAACCTGCTGCTCGGAAATGCGCTGGTGCTCAAGCACGCCGGGATCTGCCCACTATCCTCCCAGGCGTGCGAGGACCTCCTGATCGAGGCCGGGCTACCGCGTGGCGTGTTCCAGAACATCTACGCTTCCGGCTCGCAGATGGAACCCTTCATCGCAGACAAGCGGATTCAGGGTGTTTCCCTCACCGGATCCGAAGGCGCCGGTTCGGCAGTGGCAAAGACGGCCGGGGAGCACTATAAGAAGTCACTGCTCGAGCTGGGTGGGAACGACCCCTTCCTCGTGTTGGATGCCGAGAACCTGGAGTGGGTACTGGACCGATACGTGGACATCCGGATGTTTGCAACGGGCCAGGCGTGCAATGCGCCGAAGCGGCTCATCGTGCAGCCGGAATTCTACGACCGCACGGTTGCCTACCTGGAAAAAGCAATCGGCGCGCTCACGGTGGGTGCCTACGACGATCCGGATGCCGACGTAGGCCCGCTCAGCTCGATCGGTGCCCGCGACGAGATCGTCGACCGCCTCGCCACCGCAGCGCGCGAAGGGACCGCCACGATCCGGGTGGGCGGGAAGAAGATCGACCGCGACGGCGCGTACATGGAGCCGGCCCTGCTCACCGATGTGGACCCGTCCGCAGATGTGGGGTGCAACGAGATCTTCGGCCCGGTCGCGATTGTGTACAAGGCGGACGGGGTGGACGAGGCCGTGCGCATTGCCAACGAGGAATCCGAGTACGGACTGTCCAGCTCGGTATGGTCCTCGGACGTCGACAAGGCGCACGAGGTGGCTGCGCAGCTCAAGGACGGCATGACGTTCGTCAACGAGCACGCCGTCACCGCAGCCGGGCTGCCTTTCGGCGGTGTCGGTCGTTCCGGCTACGGCCGCGAGCTGGCGCAGTGGGGTGTGGGCGAGTTCGTGAACGAGAAACTGATCCGTGTGTCCGGACAGCACAGCGCTGGTCTGTCGCCCGCATGAGCTTCGATCGTGCTATCAACCCAGCGGCAACTGCGCGAAAATGTCCGTCGGCTGGGCTGACCCGCCGGTCGGCTCGACGCTGAAGCCCAGCGCCGTAGCATCCGAGATACCTTCGAGAACAGCCGTGGTCGACGGTGCGACATCATCCGGCGCCATGGTGCCTGCGGCGGTCGCGCCGTCGGGTCCGATCAGCCACATCTGGTATACGGTGCCGTCGGTCGGCGGCGCGACGTTGTTCATCACCAGCACGCCGGCATCGACGTCCTTCGAATACACGACCGTCGCGGTGCCGCCACCCTCGATGGAACCCGAGGTGGTGCGCACGTCGTCGGCTGCGAGGACCTGGGCGGAGGTGGGAGGCGATTGTTCTCGGAACTGCGTGGCGACACCGATGCCGCCGATCGCGATCACTACTGCGGCCGCGGCGGCGAGCAGGAAGTTGCGTCGTCGGTTCCGGCGTGCCGCCAGGGAGATCGGGGCGTCGTCCGCATGCGGGTCGGGTGTCGCGATTGCGTCGAGGAGACGTTGCCGCACGTGCGCAGGTGGGTCGACGGCAGTCGCGTCCGACACCGTCGCCATGGATTCGCGGATCTCGCGGACCTCTCGCAGGAATGCCGCGGCGACGTCGGAGTCGGTCTCCGCCAGGCGGGCTTCGATCGCGCGACGTTCGTCGTCGGACACCGCATCCAAGGCGTACACAGCGGCGAGATCGAGCAGGTTGTCTTCGTCGCCGAAGCCGGACCGTGTGCTACTCGTCATCGCTGTTCACCCCCAGACAGTTCTTCAGGCGGAGCAGGCCGTCCCTGATCCTGGATTTGATGGTCGGCAGCGTCGCGGACAGTCGTTCCGACACTTCCCGATAGGTGAGGCCGCCGTAATAGGCGAGCTCGACGGACTGGCGCTGTAGTTCGGTCAGCGTGCCCAGACACTCGATCACCTGTCGTGTGTCGTCGCGGCGGAGCGCTTCGTCGCTGACACTGTCGAACTCGGTGGGCGTGGTCAGGGCGCCGTAGCGGGACTCCCGTTCGGCGCCGGACTGCTCGGCGCGCACCCGGTCGACGGCCCGGCGATGCGCCAGCGTGATCAGCCACGCGAGTGCAGACCCCTGCGTGCGATCGAACCCCGGCGCCGTACGCCATACCTGCAGGTAGACCTCCTGCAGCGTTTCCTCGCTGTAGCCGGGGTCGCGGAGTACCCGCAACACCATGCCGTACGCCCTCGATCGCGTCAGATCGTAGAACTCTGCGAAGGCAGCCGAATCCTCGGCGGCGACCCGAACGAGCAACGCCTCGAGCGTGTCGGTTCCGCCGCCGACACCGGTCATGGTCCGTGTCCGCTCATCGGACGAAACACTAGCCGGACGATTCGCGCCGCTCAACCTGCGCCTGCCGGTCTGCAGGCCGGCCTCGAGTCCTGGCGGCGGATCGAGCACGCCCATCATCTCCCGGGGTCGCGCGACCGTGGTGGCCGCGGAACGAAGTACGACGTGCGCTGCTGGTACTCGGGATACCCGGGTCGCTCCGACATCGACTGCTCGAGCAGCCGCGCACCTGTCGCGTAGACCAGGAAGTACGTCATGATCGCGGGGGAAGCCACCGTGACCACTCCTGGCCACACACTCGCCGCGATCAGCCATACTCCCCACCACACGGTGGCGTCGCCGAAGTAGTTGGGATGTCGCGTCCATGCCCACAGCCCGCGGTCCATGACCCGGCCACGATTCGCCGGGTCCGATTTGAACCGCCGCAGCTGCAGGTCGCCGATCGCCTCGAACGAGAGGCCGATGACCCACGCGGCGACACCGACCCAGAGCACCACCGTGCCGACGCCGCGGGTGGGCCCGAGCACCGCCGAGACCTGGATCGGCAACGACACGAACCATTGCGCCGCGCCCTGGGTGACGAAGATCTTCCGGACGACGGTGCCGACAGCGTTGCCACCGGCACGCTCGAGCATCTCCGTGTAGCGGGGGTCCTCACCTTTGCCCAGGGATTTGCGGTACATGTGCCACGTCAGCCGCAGTCCCCACACCGTCACCAGTGCGAGCAGGAGGAACCGACGCGAGGCGTCACCGCTGCCGAGCACTGCTGCGGCCGCGGCCACCGCCACGAAGCCGAGACCCCACGAGACGTCCACGACGTTGTAGCGCCCGATCCGGTGCCCGACGGCGAAGGTGATTGCCTGGATCACCGCGAGCAGGACCAGGGCGGTCGCGGTGATGAGGAAGAACTCCGACCAGGTGCTCATCGCTGGTTCTCCTTCCGGAACACGATTTGCTGGACGTCGAGGTATCCCGACCGGAACCCTGCCTCCGAATAGGCCAGGTAGAACTCCCACATGCGCCGGAACGTGGCGTCGAAGCCGATTTCGGCGACCTGGTCTGCGTGCGCGACGAAACGTTCGCGCCACAGCCGCAGGGTTTCCGCGTAGTGCTCGCCGAACTGCAGTCGGTCGACGGTGCGCAGCGACGTCAGCGCGCGGGTGGTCACGTCGATCGATTCGGTCGACGGCAGCATCCCGCCGGGGAACACGTACTTGTGGATCCACGTGTAGGTGTCGCGGGTTTCCGTCATCCGGTCGTGCGGCATCGTGATGGCCTGCAGCGCGACGAGGCCACCGGGCCGCAACAGCCGGTCGAGTGTCCGGAAGTACGTGGGCCAGTAGTCGTATCCGACCGCCTCGATCATCTCCACCGACACGATCGCGTCGTATTCTCCGTCCACCGCGCGGTAGTCGAGGAGAGCGATCTGCACCCGGTCGGACAGCCCGGCCGCCGCGACACGGTCGCGCGCCAAGGTGCGCTGCTCTTCCGAGAGCGTCACCGAACGCACGATGGCACCGCGCTGCGCGGCGCGTACGCACAGTTCTCCCCAGCCGGTGCCGATTTCGAGCAAGCGCGTTCCCGGGCCTACGTTCGCGGCGTCGAGCAGGCGATCGATCTTACGCTCCTGAGCTGTCGCCAGCGCATCCCAGTGGGCGGGGAGTTCGTCGAACAGTGCGCTCGAATAGGTCATCGATCGGTCCAGGAACGTGTTGAACAACGCGTTCGACAAATCGTAATGGCGGGAAATGTTGGAGCGGGTGTTCTGCTCGGTGTTCCGTTCCTCTGCCGGCTGTGGCGCGACGACGAACCGTCGCAGGCGCTGCAGTGGCCGCGGGATCAGCGACCCCATCTCGGCGGCGAACGGGGTGAGCACCGCGACCGGGTCCGATGCGGTCCAATCACCCGCCATGTAGGACTCACCGAAACCGATGAGCCCGCCGGTGCCCAGCCTCCGGGCGAAGTCGGTGGGCCGGCGAATGATCATGCGGGGCAGGATCCGGTCGGGTGGGCCGACGCCGAGTACGGTCCCGTCCGGGTACTCCACCCGCACGCCGAGGCGTGCGGCTGCGCGCCGGAACAGCCGGTCGGCGACCACCGCGGCGACGCGGGCTCGCGGTCCTGCGGGGACCTGGGCCACGTCGGGCCATCTGTGCGGGTCGACGCTCACGCGTTGGGTGGGCAACTCGAGTTCGGGTGTGCTCATCGGGAAATCTCCTGAGGAACGCTTGGGGAATGGGCCGGATCCGGGCGCGGGACGAGTGGCAGCCTGCGCCACCACAGTTCGACGCCCTGCCTCCGGATTCGAGCCGAAATCATCTGGGACGCGAACGGATGCGTGATCTGTGCACGCACGACGGCGCCGATGGTGGCGGGCCGGCCGGACCCGCGCATCGTGGCGGTGAACGGCGGTTGTCCCTCGCGATGCAGGGCTACCTCGACATCGATAAAGGGGCCTGGCTCCGCGACCCGCAGGGTGTACCGGCCGGCAACCTCATTGAACGGGGAGACGTAGAAGACCTTGTCGGCCTCCGCGTACCCCGAGGCATCCGGCCTCAGCAGATAACAGTGCCGCCCCCCGTAAGTGTTGTGCACCTCGGCGACGACGCACACGAGTGCTCCGTCGGGGTCGTGACACCAGAACAGCGTCAGCGGATCGAAGACGTGACCGAGTACCCGCGCGTTCAGCAGCGCGGTGATACGTCCCCCGCGCAGGTCGACACCCTCGCCCGCGAGATACGCGTCGATCCGCTCTCGGAGCGTTGCATCCGAGCGTGTGTCGTCGAAGTGATCGGCCGGGTCGAAACCGGCGAACGGACGCAACCACCACGGCAGCACCGGAAGGTCGTCGAGGTCGATGTACCAGCTGTAGCTTCGGTATTCGAATGCGTGCCGGATCGGTGCGCGCCGAACGTGTCCGATTCTGGTGCGGTAGATCCACGCCGTGGTCACGGGGACACCTCCGCATCGATCCGAGAAGGCACATCCCACTCGACGCCGAGCCGCCGAGCGGCCTCCACGCCGGACCGAGCGCCGTCTTCGTGGAATCCCCATCCGTGGTACGCCCCGGCGAATGCGATTCTGCTGTCGCCGATCTCAGGCAGACATGCCTGTGCTGCCGTCGATTCGGGCGTGTACAGCGGGTGTTCGTACGTCATCTCCGAGATCACCTTGCGTGGGTCGACGAGATGCGCGCCGCCCAGGGTGACGAGGAATCGCCGATCCGTGACCGTGGTGAGCCGCATCAATCTGGTCATGTCGTAGGTGACGATCACGCCCTCGGGCCCCGTGTCGGCAGGCGCCAGATAGTTCCACGACGCGCGGGCGCGCTTGTTGCGGGGCAGCAGCGACGTGTCGGTGTGCAACTGTGCATGATTCATCGAATACGGTAATGCGCTGAGTATCCGGCTCTCTTGCGGAGTCGGGCGGGCGAGCATGGCGAGGGCCGCAGACGGATGCACGGCGATTACGGCCGCGTCGAACCAGCGCACATCTCCGTCGCCGTCGACCACGCACACACCGTCGTCGGTCCGTTCCACGCTGCGTACCGGTGTATCCACGAGGACCTCGCCGAGCCTGCTCGCGAGAGCATCGACGTAGGTGCCGGATCCGCCGGTCACTGTCCGCCACGTAGGGGAACCGAAGACGGTGAGCATGCCGTGATGGTCGAGGAACCGGAAGAGGTAGCGAGCGGGATAGCGGGTGGCCAGCGCAGGGTCGCACGACCACACCGCTGCGACGAGTGGTGTCATGAAATGATCGATGAAGAACGGGGAGAAGCGGTTCCGTGCAAGAAAAGCGTCGAGCGGCTCGTCCTTCCCGTCGTCGCCGGTTTCGAGCAAGGCCAGCGCGGCACGGTGGAAACGCAGTATCTCACCCAGCATCCGGAGGTAACTCGGCTTCGTGCACGACCGCCACGTGGGAAAGAGCCCCGGAAGACCCTTCGCCCCCGCATATTCGAGACCGGTGGCGTCGGAGCGGATCGACATCGACATGTCACTCTCCTGAGTGGCGACACCGAGCTCGTCGAACAGGCGTAACAGTGTGGGATAGGTTCGGTCGTTGTGCACGATGAAGCCCGTGTCGACCGAGACTTCCTGCCCGTCCTCGAGCGTGAGGTGGTGGGTGTGGGCATGGCCACCGAGGCGTGAGTCCGCCTCGAACAGGGTCACACGGTCGCGCCGGGACAACACGTGGGCGGCGCTGAGCCCGGCGACTCCGCTGCCGACCACGGCGATGGAACGGGACGGTTCACGCGTCATGGTTTCCTCCGGTAGAGCTGGTCTCGGGTGTCAAGGCATCGATGAGGAAGTCGGCGGTGACGGAATGCCACCAGCCGGGCCGGGTCAGCATGAAATGTCCCGCGCCGGGCAGCGGACACCATGTTGCGTCGACTCCGCGCAGCAGGGCCGCCGCGGTCTGGGATTCGGCCGACGCGGGATCCGTCCAGCGGTCTCCGGTTCCGTGCGCCACCAGGAGCCGACGTCCCGCAGGGACGAGTTCGGCGTCGTTGTCGGGCCACCAGGGGGCCAGCGCGACCACTGCTTCGACACCGTTCTGCGCGGCGAGATGTGCCGCGACCCGCCCGCCCATCGAATGCCCCACGAGGCCGATGCGGGTGTCGGGCCGGCGATCGAGTGTCGCGTCGAGTGCACGCAAAGCGTCGTGCACCGGGCTCATCCGGTCACCGTTCCAACCACGTACGCCGTACCGCACCTGACCCACCGTGATGCCGTGACCCGTCAGCCTCGAACGTAACGCCTCGGTCAGTAGAGCCATCCGCACGCTCGTCAGATGCCACGGCCGTGTCCCCGCATGACTCGAGGGCTTGCCACCGGGCAGTACGAGGACGTGCGCGCGTCCCCGAGGTGAAGTGGAATCCATGCTCGGGCTTCGGTACGGGCGCGATTCCGGATGGGTCACCGGCATCGAAAAATAATCCTTCCGATCGCACCCATCCCCCTGCCCCGCAGCGGCGAATGACTCTCCGACACACCTCATCGACGCGGTTCGAGGACCGCGCGTACCGAAGGGAACGAGACGATGGCGAATCGGACACGTAAAAGCTTGGCGCTTCTCGGTATCGGCGCTGCGGCGGTACTGAGCATCTCCGCCTGCACGTCGGACGACAGCTCCGACACCACGATGGATACGACCAGCACCATGACCGAAACCACCGCACCGATGGAGACGACCGAGTCGGGCGCGGCGATGCCCGCAGGCCTCGTCGGTCCCGGATGCGCCGCCTACGCAGAACAGGTGCCGACGGGCCCCGGTTCGGTCGAAGGGATGGCGCAGGAGAACGTGACCACTGCAGCATCGAACAACCCGATGCTCACTACGCTCACCGCGGCGGTCTCCGGGCAGCTCAACCCGGAGGTGAATCTCGTCGACACGCTCAACGGCGGCGAGTTCACCGTGTTCGCGCCGGTGGACGACGCCTTCGCGGCGGTCGACCCCGCGACCATCGAGACGTTGAAGACCGATTCGGCGCTGCTGACCGATGTCCTCACCTACCACGTGGTCCCCGGACAGGTCGCGCCCGCGGACATCGCCGGCGAGCAGACCACCGTTCAGGGCGGTAGCGTCGAGGTCGCAGGCGCTGGCGACGAGTGGACGGTCAACGACGCCAACGTGATCTGTGGTGGCATCGAGACAGCGAACGCGACGGTCTACCTGATCGACGGCGTGCTGATGCCGCAGTAGTACTGCCTCGGAAGCAGAAGGGAGACCCCATGAGGAAAACAATCATCGGTCTCGCTGCGGCGCTCCTCGCCGCAGCGGGCTCGACGTTGGTTGCAGCACCCGCGCAGGCGGCGCCGCTGCGTCCCGTTCCGCAACTCGATGTGAGCCGCTACCTGGGCCAGTGGTATCAGCTGGCGGCCAATCCTGCGCCGTTCAACCTCGATTGCGTGCGCGACACCACCGCGAACTACACGCTGATCGACGAGCAGAACATCCGCGTGGAGAATTCGTGCACCACCGTCACCGGTGAACGCCGCGGTATCGTGGGCAACGCGCGGGTCAACGACACCGCGGCACTGCACGTGTCGTTTCCCGATGTGCCGTCACAGGATTCACTCGACGGACCGAGCAACTACATCGTCGCGCACCTCGCCGACGACTACTCGTGGGCGCTGGTCGGTGACCCGAGCCGGCTCTCCGGGTTCGTGCTGTCGCGCTCCCCGGTGGTGGACGTGGCGGACTGGCAGGAGATCCGCGCGGTCGTGGAGGCGCAGGGATACAACTCGTGCTTGATGCTGACCTCGCCGACCACGGAGGGAATGCAGGAGATCAGGCCGCTCTGCACGGTGTGAACGGAACGGACAGGCCGGTGGCGTCAGTCGTCACCGGCTTTCCGTGCTGTTCCCGCAATGTTCTCGAGCATACCGGCGAATATGATTCCGTGGAACGGAAGCAGCGAGTACCAATACACCCGCCCCGCCAGGCCTTTGGGGAAGAAGATCGCGCGCTGGTGTAACCGCGTGCGATCCGTACCGAGGGATTCGAGCCTCCATTCGAGCCATGCGCCACCGGGCGCGAGCATCTCCGCACGCAACCGCAACAACTCCGGGCGGTCGATGCGCTCGACCCTCCAGAAGTCGAGTGCGTCGCCGGTGTGCAGGGTGCGTGGATTCCGCCGTCCGCGGGTCAGGCCCACCCCGCCGACGAAGCGATCGAGCCAGCCGCGGATCGTCCACGCCAGTGGAAAGGAATACCAGCCGTTCTCGCCGCCGATGCCCTCGACCACTTCCCACACGGCGGTCGCGTCGGTGTCGCAGTCGATACTGCGCTCGTCCGTGAAGACGACCTCCCCGGCCCAATCGGGGTCCGACGGCAGGGGATCGGCGGGGGCTCCCACGGGTGATGCGTTCGCCCATGTGGTTTCGACCTCGCCGCGTTCGATCCGTCCGAGGGCCAGCCGGACGGCGTCGCGGTACCCGGTGAGCCCACCGCTCGGAGGTGGGATGACCGCGTCGATGTCGTGGTCGTTCATCACCGCGTCGTTGCCCAGCGATTCGATCAGAGCACGACCCAGGGACGGTGGAATCGGTGTGACCAACCCGATCCACAGCCCGGCCAGCTTCGGGGTGAGTACCGGAAGCACCAGGATCCTGCGCCGGCGTAGACCAGCGACTTCCGCGTAGACCTGCATCATTTCGCCGTACCGCAGCACATCGGGCCCACCGATGTCGTAGACGCGACTGTGTGGCAGCGGGGCGGCCGCGGCCGCAACGAGATAGTGCAGCACGTCGCGGATCGCTATCGGCTGGATCCGGTTGTCGACCCAGCGCGGTGTGGTCATCACGGGCAGGCGGTTGCTCAGATGGCGGATCATCTCGAACGAAGCCGAACCCGAACCGATCACCACTCCGGCCTGGAACACCAGCGTGGGCACCCCGGAGTCCAGCAGAACCTGCCCCACCTGTGCCCGTGATCGAAGGTGCGCCGACAACTCTGCGGATTTCGGATGCAGTCCACCGAGATACACGATTCTTCCGACGCCGGCTCTTCGGGCGGCGGCCGCGACATGCTCCGCCGCGTGACGCTCGGCATCGAGGAACTCGCCGCGGCCGCCCATCGAATGCACCAGGTAGTAGATGACGTCGACATCCCCGCACGCGTTCTCCACCGAGTCGGGATCGCCGAGGTCGCCGCGAACCACGTCGACGGCACGTGCCCACGGCACGTCGCGAAGCTTCTCGGGGCTGCGCACCAGGACCCGTACACGGTGGCCGGCGGCGAGGAGGCGAGGAGCGAGTCGGCCCCCAATGTAGCCGGTGGCGCCGGTCAGGAGGACAGTGCGCGAGCGCGCCGTAGTGTCGGCGTCATCGGTCTCGGTCATCGTGTTGCGGGAATGTGTCCCAGTTGGTGGCGCAGGCAGTCCTCCAGGGAGGACCGGCGGAACGTGTGCCCGGCGTCGAGCAGGCGCCGCGGTATGACGTACTGGTCTGCGGTTGCCAGCTCGCGGGCACCCTGCTCGCCGAGCAGTAGTTTCGGCCCGAAGCCGGGAACCGGCAACAACGCCGGACGGTGCAGTACGCCCGCGAGAATGCGCGTGTATTCCTCGTTGCGGACCGGGTCGGGCGCGACGGCGTTGACGGGACCCGACAGCGCAGCGTCGTAGAGTGCGCGGTGGTAGATGTCGAGCAGATCGTCGATGTCGATCCACGACAACCACTGCCGTCCACTGCCCAGGCGCCCACCCAGTCCAGCGGCGAACAGAGGTCGCATCAATTGCAGGGTGCCGCCGCGTGGGGTCTGCACCACCCCCGTGCGCACATTGACCACCCGCAATCCGCCTTCCGAGGCAGGTGCGGTGGCCGCTTCCCAGTCGGTCACCACGTCGGTGAGGAAACCCCCTCCACCCGAAGAATTTTCGTCGAGCGGTTCGTCGCCCCGGTTGTAGCCGTACAGGCCGATGGCCGAGGCGCACACGAACGTGGCGGGTCCGTTCGCGGTACCGGCCGCGCGTTCGGCGAGCCGTCGCGTCGGCCCGATGCGGCTGTCGCGTATGGCGGCCTTGTGCGAATCGGTAAACCGTCCGGCGATCGACGCGCCGGCCAGATGCACCACGGCGTCGACGCCCTCGAACAGGTCGGGGGCGGGTGACTCGGGATCCCAGCGGCGCTCGTCGTCGCCCTGTGCCGGACGACGCACGAGGCGGATCACGCGGTAACCTCCAGTGCTCAGAAATGCGGTCAGTGCCGTGCCGATGAGCCCGGATGCGCCCGAGATCGCGACAGTCACCGGTCGTACCCCCTGCTCGTGCGACCACCGATGCTTCGCGAGGTCGTCGGCGAGCTGACGGTGCCGATACCGGAACGTCTGGAGCAGTAAGCGCTCGGGGATCGGAGTGTCGACGAGATCGGTCACGCGGGTGCGGTTGTCGTCGACCTTCTCGAACCGGTGCTCGTGGCGCCACGAGCGGACAAGTCCGGTCGGCAACGACATCACACCGTCGCGACTGAGCTCATCGACGAAGCGGCCAGGTGGGTAATAGGCGTCGGGCTGATGGTCCGCGACCCAGCGCAAGCCCCCGGGAAGACCGAGGACGGCACGACCGTTCTCGAGCGAGTCGGCCTCGGATACGACACTCATCGGCTGCCACGGTGGGAGCAGACGTTGGATCGCGCCGCGCCTCGTGTGCCAGTCGAACACTTCGTCGCGGGACGCCTCGACGATGCTGCTGTATTCGATTCCCATCGGTGCCTCCGTGGATCGTATTCCGCCTGTGCATTATTCGGAGCCGTTCGACCGGCGGATGGATCAGCTGCGGGCGGAGATCTCTCCGTACCGTGCCAGGGCCACCTGCCGTTCGTGGGCATGGTCGACGAGCGGCAGAGGGTATCCGGCCGGGGGGCCGTCCGGCAGCCGATGGACACTCTTGCCCGTGACGTCACGCAACTCGGGTACCCAGCGGCGCACGTAGTCACCCTTCGGATCGAACTTCTCGCCCTGAGAGGTGGGGTTGAACACGCGGAAATAGGGCGAGGCATCGGTGCCACACCCGGCGGTCCACTGCCATCCGTGCTGGTTGGAGGCGAGATCGCCGTCCACGAGGTGCGTCATGAAATGCCGCGCGCCCCACCACCACGGCAGATGCAGGTCCTTGGTGAGGAACGATGCGACGATCATTCGTAGCCGGTTGTGCATCCATCCCTCCGCGAGTAGCTGCCGCATGCCGGCGTCGACGATCGGGAATCCAGTGCGACCCTGCTGCCACGCGGCGAAAGCGCGATCGGCGTCGGGTCCGGTGTCGTGGCGGATGGCGTCGAACCGGCGGTTGTAGTTGCGATACGCGGTCTCGGGGCGGTGGTGCAGCACGTCGGCGTAGAAGTCACGCCAGCACAACTCGCTGCGGAAGACCGTCGCGCCCGAGTCGGAGCGGTCCCGCAGATCGTGGAGCAGAGTGCGCGGATGCAGACATCCGAACTTCAGCGCGGCGGACAGGCGGCTCGTGCCGTCGAGGTCGGGTCGGTCGCGCTCGGTGTCGTATCGCTCGAGTCCGTCGTCGCGGAATTGCCGCCATCGGCGCAGCGCGGCGCTCTCCCCGGCGGGTGGCAACACGATGTCGTCGGCATCGTCGGCGGGGATGGCCACGCGCAGATCGGCGTCGCCCGGGTCGAGCCAGGTCACGATGGTCGCGTCGGTGCTCGCCGGAGACCGCCACCCATGTTCGATCCAGGCGCGACGGAACGGGGTGAAGACGCGGTACGGCGTGCCGTCGGCCTTGAGGACGCGCCCCGGCGACACCGCGTAGGGCGAGCCGGTCCGGACCAGCGGGATGCCGGCGAGAGCTGCCTCGACCGCATGGTCGCGTCGCGACCCGTACGGCGCATGGTCTGCGCTGACATGCACCGCGCTCGCCTCGAATTCGCGCGCGACCGCCGGCACGATGTCGACGGGGTTTCCGTGGACAACCAGTAAACGGCCGTCGAGGTCGTCGTCGAGAGCGCGCAGGCAACGCAGCAGATACGTATAGCGCGGTCCGGGTGTCGCCAGCGTGTCGTCGAGCACGAACAGCGCGATCACACGATCTGCATCGGCGGCACTCGACAGGGTGGGCAGATCCTGTAGACGTAGATCGCGGCGGAACCAGACGACGTGGGTACTCACCCGTCCAGTGTGCGCGACGGCAGATGGGCGACAATGGCGAACATGACCGATGCGTTCGACGTTCCCATCCGCGACGACTCGATCAGGCTCGGCCAGTTCCTGAAACTGGCGAGCCTGATCGAGTCGGGTGCGGAGGCGAAGGAAGTGATCGCCGACGGCCTCGTCTCGGTCAACGGCCAGGTCGAGGTGCGCCGGGGCCGGCAGTTGAACACCGGTGACGTCGTGGAGATCGGTGGGACGAGCGCCCGCGTCGTGAAGGGCTGACTTCGGTCGGTTCGAGGCGCGGAATCAGTTCGCGGCGCGGACGACCACGCCGTCGTGGTCGCTGTAGACGATCTCGCCCGGGTTGAAGGTCACGCCGCCGATCTCGACGGGCACGTTCTTCTCACCCGACCCGGTCTGGGTGCTCTTGCGGGGGTTGGTGCCGAGGGCCTTGACGCCGATGTCGAGGGTGCGCAGGATCGCGGAGTCGCGGACGGCGCCGTTGACGATCACGCCGGCCCAGCCGTTGTCGACGCCGCGTCCGGCGATGATGTCGCCGACGAGCGCGGTGTGGATACTCGCGTCGCCATCGACCACCAGGACACCGCCGTTGCCGGGCTCCGACAGAGTCTGTTTGACCAGCAGGTTGTCCTGGAAGCAGCGGATCGTCGTGATCGGGCCGGCGAACTCGGCGCGGCCGCCGAACTGGATGAACTGGGTGTCGCAGCTGCGGATGTCCGGGCCGATCTCGTCGGCGAGGTCGGCGGTCGCGGTGAATTCGATGGCTTCGCTCATGGGGCGAGAATAATCCCTGCGCGTGCGCCGCTCGGTGATGGTGACGACCACCACGAACCCGCCTCGGGTGCAATTGGGTAGATTCTTGTATCCTTACGGGCCGGTTTCGACCATGACGGATACAGGACGGTGCCATGCCTCTCGACGCCCGCTCGACGGTTGTTCGCGTGCCGAAAGCCGGAGAACTGATCGCTGCGAGCCTGCGTCGGCAGATCATCACGGGTGAACTCCAGGCAGGTGAGCCGTTGCCCAACGAGGCCGCGCTCATGGAGCGATTCGGAGTGTCGCGGCCGACGCTGCGCGAAGCTTTCCGCATCCTCGAGTCCGAAGGGATCATCACTGTGCTCCGCGGTGCGCGCGGCGGTGCCCGCGTGCAGGCGCCCGACGGGTCCACTGCTGCGCGCTACACGGGTCTGCTCCTGCAGTACCGAGGTGTTCCACTCGCCGATGTGTACCGAGCCCGCACCGAGCTCGAGGTCGCGGCAGTCGGGCTGATCGCCGTGAATCCCGACGACCGCATCGACAGGCTCGCCGAGGTCGTCGAACGCGGCGGGGACCTGGTCGATGATCCGCATGCGTTCGTCAAGTACGTCAGCGACGTGAACCGCACGATCATGGAGCTCGGCGGTAATCAGACGATGTCGACCCTCGCGAGCATGCTGCTCGACATCATGGACGCCCACAACGCGCTGTACCTTTCGACCCGGACGGAGCAGGACAGCCCCGGGGTTGCCGTCGCGCTGCGTGCCAACCACAAGCTCGTCGACCTGCTGCGGGCGGGTGAACCGGGTGCGGCGGAAGCGTTCTGGCGGCGCCACCTCGACAGCGTCGAGCGTTACATGACCGGTGATTCGGAGACCACCCTCATCGAGGTGCTGTCCTGATCAAGCGGCGCCGGTGACGGTCAGCCACACCAGCGCGACGTTGAGCACGATGATCAACCCGGCCGTGAGCCATGCTGCGGCGGTCACGATCGGGGCGTTGCGACGGTCTCCCATCACTCGGGCATCAGCTGTCATTCGGACGAGCGGGATCACCGCGAACGGGATGCACATGCTCAGCACCACCTGACTGAGCACGAGCGCGAACGTCGGGTCCACTCCGACGGCGAGCAGGATCAGGGCGGGGATCATCACGACCACGCGTCGGATGAACGGCCGGACCCGAATGTGCAGCAGGCCTGCCATGATCTCCGCGCCGGCCGCCGAACCCACCGCGGTCGACGCCAGTCCCGACGCGAGCAACCCGATCGCGAACACCATCGCGACGGCCGGGCCGAGTGCATCGGAAATCGCGGCGTGCGCGCCTTCGATGGTGTCGGTGCCGGGCGTGTCGCGGAGGGCGGATGCGGCGAGCAGCAGCATGCCGATGTTGACACTGCCCGCGACGAACAGGCCACCGGCCACGTCCCACCGGGTTGCGCGCATGACGCGGTCGAGCCTCGGCCCGGGTTCGACCTTGCCGTGCCGTCCGCGCGACAGAGCCGAATGCAGGTAGATCGCATGCGGCATCACCGTGGCGCCCAGCATCGATGCCGCGAGCAGCACGGTGTCGGTGCCCTGGAAACGGGGAACCAACCCGGCGGCGGCGTCGCCGGGGGCGATGCCGGTGAACAGCAGACCGCACAGGAACCCGACTGTGATGATCGCGAGCAGGCTCACCACGACGAATTCGAACGTGCGCTGGCCGCGGCGGCTGTGCACAGACAGGATCACCATCGACACGACTCCGGTGATGAGACCGCCGACGAACAGTGGAAGTCCGAACAGCAGGTGGAGTGCGATCGCGCCACCGATGACCTCGGCGACGTCCGTGGCGACAGCCATGACCTCGGCCTGCATCCAGAACGCGCGACGCGACGGGGTGCGAAGCCGCTCGCCGAGCAGTTCGGGGAGGGAACGACCTGTGACGACCCCCAGTTTGGCCGATAGATACTGGACGAGGATGGCCATAGCATTCGCAGCGACCAGTACCCACAGCAGCAGATAGCCGTAGCGCGCCCCCGCTGTGAGGTTCGCGGCGACGTTGCCGGGGTCGACGTACGCGACGGCTGCGACGAACGCCGGGCCGAGCAGTGTGGCCAGGCGCGGCGTCGCCGCAGCGGTGCGCGGCAAACTCAGCGGCCGAATCTGCGCTCGTAGTCGGCACGCTCACGATCGGCACGGGCGCGCGCTTTCGCGCCGAGCAGCCCGGGGTCGAAGCCGTGCTGCTGCAGGCGGTGTCGCTGCCAGATCGGCATGAGTGCCACCGAGAAGTAGATCCACGGAATCAGGAGAAGCAGCATCATCGAGAGAGGGATCCACACCGGGCCCGGTATCAGCAGGAACAGCAGCAGGAACGGGATGAGCGGCAGGTTCCACCGCAGCAGATATCGCCGGGTTCCTCCGGGCCCGAGGATATCCGCCCGGACCCACTCGCGCAGCTCCACGGGCAGCGTACGGCCGAACATGTAACCGATCCGCCCAGGCAAATTAGGTCGCGCGCTACTCATATTGTCGAGGATAGTGCTTCTACTCGTAGAGCCGCGTCAGGCTGTCCGAGAATGTATCCACCACCACTTTCCTGCGCAGCTTCATGCTCGGCGTGAGATCGCCCTCTTCGATGGAGAGTTCACGCTCGATGATCGTGAACTTCTTGACCTGTTCCCACCGGTTGAGTTGCAGGTTCAGCTGATCGATGTCCTTCGAGATCAGCTCGCGGGTCTTGTCGTGCTGTGTGATGTCGGAGAACGACTGCCCGTCGAGGCCGTTCTTGGCTGCCCACTCGGTGACCGCTTCGGCGTCCAATGCCACCAGTGCGACGCAGTACGGCTTGCCCTCGCCGTGAACGATGATCTCCGCAGCGTATGGCGAGATGCCTTTGAAGGTCGCGGCGATCGCGGACGGCGCGACGTACTTGCCCTGCGACGTCTTGAACATGTCTTTCTTCCGGTCGGTGATCTTCAGGTAGCCGTCGTCGTCGAGGCTCCCGATGTCGCCCGTGTGGAACCAGCCATCGGCCTCGAGCGCTTCGGCGGTGGCGTCGGGACGGTCGTGGTAGCCGGTCATCACGCCGGGACCCTTGATGAGCACTTCGCCGTCTTCGGCGATCTTCACTTCGGTGCCGGGCAGAGGCCAGCCCACTGTGCCGAGCCGGTTGGCCTGGGGGCGGTTGACGCAGGACGCCGCCGACGTCTCCGTCAGTCCGTAGCCCTCGAGTACGGGGATGCCGACGGCGTCGAACCACTGGGCCACGTCGGGGTTCAGTGCCGCCGAGCCGGAGATGAAGAAGCGGAGCCGACCGCCGAATCGTTCCCGGATGGTCGAGAGCACCAGCTTGTCGGCAACCTTGTGCTGGGCCGAGTCGAGCAGGCCCGGTGAACGACCGTCCTGGCGCGCCTTCGACACGTTGGTGCCCACGCCCATCGCCCAGTCGAAGAGCACCTTCTTGATGCCGCCTTCTTCCGCCATCATCCCTTCGACGCGTGCGTGTGCTTTCTCGAAGATTCGGGGCGCGGCACCCATGAAGGTCGGTCGCACGACGGCGAGATTTTCGACGATCTTGTCGACCCGCCCGTCGACGGTGGTGGAGAAACCGATCTGCAGCGGCAGGGTGAGCAACACCTTGCCGAATACGTGCGACAGGGGAAGCCAGAGATACTGCAGGTCGTCGCGCCCGAGCAGGCCCACGGAGTCGACTGCCGCGGCCTCGTACGTCCACGCCGAATGCGGCAGCCGGACGCCCTTCGGCTTCCCAGTGGTGCCCGAGGTGTAGATGACTGTTGCAAGGTGGGCGGGCTCGATGCTGTGGATTCTGTCGATCACCGAGTTCGAGTCCTCGGCGAGACGTGCCCGGCCGAGTTCCGCGAGGTCGTCGAATCCGATCACCCAGTCGCCGTCGCCCGGTCCGTCGATCACGACCACCTTGGCAACATCCGGTAGCTCCCCACGATGCGCCGTGAGCTTCTCGACCTGCGTCGAGTCCTCGGCGATCACCACATGACTTCCGGAGTTGGACACGATGAACGCGACATCCGGTGCGTTGGTGGTGGGATACACCGTGGTGGTGGCGCCGCCGGCACACATCACCGCGAGATCGGCGAGTACCCACTCGAAACGGGTCGACGACGCCAGCGCGACACGATCCTCGAGGTCGACGCCCAGCGACAGCAAACCGGCCGCGAGCAGTCGGACCTTCTCTCCGGTCTGTTCCCACGTGATACTCGTCCACCCGTCCTTACCGTCGGGGTAGCGGAAGGCTTCATCATCCGGTGTCGCAGTGACGCGATCGATGAACAGGCGAGCGACCGACGGCGCCCGCTTCTCGATCTTGGCGTGATCGACTTTTTCCTCGGACGCGCGCATTGTGGTCATTGTCCCAGTCTAGAAGGGGAGAACTCCGGTCACGCGCTGTTCCGGCCACCCCACTCGACTATTTAAGGTAGAGCTTATATAGTGGGGTGGTGCACGGGTTCGAGGTTCTGTCGGATCCGGTCCGCCGCCGGATACTCGAAATGCTCTCCGAGGGCTCGCGGTCGGCCGGAGATGTGGGCGACGTGATCGGCGGTGAGTTCGGGATCTCTCAGCCGGCCGTCTCGCAACACTTGAAAGTATTGCGGGACAATCATTTCGCGGTAGTGCATCGCGACGGCAACCGGCGCCTGTACGAATTGGATACCGGGGCCTTGACCGAACTCGAGGACTGGCTCGCCCGGCTGCGGCCACGTCCCACCCCAGCGCTCGATGCGCTCGGCACCGAGATCGCACGAGGCAAACGCGCACGCCGCATCCATACCGACAACTCTGCCGACGAACAAAGGAGAACATCATGAAGGACGTGAAGACCAGGGCCGAGACTCTGCGGCGCACGATCGGGCATCGCGTCGTCGACGGCAAGGACGCCGCTGTCGTGACGGTGTCGCAGAGTTACCCCACCGACGCCGACGACCTCTGGGATGCCTGCACCAACCCTGAGCGGATTCCGCGCTGGTTCCTGCCGGTCAGCGGCGAGTTGCGTGTCGGCGGCCGGTACCAGCTCGAAGGCAACGCCGGCGGGGAGATCCTCACGTGCGCCCCGCCGAAATCCTTCTCGGCGACCTGGGAGTTCGGCGGGGGCAAGAGCTGGATCGAGGTCGCCGTCATCCCCGAACCGGGCGGGTACGCGCGCTTCGAACTCGCGCACATCGCCCACCCCGAAGGCGACCACTGGGAGACGTACGGTCCGGGAGCCGTCGGCATCGGGTGGGACCAGGCACTTCTCGGTCTCGGCTTGCACATCGATACGGGCGCTGCGGTCGATCCTTCCGAGTTCGAGAAATGGTCGCTCTCGCCCGAAGGGCTCGGTTACGTCCGGGAATCGGGAAACGGCTGGTATGACGCGGATGTGGCCGCGGGAACCGACCCGGATGCGGCACGCGCACGGGCCGATCGCACCATCGCTTTCTACTCCGGCACCTGAACGACCCTACTCGAGGGTTCCGCTGAAGGCGTCGATGAATCCGAACGGTGCGCGGCGTCGCCGAGGGCTCGGTGGACAGGTGTTCCGGCGATGAAGACGGCGCGGATGTCGCGAGTGGCGGTAATGGCGGTGGTGGGGTCACCGCCGACGAGGAGCAGGTCCGAACGGAGCCCGGGACGGATTCGGCCGCGGTCCGGCAGGTCGAGCAGGTCGGCGATACGGCCGGTCGCGGCACGCAACGCCTCGGTGGGAGTCAGGCCGGCGGCGACGAGCATTTCGAGTTCGCGATGCATACTCGTCCCATGCGCGACCTGGGCGGGAGCGCCGGGTTCGGCGTTGGCGTCGGTTCCTGCCAGCACGTTCACTCCGGCGCTGTGGAGAGCAGCCACACTCTCCCGCGATCCGGCGAAGGCGTGTGCGACGCCGCGTGCGGAGGCGATCCCGTCCATCAATGTCAGCGTGGGTATCGCGATCGTATTGTTGTCGGCCATGCGAGATACCGTGGCGGCGTCCAGAGGCGGACCCAGCGGGATGTGGGTCAGAATGTCGGCCCCGGCATCGAGTGCCATCGCGAATGCGCCGGGTGTCGCGGTGTGTGCGAAGACCTTCTTCGTGTGTTCGTGTGCAGCATCGACGAGGGCAGTCAGAGCGGGAAGATCGGGCCCGCCGTCGCCCGGCGCCTCGGCGACGATCTTGATGTAATCGACGGCTTCGGCGATGCGAGCGTCGACGAAACGTGCTGCTTCGGTGGCGCTGGTGACCACCGCTTCAGCGGGAACGAAATGAGCATGGTGGCCGGCAGGACCGATTGCGGGGAGTCCGGGACTACGCAGGTCGGCGAGACCGTCGCGTCCGGCGATGTCGCGCAGCGCCGCGACTTTGTCGACCGGCCAGGTCGCCATGTCGAGGCCGGTGGTCACGCCGAACGCCGCGAGTTGCTGCAGAGTGTCTCGACCGTGGAGGTGAATATGAGCGTCGATCAACCCGGGCAGCAGGGTTGCGCCGCCACCGTCGATATCGGTGGTCGGTTCACCTCCGACGGCAGACCCGGCCGGGTCGACTGCGAGAATGCCGCCGGTGCCGAAGGTGACATCCATGCGGTCGGGGAGCAGCTGTTCACCGTCGAAGACACGAACACCGGTGACGCGGGTGAGGGAGGTCATCGGGCGTCCTCCAACCAGCGTCGGCCGGATACCTTGAGCTCGGCTTCGAGGGCGCTGCCCTTGGTGGCGAACGTGCCGGTGACGGGGAAGCCGCTCTTGTCGAGTAGATAGGCCAAGGCGGCGTATTCGGGCGGGTATTTGGCAGCGGTGTCGGAGTCGATGTCGACTATCCCGCAGGGAAAGGTGAACGAGCCCATATCGTAGATGCTGCGCCGGTCGACTATCTTCCAGACACCGTCGCGCTTTTCGATGCGGTCGTAGAAGCGGTTGTGGCTCTGGCAGCCCAGTTTCAGTTCTCCGTTCTCGGCGACCACGATCGCGTTGGTCTCGGCGACCGCGCGGTCCCCATGGAATGTCACGACCGGGGTGGTGATCACGTGCTTGGTCTTCAGGGCGGAATCGCCCATGCGAGCGGACGCATCGACGAAGTCGGTGAACAGCCCTCGAAACCAAGTAATTTCAATGACGCCGTCCGGGTGGAAGAGCTCTCGCATCGCCTCCCACTGGGCGAGGTCGCTACGCATCCATCCGGTCATGAGGTCGTCGATCGCTCGGCGATCGGCGAGAGAGGAGTCCATGTGCTTCCTTGCTTTCGTGCCGTAGGAGGTCGGCCGGAGGTGTCGACTCATGCTTCGGCGGGAATCGGGGTGGACTGGAGCAATTCGAGGCGGATGCCGTCGTCGTATCGCCGCCAGATCGCGGTGACCTGGGCATGGATGAGGTGCGGGCCGGCAGGGAAGATGACGCGCGCCCGCATTCGGTAGGTGAGCGCGGCTGCCGCTCCCAGGTCGGTGGTGTGCTGGTTCTCCGCAGTGACTGCTGCATAACGGAATCGGCCGGTCGCAAGCTTCCTCAGGTATTCGTGTTTGGTGTCGATCTCGCCCGACGAGTGAATGTAGAGCGCGGAATCTGCGATGAGCACATCCAAGGTATCCAGATCACCCTCGGTCATCGCCATGAGCCGGGCGTTCTCCACTTCGAGAACATCCGATTGCTGCATCGTTGCCAAGATGATCACCCTTTCGAGGGTGTGTTTCAGCGGGAGTCTGTGAGTGTCGACCGGGCACCGTCGCTGGATGGGTTCACCGAGGCATGGCGGGCGTACGCCTCCCTCACAGCGGGGACCAGCTCTGCAGCGGCCGCAGGGTCCGCCCGCTCGGTGACAAGCTGGAGAATTTTCCCGCTGCGCCGGTCCGCGGGAACGTCGTCTCCGCGGGCGGCGATGAGCGCGTGGAAGTGCTTGTGGTTCTCACCGAAAACCATCAGATAGGTAGCGGGTGCCCCGGTGACATCCGTGACGGCGGCGGTGAGATCGCGGGCCCGGCGGCCGAGGGTAACCAGTTCACGGTCATCGAGACCGGTGATGCGTTCGGCATGCCGGCGCGTCCTGAGCACGAACCACCCCGGCACTTCCATGCCGGAGACGATCTCCCCGGCCCAGAGATCGTCGCGGAAGGCGATCGAGTCCTGCCCGGACTCCTCTTGGATGCACATCAGGCAATCGGAATGAGTGGTGTTGTCGGACATGGAGTTCATACCTTCGATTCGGTGGACGGATCAGAGCGCAGGAGTGGAGATCCGGCGGTGTGAGTCGATCGGGTGGGAGATCGACGCACAGTCGAGTGCGAAAGCAAGCTGTCGCAGGTGCAGGGCAGCTCCGGTGAGATGGTGGTCGAGGCAATGCCCCACGCCGGGAACGATCTCGGACTCGATCCGGATGTCGTCGGAGAAACTCGACAGGAAGAGTTCGCGAGCATCGGTGGAAGAGTCCCAGAGGGAGTCGAATTCGGCGAGTGCATGGTGCACCGGGACATCGACTGCGGCGGCGACGGCGGCGAGCCGGGCGGCAGCCCACGCCGGTGCGGCGGCGAGTTCCACCATGGGAGCCGGGGCATAGGAGTGTCGCGCTGCCTCGACCGCTGCCGCGGTGTAGCTGCCTTCCGGTCCGTACCACAGCTTTTCCCGCTCGGGTACGGGTACGTCCACGACTCCGCTCAACGGCAGTGCGCCGAGTTCTTCGGCGGCGCCGTGGGTGGGGATGCGGGCTCCCATTCCGGTGGCCGAGATTCCGAGGAGGTTCCAGCCAGGGCGACGCGAGGCGATCTCGAGGCCGATCATCCCACCGATGGAGTGACCCACCAATACGACACCGGTGGAGTCGTCACGCGACGACAGCAGGTCTGCGATGGCTCCGTCGAGGAGCTCGGCCTGCCGAGCGAATGTGTTCTCTTCCTCGCCGAGCAGGGTGCTGTCACCATATCCAGGGCGATCGATGGTGATCAGATCGAATCCGTTGCGATTGGCGATTTCTGCGAAAGATCCTGCGGACGAGCCCGGGACGTCGAAATACCGCCCGGTGTAGAGACCACCGTGAAGGGCAACGAGCAGAGGAGCTCGGGGGTTCAGGTGATCTGCGGGATACAGGTGTCCTGCAAGGACGTGGTCGTCGACCACGGTGCTGAGGGTGCGCATCGGGTATCTCCATTCGGGGCGAGGCGGACGGGCGAGTATGCACCGTCGCCTCGCCCTGTTGAACGATCAGACGAGAGGGGTGATCTGGTCGTCGCGACCGAGGAGGGCCTTACCGTAGACCTCGTAGTCCACAGCGGGCATGGTAACCGCGTGGCGTGCAGCCACGTTGGAGTCGCGCCAGATGCGCTGCAGCGGGTTGTTCTCCGCGAAACTACCCGCACCGTGTGCCGAGATCAGTATGTTGATGGCCTTGTTGATGTGCTCGAGCACCCAGCCGGTGTCGGCGCGGACTCGGGCGCGGGAAATGGTATCGGGGACCACGCCCGCGGCGGCGGCATTGTCGATATCGTCGGCGGCCCGATAGGCGTGCAGGTGGGCGGTGTCGATGAGCATCGCAGCCTCGGCGATCTGCATCTGGAAAGCCACCGACTCGGACTGGGAATTGAAGAAGGTGTACGCGATGGTCTTCGAATCCGCCTTGGCCGTGACCAGCTCGAGTGCCTTGCGGCCCAGTCCGAGCTGCGGACCGGCCAGCACCAGGCACACGACGGGGACGAAGGGAGACCGGTACAGCACCTCGTCGGTGAGCTCGGTGCCGTAATTGCCTCCGAAGACGGCCGGCGCCGAGATGATGCGGTGTTCGGGGACGAACACGTCGTCGGCGATCAGGCAGTTCGATCCGGACGAGCGCATGCCGGCAACGAACCAGGTCTCCTCCAGGCCCAGGTCGGTGCGGGGGATCAGGGCAATTCCCTGGTCGACGACCTCACCCTTCTCATCGGTGATCGGGATCCCCAGGACCGCCCAGTTCGCGTGCCATGAGCCGGAGTTGTAGTACCAGCGGCCTGTCACCTTGAAGCCGCCGTCGACCTTCACGGCTTCCGCGGTCGGGGCGAACACACCGGAGACCTTCGCATCCGGCGTGTCTGCCCAGACGTCGTCCTGGGCTTTTTCGGGGAAGAGGCCGGTCATCCAGGCGCAGACGTTGCAGAGGGTGACCACCCAGGACGTTCCACCGTCGGCCTCGGCGACCGCCGACGATACGTCGAGCATGGTGCGCATCGAGGTTTCGTAGCCTCCGTAGCGGCGGGGTTGAGCAATTTTGAAAACACCGGCTTCCTCGAGGGCGGTGATCGACTCCTCGGGGACGCGGCGGTCTGCTTCTCCCTGGGCGGAGTTCTTCGCCAGAATCGGCTGGATCGCGCGGATGCGCTCCACGATCTCGGTGGCGGTGGGGACGGTGGTGGTGTCAGCGACGGTAGTCATCGGGAGTTCCTTCGAATCGCATTGCAGAAAGGCGGAATTGGATCGGTTTACCGAGCAGCATCGTCAGTCCGAGGCGCACGCGGTGATGTGGTCGACGATCGGGCGGCGGGGGCGCTCGGCGAACCGGGAATGGGTGCCGAAGGTGCGGTTGGCATAGACCAGAGGAGCCCGTTCCACATTGCACGCCTTGGTGACCAGACCGATCAGCAGCAGGTGGTCGCCGCCCTCGACTGTGTTGTACAACTCGCAGGTCACCCATCCTGCGGCGTCGTCGAGACGGGGAAGCCCGGTGTCGTTGTGCCAGGTCGTTCCGTTGAACCGCTCTGCGCCGGCTCCGCGGCTCGCAAAGCGCATCGCGAGATCTTCTTGCCCGTGGTGGAGCAAGTTGACGCCGAACCTGCCCGTGGTCACGATCCGGGAGAGCAATGCCGACTTGCGGTCGAACGCCACGGTGATCAGCGGCGGTTCCATGGACAGGGACGCGAACGAACTCGCTGTTGCCCCGTGCGGGCCGTCGCAATCGGTGGTGGTCACGATCGTCACCGGTGCGCAGACCTGGGCCATCAGACCCCGGAACCGTTGAGGATCGATACCGGACTCGATGGTGGACGAGACGTCGGGTGTGGTGGTCATGATGGGCCTCCCCGGTCGTGGGTTGGTGGGCGGGTCAGTGAGCGCCGACGAGGACGGTCATCGGGTCCGGCAGATCGGCTTCGAGCGACCAGGCGCGGTCGGTGAGCTCGTCGACGGAGGCGCCGGCACGGCGGGCGACCAACATGGCTTCGGGGTCGAACGCGGGTCCGACGGAGTCGCCCGCGTACTCGGGGCCGTGCATGTACTCGGTGGCCTTCTCGGGCTCCGCGAAGTTGTCGATCTGCATCTCGACGAAGTTGCCGTCCGGATCCTGGTAGTACAGCGAGGTGGTTACCCCGTGAGCGATGGAGACCGCGGGCAGTACTCCTTTGTCGCGGAGGAGTTCGTAGCGGGCGAGAAGGTCGTCGAGGTGGTCGAAGGTGTACGCGACATGATGCGCAGCCGCAGTGGTCGGGCTCTTGCGCTCGAGCGGCATGGGCGGGGTCAGCAGAGCGACGCGGTGGTGTTCTTCGTCGAAGGTGATGAAGCACAACGCCTTGTCCTGGTAGACGACGTGGCCATCGAGGACGGCGCAGTACCAGTCCGTCATCTCCTTGGGCTGTGCAGTCTGGAAGACAACGTGTGCGAACTTCGGGGTTGCCGACATGACGGTTCACTCCTTCGGGTAGGTGCGAGAGACACCTCTGAGTACATCGGTGCGTCGGTGAGCTTGTCCGGCAACGGATTCGTGTGTGGACCCTCCGAGGCCGGTCACCCGGAGGGTGATAGGTGATCCAGGGCGACCGATCGGATCCTTGTTACCTGGCTCACTTCCGGTTGAGATCGACGTTAGAGGCAACGTGAAGGCGTGAATATCCGGTTTGCGTGACCGTTCGTCCAGTAGGCGAACCGGGGAGGGGAGCATCGTCGATGTGACGGGTCACGTCGAGTGCGATGCTCGTCGCGCCGATTCTTCGGTCTCGGCAGCTCGGTTCCCAGTCAGTTCTGGCGGATCCCGAGTGTTCGCGACGGGGTCTCACCGAATTTCTGCTCGTAGTACTGCGCGAAGCGTCCGAGGTGATTGAATCCCCACCGGAACGCGACCTCGCTCACTGTGCAGTCGGGGTCGCGTGCGAGCAGATCTGCCCGAACCCCGTCCAGGCGCATATTGCGGACATACTCCGACGGGCTCATCTCGAACCGATCGAGAAACAGCTTCTGCAGTTGGCGCACTCCCACACCGGCGACTTCGGCGAGATCGCTGACCGTGTGCTGGGCGCCCGGGGCGGCCTCCAAGAGGTCGAGGACCTTGCGCACCGCTGCCGGATTGTCGGCGTCGTCGCCACTGTTGAAGAGCGCCTCGCTCATCGAGTGACCCTGATTGGCCAGTAACCCGCTGATCAGCGCGCGTTCGAGATGTCCGACCTGGGCGAGGAGAGCCGGGTCGGGCACGGGCCCGGGGTCGGCGATCGTGTCGAGCAGGAGTTGCAGAGTTGACGCCCACCGTTGTCCGGCGGGGGTGGTCAGGTCGAACCCGATGTCGAATCGCACCCGCCCGTTGATCGGCCGCCCGAGAATCCGACCGAGCTCCTGCTCGAGTGTGGCCCGGTCGATCTTGATGCTGACCTGGGTGTTGTCGGCTGCCCACCGCGACAGGAAAGTGTGCTCGCCGGGTGTGTATACCGCCGCCCGCTTCGGGGTCGCCACCACGCTCTGCGGGCCGCAGCTGGTATCGAGCGACCCGGTGATCGGAACGTCGATGTGATAGCCGCTCACTGCGCCCGGGTCGATGAGGACATCGGCGCCGAATCGGACGATGCCGACGGTCATGTGGGTCAGGCGTACCGCGAGCATCTGTGCATCGGACAGCTGTTGCTCCCCGCCCACGATCTCGAGTCGTGCCGGGTAGAAGGCATCGTTGATGCTGGCGCGATAGATATCGAAATCATCGGTAGCACAGTAGAATCCACGACGAGACCGTGCAGTCTCGGCGGTGAAGGCTGACGCCGGCACATCGACCATGCTGATCCTTGCTCCCTCATCTTCTCAGCCCATGATAGGAGCTGCTTGTGATCGGGACCACTGCCCCGGGTGGTGAGGCTTCGCGGTTCGGACGTTCCGGTGCGCGTACCGGATAGTCCCTCGGGCATGTTTCCACATAGGTTCGAGGCGACCGTGACCTGAGTCATACAGTATCGCCTCACCCTGCGAGTCGTCCGAAGCGATGGGTCGCACCATGACGAATCGAGGACTTCATGCGTATCGCCAATTACGACAATCGCGCAGCTCTGGTGACCGGCGAGGCCGGAGCCGAGCGGGTAGTGGATCTGGCCGCCGCATCACAGGGCAGGTTCGGCCCCGCACCCGCAGACGTCTACCCAGTTTGGGATGAGCTGACTACGTGGGTGGCCGGCGAGGACCTGTCCGCGCTTGCCGAGGACGGTGTCGCCATCGACCGGAGCCGGCTCGGGGCGCCCTCCCCGACTCCACGACAGGTATTCGCCATCGGCTTGAACTACCACGATCATGCGGCCGAGTCCGGGTTCGACTCACCCACCTCGCTGCCGCCGGTGTTCACGAAGTATGTCTCCAGCTTCTCCGGGCCTGACAGTGAGGTGAACATCCCGGCCGGTGGAAATGTCGACTGGGAGGTGGAACTCGTCGTCGTGATCGGCCGCGAGGCCCACCGCGTCTCCGCTTCCGACGCATGGTCGTACGTGGCAGGTCTGACGGTGGGGCAGGACATCTCCGAACGGATCTCGCAGCTTCGTGGCCCGGCGGCCCAGTTCGGTCTGGGGAAGTCGTTCCCCGGCTTTTCTCCGCAAGGTCCGTGGTTGGTCACTCCCGACGAGTTCGCTGATCCCGACGACCTGGAGGTGGGCTGCGCCATCGACGGCGAGGAGGTCCAGAAGAGCCGTACCAGTGATCTGATCTTCGCCGTGCCGTCGGTGATTGCCTCCCTGTCCGAAACGGTCACCCTCTACCCCGGGGATGTCATCTTCACCGGTACTCCCGCCGGAGTGGGGGTGGGACAGAAGCCGCCGCGGTTCCTGCAGCCGGGTGAGCGGCTGACCAGTTGGATCGGCGGAATCGGCGAACTGCACCAGAGTTTCGTCGCTGCTCCCGAGTTTCCGTAGTTCGTCGTCGCTGAAGCTGTTGGAATCCATCGTTCCTGCCGACAGTTCGGTGTGGCTCACCCCGGCCTGAACCAGCCTGAGCCCTTCCTCGGATATCCTGATGCACCCCGGCCCGTCGCGTTGTGCGCGACGGGCCGGCGAATCAACCACTCAGAGTTGGTGTTCCGAAGAATTGATTGTGCACGCCCTCATGCCCGCGCTCCTTCGGGGCTCGCAGTGATCACAGGTGCTCGTTGTTGAGTAGGCATCTTGATCGCTGCGACAAGGAGTGTGCCGATCAGAAGCGGGATGGCGAAGAGGACGAACAGCGACGACGGTGTCCAGGACCGGTCGATCAGGATGCCGGCCAGAATGGGCGAGATGATGGCACCGAGTCGGCCCACCGCGGACGCCCAGCCGACGGCCGTGGCGCGGACGGACGCCGGGTAGCAATCCGGGGCGAGGGCATAGAGTCCCGTGGCGCTGGCATTGACGAAGACACCGACCGCGACCGCCGCAATCAGTGCGGTGCCAAGACTTCCCAGGGCCGTGCTCATCGCAAGGAACGACACACTCGCGCCGATGAGCGCCGCGATGGTCAGGATCCGGCTACTCACCACGATTGCGAGAACGCTGAAGGTCAAGGTGGCAGCCGCACCACCGAGATTGAGGAGCATTCCGCCGCTGATGCCCTGCTGGGCGGACATTCCACTCTCCTGAAGGAGCTTCGGAGTCCAGCTCGCGGCGAAATAGAACGCTGCCATCATGATGAAGAAGGCGGACCCGAGTAGTAGCGACCGAATACCGTTGCGCCCGGAGAAGATCGCAGCCTTCATACCCTGTTCGGCCTGCGGTTCCGGGGCCGGCAGGGACTCGATCGGTGACAGCCCCATCCTCGGCAAGGTCGCATTGATCTTCTCCAGCGCACCTGCTGGACGGCGTACCAGCAGGTAGTCGATCGACTCCGGCATACGTACGTAGACCAGAACGAGCAGCAGGAAAGTCAGGATGGCGCCGGCGACGAAGCTGGCGCGCCAGCTGAAGGTGGAGGTGAGCAGTGCTGCGGCCAGACCACCGATCACACCGCCCAGGGGGAGTCCGGTGGTGTACAGGGCGATCATGGTTCCCCGGCGTCGGCGGGGAGAGAATTCGGCGGTCAGGACAGGCAGGCTCGCCACCAGCCCGCCAATGCCGATGCCGGTCAGCAGTCGGCAGGCGCCGAGTTGAGCGGCGTTGGTGGTGAGTGCGGCGAGCGCCATGGTCACCGTGACCAGTAGCAGGCAACACAGTGTCAGGGGGCGTCGCCCTGTTCGGTCGGCCAGGGGCGCGATGAACGCCGAGCCCAAGGCCATGCCGACCAGGGCGCTACTGAGAAGCAGTCCGGTCTGGGATCCTGTCAGGCCCCATTCTTGTGCAACATCGGGGGCGGCGAACGCCATCAGCAGCAGGTCGTAGCCTTCCGACAGGACGATCGCGAGGCAGATGCCCACGACCATGACCTGGTATCTGCTCATCGGCGCATCATCGATGGAATCGCGAATGGACATCGAGTGGTCCTTCCGGGCACGGGAAATGGTGAAGCGACAGGGATGCCTGGTGCAGGTCGTCACGAGACGGGTCGCCGCAGGCGTGTGAATGGTGCAACAATCAGATGTTGATGTAATGCAGCTCACTCATGTGTCACAGTAGAAGTCACGCCACCATCGGCAATATCCGCAATGCGTCCCCGTCCATCCACTTCACGAACAACGTGCGATCAACCCTTCGTCCGGTGCGCGGTCTGCGACCACTGGTGCTCGGCGTCGTCCTCGTCGTCGAACAAGGGGCGAATATCCTTGGCCGCCATGATCTGATCGTTGCTCGCGCCGGCAGCGATCATCGGCCAGACGAGAGCATCGTCGCTCACGATGAAGTCGATGACCACCGGCCGGTCGTTGATCTCCCGCGCCTGCGCGATGACACTGTCGATGTCCTCTTCACGCTCGCAACGCAGGGCCGCGCAACCCAGTGCGTCGGCCAATTTGACGAAGTCCGGGATCCGACGAGAGTGCGTGGAGAGGTCGATATTCGAGTAGCGCCCCTCGTAATGGATTGCTTGCAGCTGCTTGACCATTCCGAGGTTTCCGTTGTTGATCAGTGCCACCTTGATCGGCACACCCTCGACTGCCGCGGTCGCGAGTTCCTGATTGGTCATCTGGAAACAGCCGTCGCCGTCGATCGCCCACACTTCCCGCTCCGGTGCACCGAGCTTCGCGCCCAGTGCGGCCGGAACGGCATATCCCATCGTTCCCAAACCCCCGGAATTGAGCCAGGTTCGAGGCTTCTCGAAGCCGATGAAATGGGCAGCCCACATCTGGTGCTGGCCGACACCGGAGGCGTAGATCGCGTCGGGGCCGGCGGCCCTTCCGACCCTCTCGATGACCTGTTGCGGCGACAGCAGGCCGTCGGCGGGCCGGTCGTAACTGACCGGGTAGGTATTGCGCATGTCGTCCAGCACCGCACGCCACTTCTTCAGATCCGGGGCGGGTCGGGCCACGCGTTCGACACGCAGCGCCTCTGTGAGGTCGCGGATCACCTCGCGGCAGTCACCGACGATGGGAACATCGACGTCCCGGTTCTTGCCGATCTCGGCGGGGTCGATGTCGGCGTGAATCACCTTCGCATTCGGGGCGAAGGAGTCGGCGTGCCCGGTGACCCGGTCGTCGAACCGCGCGCCGAGGGTGATCAGCAGGTCGCTGCGCTGCATCGCAGCCACCGCTGCGACGGCCCCGTGCATGCCCGGCATGCCGTAGTGCAGCGGATGACTGTCGGGAAACGCACCGAGCGCCATCAGAGTGGTGACCACCGGGATTCCAGTGAGCTCTGCGAGCTCACGCAGTTCCTCTGCAGCACCGGCCTTGATCACCCCGCCACCGACGTAGAGGACGGGTGATTCGGCGGAGTTGATCAGGTCGGCGGCAGCGCGGATCGGCCTGCTGTGCGGCTTCGTGGTGGGACGGTATCCGGGCAGCGTGGTGGCCGGTGGCCAGTGGAACCGTGTGGTCGCCTGCAACACGTCCTTCGGGATATCGACGAGCACGGCGCCCGGCCGGCCGGTGGAGGCGATGTGGAATGCCTCGGCGATGGTGCGTGGAATATCGGCCGGGTCGGTGACCAGGAAGTTGTGTTTCGTGATCGGCATCGTGATGCCGCAGATGTCGGCTTCTTGGAAGGCATCGGTGCCGATCAGGCCGCGTCCGACCTGTCCGGTGATCGCGACGATCGGGACGGAGTCCATCTGTGCGTCGGCGAGAGGCGTCACGAGGTTGGTGGCACCGGGTCCGGAGGTGGCCATGCAGACGCCGACCTTGCCTGTCGCCTGGGCATAGCCGGTGGCGGCGTGGCCGGCGCCCTGTTCGTGGCGGACCAGCACGTGTCGCACTTGTGTCGATTCGAGGAGTGGGTCGTAGACCGGGAGGATTGCACCGCCGGGGATGCCGAACACGCAGTCGACGCCGAGTTCTTCGAGAGAGCGCACGACGGCCTGCGCTCCGGTGAGTTGCTCGGGCAGGTGCCTGACCTCGGGTCGGGCCTGCTGGTCGTCGTGGGTTTGCTGATCGTCACGGAGTCGAGTCGGTGCACTCACGGAATGTCCTCTGAATCTGGTTCGGCTGTCGAACGGCGCCGCCGGGCGAAGGAGCAGATTGTGGCTTCGCGGGACTGCCGGACATCCTCGGGATCGGAGGATGGTGCGCAACACAAGCTTTGCTCGGTGGTGGGCGAGCACGCGTGAGGAGTGGACCACGCGCGCCGCTTCACTGGCAATCGGCGGCTATCGGCTTCAGCATTCTGCCCGCGCCCGGGCGTCGACCTGCATGGGTAGTGAGCACATTGCCCAAGAAGGATGCAATCATGGTCGGTCGATGAGTGGGGCCAGCAGCGGTGTCAGACGGAAGTCGATCAGCTTTCGCATGACGAGCGAGGTGGTGGTTTGCTCGACGCCGTCGATGTCGAGGATGCGGCCGGCGATGCGGTAGAGGTCGTCGGTGTCGTGGGCGACGACGTGGATGAGGAGGTCGGTGACGCCGCTGAGTCCGTGGACCTCGATGATCTCCGGCACTCCGTCGAGCGCCTGCGCGATCTGCGACAGCTTGCGCTGAGTGACACTGGTGAGGATGAAGGCCGTCAGCGGATATCCGAGGGCGCCGGGATCGATACGGCGTTCGAATGAATGCAGTACACCCTGCGTTTCGAGCTTGCCGAGCCGGGCCTGCACTGTGTTGCGGGACAGACCGGTTCTGTCGGCGAGGGCGATCACGGTGGCACGGGGCTCCTCGCTCAGGGCGGCGAGAATCTTCGCGTCTATCGAGTCGACTGTGGGCTTGGTGGGCATTCTGTTTACCTCCGAGGGGAGCGAGCCGGCGGTGCCGTGCAGAATGCTGAGATTCTGCGGTCGGTATTGCGGAAGTGTATGCCTGTGCTCGACTCTCATGAGAGATCTGCACAGGGATTCCGCATAGTTCGCCTACTGGACGGCGCATCTCGCAAACCGGCTATCTGCTACGACGGGCCGGACATACTGTGGTCTGGCGTGACCTAGATAACAATTCGAAGGGCAGGCCGGGCACACGGAACTTCGGTGTCACCACACCGGTTCGGTGCTCTTCTCTCGACCAGTCCACTCGGCTATATCAGGAAGTGACCCATGAGTACCTCGTCCGCTGATCTGCACGCACCGGTGTCCGGTGGAAGCTCGGACACACTGGCTGAGATCGAGCAGCGCGTGTTGTGGCTCTCGACCTCGATGATCCACCACGCCAACCGTATTCGACCGAACCCCACTGGCCTCAAGGTGGGAGGCCATCAGGCGTCGTGCGCATCGATGGTGTCGATCATGACATCGTTGTGGTTCGAGCAGTTGCGGCCGGGGGACCGCGTGTCGGTCAAACCCCACGCGTCCCCGGTGCTGCACGGCATCAACTACCTGCTCGGCGAGCTGGACGCGAAGTACCTGACGACACTGCGTGAATTCGGCGGACTGCAATCCTACCCGTCCCGGTCGAAAGACCCGGATCCGGTGGACTATTCGACCGGGTCGGTCGGCATCGGCGCGACCGCCCCGATCTGGGGTGCCATCGCCCGCCGCTATGTCGACACCGCCATCGGCGGCGCAGGCACCGGCAGGCAGTACTCCCTCGTCGGCGACGCCGAACTCGACGAAGGCGCTGTGTGGGAAGCGGTCCTCGACCACTCGGTCGCCGAACTCGGCGAGATCGTGTGGATCGTCGATCTGAACCGCCAATCCCTCGACCGGGTCGTGCCGAACATCGCCGCCGGCCGGCTCGAAGCCATGTTCGCGGCCGCCGGGTGGCAGGTGATCACCGTCAAGTTCGGGACTCTGCTGGAATCACTGTTCACCCGCCCGGGCGGTGCAGCGTTGCGCACCCGGATCCTGGACATGCCCAACCCCGAGTATCAGCGGATGCTGCGATGCGACGCCGACGAGGTGCGCACGCGGCTGCCCGGTGACGGCCCCGATTCCGCAGCGGTTGCATCGTTGATCGCCGAGTTGGACGACGCCACCCTGCTGCAGGCGATCCGCAACCTCGGCGGACACGATCTCGACGCGTTGCGCGCAGCGTATGCGCAGATCGACGACACCCGCCCCACGGTGATCATCGCCTACACCGTCAAGGGCCGCGGCCTGCCCACCGAAGGCCACCCGCAGAACCACTCGTCGCTGCTGACCGTCGAGCAGTACGACCAGCTCGCAGCAGGGCTCGGCATGGACACCTCCGACCCGTGGGCCCGGTTCGCTATCGACAGCGCAGCCGGACGTCTCTGCCGGGCCACCGCCGAGCGTCTGACCCGCGACAAGGTAGAACTCGGCACACCACCGGCCGTCCCGTCCGACATCGGACGCACCCCGTCCGGGACGTCCACCACCCAGGCCGCGCTGGGGCGGGCCTTGCTGGATTTGAGCCGTGAAGCACCGGATGCGGCGAAACGCGTCATCACCGTCAGCCCCGACGTTTCGTCCACCACCAACCTGGCGGGCTGGTTGAACAAGGTCGGCGTGTGGTCGCCGAACGAACGCCGCAACTGGTTCGACGACGATGCCGAGACGATCATGCACTGGCGGGAGAAGCCGACCGGGCAGCACATGGAGCTCGGCATCGCCGAGACCAACCTGGTCGGGTTGATGGGTGAGCTCGGTGCCACCTGGAGCCGCTGGGGTCAGCCGCTGTTCCCGATCGGGGTGATGTACGACCCGTTCGTCGAACGCGCGCTCGAGCCGTGGTCGTACGGGATCTATGCGGGCGGCCAGTCGATTCTGGTCGGTACCCCTTCCGGTGTCAGCCTCGCCGCGGAAGGTGGTGCGCACCAGTCGATCAAGACCCCGTCGATCGGGTTGGAGCAGCCCGGGTGCATCAGCTACGAACCGGCGTTCGCGATCGATGTCGAGTGGACACTGCTCGACAGCATTTCCCGGCTCGGCCGGCCCGACGGTTCGTCGTCGTATCTGCGCCTGTCGACCCGTCCGGTCGATCAGTCTCTCGCTGCTGTTCCGTCGGATCCGGCGGCGCGGGAACGTCGTCGCCGGCAGGTGGTGGCAGGGGCGTACACGTTGCGGCAGTGCGAGAATCCGGCGGTCACGTTGGTCGGTATGGGTGCGGTGATCACCGAAACCCTCGCTGCGGCAGATAGGTTGGCCGATCAGGGTATCGCGGCCGAGGTGGTGTGTGTGACCAGTCCCGGACAGCTGTTCGAGGCGGTGCAGGCCCGTCGCGGACTCGCCGATGGTCCGTCGTGGATCCTCGACCAGGTGTTCCCCGCTGATCGGGCGGCACCGATGGTGACCGTTCTCGATGGACATCCGCACACTTTGGCGTTCTTGACGGGTATCAACAATGTTCGTGGTGCCGCGTTGGGTGTGAGCAGTTTCGGGCAGGTCGGTTCGCTCGAGGATGTGTACAAGTATCACGGGATCGACACGGACAGTGTCGTGCGTGCCGGCCTCGATCTGATCGCCTGACCAAGGAAGACGAAGACATGACGACGACACAAGAAGGCATCTCGGTGACGCTGCCGTCCCTCGGCGAGAACGTCACCGAGGCCACCATCACTCGATGGCTCAAAGCGGTGGGCGACAGCGTCGAAGAAGGTGAGGCGTTGCTCGAGGTTGCCACCGACAAGGTCGACACCGAGATCCCCTCACCGACCAACGGTATTCTCGTCGAACTACTTGCCGCCGAGGACGAAGTTGTCGAGGTCGGTGCAGCGCTCGCATCGATCGGCTCTGCAGATCCCGAGCCGTCCGCACCAGAAGTACCGACCCCCGCACCCGCGGACCCGGTGACAGCGGCGGTGCCCACCGTGACGGTGTCTGCGCCGGCGCCGACAGACGCTGGGGACCGAGTCGAGAAGTTGCCCCGGATCCGCCAGACCATTGCGCGCCGCATGCTCGAATCTCTGCAGACCTCGGCGCAACTGACGACGGTGGTTGAGGTCGACATCACCGAGATCGCAAGACTACGCACCGCACACAAGGAGGAGTTTCTCAGCCGCACCGGTACGAAGCTTTCGTTTCTGCCGTTCTTCGTCGCCGCTGCCGTCGGCGCGCTCGCTGAGCATCCGGTGGTCAACTCGTCGCTCAGTACCGACTGCACCGAGGTCACCTACCACGGAGCGGTGCATCTGGGTATGGCCGTCGACAGTGACAAGGGGCTGATGGTGCCCGTGATCCGTCATGCCGACGGACTGACCATCACCGAACTCGCCCGTGTCATCGGCGATTCCGCGGACCAGGCGCGGTCGGGGACGATCCGGCCCGACGATCTGTCCGGGGGCACATTCACGATCACCAACACCGGCAGCCGCGGCGCACTGTTCGACACCCCCATCATCAACCAGCCCCAGTCCGCCATCCTCGGTATCGGGACCGTCGTCGAGCGCCTCGTTCCCTCCCGTGGCGTCGGCGGATCACTCCAGATCGAGGTGCGAGCGATGGCCTACCTGTCCCTCTCCTATGACCACCGCATCGTCGACGGTGCTGACGCTGCCAGGTACCTCGGATCCGTCCGGCAGCGGCTGGAGGCGGGATTCTCAGCGGAGGACCTTCGGTGATTCAGTATCCCAATTCTCAATCGGGCAAGTCGAATTGGACGACTCTTTCCACGATCACCCACTTGGGTCCGCGACGTTCGAGTGTGTCCAGGTATCGCCCGATCGCTGATGGGGTGAGGTGTGGTGCGACGGTGCCGGGTCGCTGGATGTATACGGTGAAGTACGACTCGGACTGCAGCCGGCAGTCGGGGAGGGTGGCCACCCGGGTATTCGTGACCACGTGTCGCATGACGGTACCCGCTGCGAGGTTGGCTACGAACTCCCTGATGCCGTCGTGTCCTGCGACGTCACCGTCGGGGCGCCGCCATACCCCGGATACCGCAAAGTGCTGGATCATCTCGTCGGCGTCGAGCCGATCGAGCGCTGCGGTGAACGCGAGGACTACTTGCTGGGCGGCCCAGGCGTCGAGTGGTGGGGCTGGACGGTGTCCTGTGCTGGCTGTGGTGGTCACGCTGAATGTCCGTTCGGTGCGGGTCGGGTGGAGAACGTGTGAACCATGGTCCCGATACCCTCTATGTACGTGGTCAACTCGTCGCCGGGGCGCAGTAGGACTTTCGGATCTCTGGTGGCGCCGATACCGCTGGGCGTGCCGGTGAAAACCACGTCGCCGGGGAGCAGGGGCACAATCGACGACAGGTATGCGATCACATCGGCGATCGAGAAGATCATGTCGCTGGTGCGAGATTTCTGCATCGACACACCGTTGAGTGTGCAGCCGAGCTCCAGGTCGGTCGGGTCGGTGAACTCGTCCGGAGTCACCACCGCGGGGCCGAGCGGGGAGAAGCCGGTGAACGATTTGCCGAGTCCGAACTGTTGAGGCGCCGAGCCTGCCCACTGGGTGATCCGCTCGGAGAGGTCCTGGCCGATCGTCAGACCGGCAATGTGGGTCCACGCATCTGCAGTGGCCACATTTTCGGCCCGCTTGCCGATGACAACAACCAGTTCTGATTCGAAGTCGACCTGCCCTTCGGGCAGTGAGATCGTGGTGCAGGGGCCCGTCACCGAAGCAGGGAACTTCGTGAACACCACCGGGATCTCAGGAATGGGAAGGCCGGCTTCGACCGCGTGCTCGCGGTAGTTCATACCGATCGCGAACACCTGGGGTGGCAACGGAACCGGGCTGTCGAGAGCGGACTCGTCGATAGTCAGCGTTGGCGATCCTGTGAAACCTGACGCCCACGCGGTGAACTCTTCCCACCGGGTATACAACTGTTGAGGGCTGGGAGAGAAGAGGCCGTGGCTGGCGTCTGCGATGTCGACGGCACCGCCGTCGACGCCGAGGGCAGCGCGCCCGGAGAGGTTGTAGATCCGCATGGTCGATTGCCTTTCGGAAGCATCTGTTATTGGACCCCGCGACGTAGCCCGACGAACTGGTCGAGCAGGTTCGGGTCGTCGAGGGCATCGCGCGAGGCGACGGTGGCCGGCGGGTGGCCGAGGAGGATCTTCTTGATCGGCACTTCGAGCTTCTTACCCGTGCGTGTATGCGGCAGCCCGGTCACCTCGAGGATGTCGTCGGGTACGTGCCTGGGCGACAGGTGAGTGCGAATCGCGGCGACAATCCGGTCGCGCAACACGTCGTCGAGCACATGTCCGTCGTCGAGGACCACGAACATCGGCATCCAGTAGTCGTCGTCCGGCAATTCCAATCCCACGACGGCACTCTCGGCGATTCCAGGCACAGCCTCGACGACAGCGTAGATATCTCCGCTGCCCATACGGACGCCGTTTCGGTTCAGTGTGGCGTCGGAGCGGCCGTGCAGCACCGCTGATCCTCGTTCGGTGAGCGTGAGCCAGTCGCCGTGACGCCACACACCTGGGTACTCCGCGAAATATGCATCCCGATAGCGCGATCTGTCCGGATCGTTCCAGAACATGACCGGCATGCTCGGCATAGGCGCGGTGACGACGAGTTCACCGACCTCGCCGGGCTCGACCGGAAAACCGCGTTCGTCCCAGGATTCGACCCGCACGCCGAGCGCGCGGGCGGACAACTCGCCTGCCCAGACCGGAACGTCGGGGGCGCCGAGAAGAAAAGCGCCGGCGACGTCGGTACCGCCGCTGCTGGAGTTGAGCGGGATGTCGCCGATGTGCTCGCGTGCCCAGCGGTGCACGTCTGCCGAGAGGGGGGAACCGGTGGCTCCCATCCCACGCAGCGCGGACATGTCCAACGAACGTGGCTCCACCCCGGCTGCGGCGCAGGACTGTAGGTATCCGGGGCTGGTGCCGAAGAAGGTGACCTCATGGTCGGCGACAAGGCGCCACATCGCTGACGGACCCGGATGTGCAGGAGCGCCCTCGTAACAGACGATGCTCGCACCAGTCGCCAGGGCGCTCGCGAGCACATTCCACATCATCCAGCTGGGTGAGGTGTACCAGAAGAACCGATCGCTGGGACCGATGTCCATCTGGAGTCCGAGCATGGTGAGCATCTCCAGAAGAACGCCGCCGTGACTGTGCACCAGTCCCTTCGGCACTCCTGTCGTGCCGGACGAGAACAGCACCCACAACGGATCCGAGAAGTCCACCGCCACCGGTTCGACCGTCGAGTCGCCCGCCACTGCGTCGTCCCACAGGTGACGGTTCGTTCCCGCAGTCGCTTCACCGATCCGGTCGATGACGACGGTGTGTCTGATAGTCGGTGTCGCGGTGAGGATGTCGTCGATGGCGGTGAGCCGGTTTTGAGTGCGTCCGTTGAACCGGTACCCGTCTGCAGTGATCAGTGCGACGGGGCTCAACTGGCTGAGCCTGCTGATTGCCGCACCGGAAGCGTAATCCTGGCCGACCGACGCCCAGATAGCGCCGAGCGTCGCTGTGGCTGTCAGGGCGACGACGGCGTGCGCGGTGTTCGGGAGGTAGCCGGCAACCACGTCACCGCGGCGCACGCCCGCACTTCGCAGGTGCGCGGCGAGCGCTCCGGTTTGGCGACGCAACTCGGCACGGTCCATCCACTCCGCAGAGCCGCGTTCGTCGATGGTGAGGATGGCACGGTCCGCCGGCTCACCGCGGGAGAGCAGATACTGCGCGAAATTGACTGTCGTGCCGGGGAACCATCGGTAGTTCGGCATTGGTCCACCCACCAGCACATCGGCTTCAGGGGTGCGGGTGCCGACATCGAAAAAGTCCCAGATTGCTGCCCAGAACTGCTCGATCTCGGCCACCGACCAACTCCACAGGGCATCGTGGGTCGGCAGATCGAGACCTCGGGTGTCTCTGAGGAATCTGCGGAACTGGGCGATCAGGGATTGCTCGACCACATCCGGGGTGGGCCGCCACAGCAACTCCGGTCGGCTGGTGTCGGTCAACGCCCGGCTCCCGTCGCGAATACGTCGTCGAGGAATTCGCCCACCGCGCGGGCGGTTGATGCAGGTGCGTCGAACGTCATGTGGTGCCCTGCTCCGGCAATGATCTCGAGGCGAGCGTGGGGGATCGCTTCCGCCATCGGCGGACCCCAGAACGCGCGCACGTCTTCCTCGCCCCACAGAACCAGAGTGCGGCACTCGATGTCTGGTAGCTGCGTCTCGACCGAGCTGTACGAAGCCGGAACCCGGACCACGAGCGGCATCGCGTCCCGGTCGTGTCCGAGCATCACCTCCAGTTCTCGCTGAGCGGCTTCGGGGTTGGCGTCCACCCAGCCATCGGCGTGGAACATCTGCTGCTGCCGGGTCGCGATTTCGAGGCGCTCGTCGTCACCCGCCGATCGAAGAACCCGGCCGAGTTCGGCCATCGCTTCCAGCGCTGGAGCGGCGGGACCGTCGGGCCCCGCATTCATCGTCACCAGGGCATCGACCACCTCGGGGTGGCGGAGAGCGACTCGCAGAGACACTGCGCCTCCCTGCGACAACCCGACGAACGCCGCCGACGGCTCACCGAGCGCGTCGAGGAACCGGACCAGGGACTCCACGAGATCGTCCGAGGTCCATCCATCGGGGTCGTATCCGCTGTGTCCATGGCCGGGCCAGTCCACCGCGATGCAGTGGTAGCGGTCGGCGAGGGAGTCGACGAGCGCGTCGAACATCGCCGAACTCGATAGGGTGCCGTGCAGGAACAGCACCAGAGGGCCGGAACCCTGCTCGGTGTACGCCCAGCGCACACCGTCGATTTCGATCGATTGTGGCGAAGTACCTTCAGTCGAGGTCATACGGCTGCCGATTCCACAGCTGCTTCCGAGCCGCTCGAGGGGACGGCAGCCGCGCCGCGGACCACATCCAGGAGGGGTCCGGCATCTACCGGTAGGACGTCGGCCCGCCAAGCCACGTGCTGATCCGGTCGGATCAGGGCGAACCGCGCACCGTACAACTCGCGCAGCCCTTGGTGGTCGGGGGTCAGCACGTCGAGAGGAATGCGCCGTTCGCGGGCGGCCGCCACGAACCGTCCGGTGTCAGCACCGCCTTCGGTGACGAGCAGGGTGTAGCCGACACCGAACCGGTCGTAGAGGGAGGTGGAGTCGTCGAGCCACACGTGCGGTGCCCGGCAACCTGGTACGGCGGACGGTGTGTAGTCACCTTGGGTCAGCAGCGGCGGCTCGGTGCCGTCCGGAATCACGATGGCCGAGCCGTGGTAGTTGGTACCGAGTTGGGCTCCGAAGCTCTTGAACTCCTCGACTTTGACAGTGGCAATGTGGTGGCCCACCTGTTCGCGCAGA
The DNA here is from genome assembly GCF_036327795.1 of Rhodococcus artemisiae. Lineage (NCBI taxonomy): Bacteria > Bacillati > Actinomycetota > Actinomycetes > Mycobacteriales > Nocardiaceae > Rhodococcus > Rhodococcus artemisiae. Next base: position 237,136 of record NZ_JAUTXY010000004.1, read on the forward strand.
GCAGCCGATTCGGGAGTGTTGCCGGAAAGTCCGTCGGTGGTGAAGGATTCGGCGTTGCGTTGGGTGTTGCCGATGCAAGCCTCCTGGATCCAGGTGATCACCGAGGACCGTTCGGCACCGTAGGACTCGAGCAGCGCGGGCCCACCCCAGCCACCCAGCACGGCGGCCAGCTTCCATCCGAGGTCGGCCGCGTCGCCGATACCGAGGTTCATGCCGAACCCGCCCATCGGGGAGATCAGGTGCGCGGCGTCACCGGCGAAAAAGACACGGCCCTCGTTGAACTTCGGGGTCAGTAGCGAGTGCACCCGCACCCGGCCGCCGGCGAGCGGTTCGACGTCGAACTCGAAACCGACGTTGCGGAACAACGCGGCGCGGGCTGCGTTCCAGTCCTCGGGGTCGACGTCGGGAGAGACAGGAAGCAGGCCGAACATGTAGTGGTCGTCGCTGTCCTGCGCGATGAGCATCATGTTGTCGCGGAATTCGTTGATGAAGAAGAAGAACGACGACCGGCCGACGGTCATGCGCTCCTTCAACCCGGGTGCGTGGATGTGCCAGATGCTGGCCTGTACCAGATCCGGTATGCCCTCCATGCGGATACCCAGCTCGTGCCGGATGGGGCTGCGACTGCCGTCTGCGGCAACGAGGTACTGCGCCGCGAGGGTGTGTTCGCCGATGGCGTCACGGTACGTGACGTGCACGCTGTCGCTGTTCTGCTGTACGTGGGTGACCTCGGAGCCGAAGCGGATGTCGATCGACTCGTTGGCGCTGGCAGCCTGCTGCAACGTCTCCTCGATGCCGGCGTTGGGTGCGAACTCGGGTCGGTCGGATGCGAACGGTATCTGGTCCTCGAACGCGAAGATCTTCGTCAGATCGGCGACGATGTGTCCGTTGAGCGCGGTGACGTAGGTGATGCTGCGGACGAAATCGTCGCCGACCGGGTCGTTTTCGCGTAGCAGGTCGGAGATGCCCCAGCGCCGGAAATGCTCCATCGAGCGCAGGTTGGTCAGGTTGGTGCGGGCGGGGTAGTGCTCCCCGCGGCGGCGCTGCTCGAGAATGACCGGCCGGACGCCGTGGCGGGCGAGTTCGATTGCGGTGCTGACGCCGACGGGACCGCCGCCGACGACCACGACCGGGTGCGTCGCAGCCTCGATGCTGTTCGACATTCGTGTGCCTTTCGCTGGAGGTGGCGCTCGGTCAAATGGTGACGTCGGTGGAGGTGAGCGCGATCATCGGATCGGGCAGCGTCGGTCCGGCGTGCGCCCAAGCGCGGGTGGTGAGCTCGTCGACCGTTGCGCCTGCCTTGCGGGCCTCGATCATCCGCTTGACGTCGAAAGCCGGGCCGACGCCGTCTTCGTCGTAGTCGGGGCCGCGCATATAGGCGGTGGCTTCGTCCGGGTCGGCAAAATTGTCGATCTGGAGTTCGACGAAGTTGCCGTCGGGATCGCGGTAGTAGAGAGAAGTCGTCACACCGTGCTGGATCGGTGTTGCTGGACGTATCCTCTTCGCCGCGAGTTTCTCGAAGCGCTCGAGTAGGTCGTCGAGGGTTTCGAAGGTGAAGGCCATGTGGTGCATTCCAGCGCTGGTGAGGCTTTTCGGCTCGACGCCCTCGGGTGGTGCGACGAACGCGATGCGGTGGTGTTCCTCGTCGCAGGTGATGAAGGTGAGGCCGTGGCCGGAGAAGACGACATGGCCGTCGAGGAGGGTGGTGTAGAACTCGGTCATCGCTTCGGGTTGACCGGTCTGGAGGACAACGTGCGCAAGCCGGGGGGCAGATCCCATGTGAACTCCTCGTTGGGCGCACCTGATGTGCGAACTCGCTTCGGGGTGTGACACACGTTACGATTAGATCTTATAAGATGTCAACTATCAAAATGTGGAAAGACGCGTTACGGTGGATGTCATCGTGGGTGTGCACCGAGGAGGGAACTTGTGACCCGGGAGAATGTCGTGCGTTCGGTCGCACCACGTGCCGCGTCGGCGGTGGATCTGGTGTTACATGAAATCCGACGCTCGATTCTCGACGGATCGCTGGCGCCGGGTGAACCACTGGTCGTCCAATCGCTCACTGAACAGTTGGGTGTGAGCCACGTTCCTGTCCGAGAAGCATTGCGCCAGTTGCAGGCTCAGGGAATGATCCGGCTCTCCCGGTCGCGGAGTGCTGTCGTGGCACCGATCGACCTGGACGACCTGCGCAGCATCTACCGGCTACGCCTCTGCATGGAACCGGAACTCGCCGTGCAATCGGCGATGAAACGCTCCGACGATGAGCTCGATGGGCTCGATGAACTCGTGACCGCCCTCTGCGACCACGACGACACCGAATCTCGATGGGATCTGCACCGAGAGTTCCATGCGCAGCTCATTTCCCCTGCTGCGGGTGAGTGGGGCATGCGTTTCCTCAACCAGCTCTGGGACGCGTCCGAGCGGTACACCCGGTTGACCTTCGACCCGATCGATGCTGCCTCAGAGGACCGAGTCAACCGCGAGCGGTCGCACAGGGCACTCGTCGACGCCGCTCGCAGCCGTCTTCCGGAGAAAATCAACGAGGAGGTGCGTAACCACCTCTTGGTCAACGAGGCCACTGCCGTTGCGAGACTCGCCAAGGCCGTGACGCGCGGCTGATTTCGGTATTCCGCGTTGGATTCTCGTCCTGAGAAGGGCAATCATGTCGCGGATGTGACATTGCAGGTCTCGGTGTCCCCTTCATCCGGGTCGAGCGGGATCCAGCGGTGGGACCACTCGATGACCGAGGCGAACACCGGCTCGAGCTGCCGGCCTTTGTCGGTGAGGTGATACTCCACCTGGACCGGTGAGGTCGGCAGCACGTGTCGTTCGACGATGACCTCCGCCTCGAGAGTACGAAGCCGCTGAGTGAGCATGGTGTCGCTCAGGCCCGGAACTGCGGTTTTGATCTGCGAATACTGATGTGCCCCTGTGAACATCGCACGCAGGATTGCGCCGGTCCAGCGTGCCCCGATCAGTTCGATCGCCGTATGGAAACGGGTGCAGACGGGGTGAACGTGATCCATGGATCCTCCTGTTCTGAGCGGAGGCCGTCGCTATTCGCCTGAGCGCAGTGGCCGCAATGCCTCACTGACCCGGACCAGTTCGTCGAACATCACCTTGGCGGAGCCCGTCATGGTGTCGTCCGGGACGAGGGATCCGTTCTCGTCGAGGAACTGGGCAACGAAGGGGATGGATACTGCTTCCATGACCGGGGTCATCTTCAGGGTGGTCACCACCTGTTTGATCATCTGGGCCGCACGCGTTCCCGCGGAGACGCCGCCATAGCTGACCAGCCCGACCGGCTTGTACTTCCATTCGTTGTGGAGGTAGTCGATCGCGTTCTTCAATTCGGCGTTGTAGCCGTAGTTGTACTCCGGCATCACGAAGACGAAGGCGTCGGCTTCGGCGACCTTTGCGCTCCAGTCGAGGGTGTGCTGGTGGGTGTACTGGCCCAGGCGGGGGTGATGGGGTTCGTTCATGAACGGCAGGTTCACCTCGGCGAGGTCGACGAGTTCGACCTCGGAGAAGCCGCCGTGCGCAACCGCGTCTGTGAGTATCCACTGACCGATCTGACGTCCGATCCGTCCGGGACGGGTGCTGGCAACGATGATTTCGAGTTTGGCCACAGGAAACCTCACTTGGTTCGGGGTACGGGAACAGTGTCACACCCAGCGGTGGGGGCGGACCTTGTGTTCGAGCCTATACTCAGAATAACTGAGTAACAAAGTTTGCCTGACTAGCGCGGCATTGGTGGCCACGCAGTGGGGTATCGCGTCGTCTGCCTTTACTGTCGAGTCGGTGCCACGTTCTGCCTGTCGGTGGCGCAGCGGAAGCCGACGTTGGCCGAGGTCGACTCGGGTGTATTCGATGATCGCGCCGACACCCGATACCGGTGGCAGTACGAGTCGTGACACAGGTAGGACCCACCTCGCATCACGCGTTGTGTGCCGGCCTCGGGACCGGTTGGGTCATGGGTGACGGAGCGTGCGTAGTAGTCGTCAGCGAACCAGTCGTGGCACCATTCCCAGGCATTTCCCGCCATCTGCCACAAGCCGTAGCCGTTGGGCCGGTATCTCTTTACCGGCGCCGTGGTCAGGTATCCGTCCTCGGCAGTGTTCTCCACGGGAAACTGACCCTGCCAGATGTTGCACCGCCACTGACCCCGGGGGTTCAGCTCGTCTCCCCACGGGTATCGCATGCGGTCCGACCCGCCCCGTGCGGCGTACTCCCACTCGGCCTCGGTGGGGAGACGACCTCCTGCCCACGTGCAGTATGCGTTTGCGTCCTCCCACGAGACGTGTACCACGGGGTGGTTCTGGCGACCGGAAATATCCGACGCAGGCCCGTCTGGATGTTTCCAGTCCGCACCCTTGACGGCGAACCACCACGGAGTTTCCCGGGCTCGGTGCAGTATGTCCGATCGGTGTCCTCGAAATGCCAGGTGGAACACGGCCGACACGCCGAATCGCTCTGCCGTCGTGATGTGCCCCGTCGCCTTGACGAAGGCGGAGAACTGCCGGTTCGTCACCGCCGTTGCAGCGATGCCGAAGTCCGACAGGGAAACCGCGTGTACCGGGGTTTCACCGTCTTGCGGGTAGCCCTCCCCGAAGTGGTCGCCCATGAGAAATGTGCCCGCGGGAATGGCGGTCACCGTGGGATGCCGATTCCCGCGAGATGGCGTCGATGCCTCATCCAGCTCGCTGGAGACGCGTTTGTCTGACTCGGTGAGCCGCGTGGGAAGATCCCCCGCAAGGTTCGTCGGTGTGCAGCACTTGCTCATTCCGAACGCCCTTCGCTGCCGGTTCCTTACTCTGCCCAATCGATCGAGTACATGATCCCTGCGGTACGGGGGGCGTCGGCATTCACTGCTTCGAATGTGGCTGGTACGACGCCGTTGTCGGAGGCGTACTGATCCCATCTGTCGGCGAGTTGTTGCGCGATGTCCGGGTGCGCGTCGATCAGATCGACGGTTTCGCCCGGATCGTTGCCGAGATCGTAGAGGGAGTAGCTGCCGCTACCTCCGGTGGTGGTGGGCGCGAAGACCAGCTTCCAGTCGCCGTCGCGGTAGACACGATGGCCGAACATTTCCATGCCGAACTCATCGTCGCCGATTGCGTCGGACGTGCCGTCGAGCAATGCCTTCGCCGAGTCACCCAAGAGCGCACCGGGGTTTTCCAGGTTCGCTCCCGCGTATTCGGCGAACGTGGGGTACAGGTCGCTGATGTGGGCGAAGGTGTCGACCACCCTGGGCTCGTCGCCATCAACGTTGTCGTCGCCGAGCGGTGTCTTGACGATCGCCGGTACCCGCGTCCCACCCTCGAAGACCGTGGTCTTGGAATTGAAGAAGGGTCCGGAAGAGACTTGAGCGTTGGGCAATCCGAGTGTGGCGTAAGAACCGGGCCGACCGTATGCCTCGACCTCGCCGGCCAGTGGATAGTGTTCGTTCTGCCATTCCAGGCTACCGGGCTGGGATGTGTACAGCTCCCGAGATGAACCGGCGGCACCGTTGTCGCTGGCGAGGACGATCAGCGTCTTGTCGTACTCGCCCACCTCCTTCAGATGGTCCGTCAGCCGACCGACCTGCGTGTCCACATCCTGAATCATTGCGGCGTACACCGCCATACGGTAGGCGAGGTCGTACTGTTGCTCCGGCGTCAGGGTGTTCCAATCGGGGGTTTGCGTCGGCCAGCGGGTGGCGACATCCGGATCGATCAGGCCTCTTTCGGACAACCGGTCTAGCCGCGCTGCGCGCAATTCGTTGTAGTTGTTGCTATCACGGTACAGATCGAGGTAGTGGTCGATCAGGTCCGTATCCGGTGCCTGCAGTGGATCGTGCACGGCGGTGTACGCGAGGTAGCCGAAGAATGGACCCTCCGAATCCTGTCCCTGATCGATCATGCGCAGCATCTCGTCCGTGTACGCGTGTGTGGAGTAGAAGTCTGCGGGCAGGTCGTCGACCCGTTCGCCGTTACGCTCGTAGTGGACGGTGTCCTCGGGTGGGGTGGTGCCGGGCGCGTGGCGGAGCATGTCCGCGTAGTGGGAAGCGGCGCCGTTGTACATGGTGAAGTTCTGGTCGAATCCGAGAGCCTGGGGTGTCTGTTCCGGTTCTTCACCCAGATGCCACTTTCCTACCTGGTAGGTCGCGTAGTCGGCATCCGACAGAACCTCTGCGATTCCCGTGTATTCGCCTTCGAGTGAGCCACGGTAACCCGGCGTGGTGGGTGGGACCCCTGCAGGTGCAAATCCCTCCATCGATCCCAGTCCCACTCGGTGGGGGTCCTGACCGGTCATCAGCGCTGCGCGGGTGGGGGCGCAGACGGGATATGCATGAAAGTTGCTGAATTGCACCCCTTCTTGCGTCAGGTCATCGATATTGGGTGTGGCTGCCTCCCCGCCGTATGGTCCCAGGTCGGTGTAGCCGAGGTCGTCGATGAGCACCATCAAGATGTTGGGCTTACCGACCTCCTGGGAAGCGGAGGGGGCGGGACCGCTCTCAGCTGGGCCGGCGCACGCGACGGTGACTCCCGTCAGGAGAGCGGATGCACATAGCGCCATGCCCAGTCGTCCTGAAGGTCGTTGCCGCGATATCGATCCCATTGAGGCTCCTCGTTGGTGTCGTGAATAACAGTCATGCACGGTGTGTTATCTGTCGCACTAGTTGGTTTGGGGATCACGGTAGAGAGCGCGCTTCTCGATGAATAGCCGCTTTGCGTCGACGACTGTCCACTTGGCGAACTGGAACAGGCCGCCGCCACCGCACAATGCAGCCGCGCCGACACCGCCACCACGACGCTTCAATTCGAGCGCGAGATGCAGTGCGATCCGGGCCCCGGACATACCCAGCGGATGACCGAGGGCGATCGCGCGGGCGGCCGCTGCTTCGCCGTTGTCGACGGAAGCGAGTATCACTGCTCGGGATAGGGTGTTGTTCCTGTATCAGCGGGAGGGGACGGGGAACTGGACAGAGCTCTTGTCCTGCAGGTGGGGCTCGATGAGTTCGGTGACGATGCGCTGGTGTTCGGGAGAGGCCATGTATGCGGTGAGGGCATCGTGGTCGGTGAAGACTGCGGAGACCGCGTAGTCGGCGTTTCCGGGACGAACCCCCAAATCAGTTCAGTGCCAGTATGATTCGATTCCGGTGACCGACGCTGACAGGGCGTCGAGGGACTCTCCGAGCGCTGTGACTTCCTCGGCGGACAGGTCTGGCGTGAAGGTGAAGGTGACGACATGGCCGATGGGCATGGCAGGCTCCTCAGTTGGTTCGCTGTGCAGGGGTGGACGCGGTGAGTGCAGTTCGTCGGTCGAGTTCGGAGGTTCCGCCATAGACGCCGTAGCGTTCGCGGGTCGGGAGGGGCATGCTCGGTGAAGGTGGGGTGTGTACGGGGTACGGCCTGGGAATTGACCACCAATTCCCAGGCCGCACCCACTTCGGCCCGTGCCTACGGGTGAAGAGGCGCTCCGGTCGCGGCACGGACCCGTTCTTGGCGGGATGGGTGCGCTATCACGCGCATCCCAACCGGTCTGCGGTCCCATCGACGGCGCGGAGTGAGTCACCCTGTTGTGGAGTGTGCTCCGGTCATCAGGGCCGCGAGGTCGTCGGGTTCGAGGAACGACGGCGGCGGCGGTGGACCCCAGGCGTACAGTCCTTGCAGGCCGTGTAGCACTTCCGGGCTCCAGAGTTCGTCTTCGGGGACGGTGTCCATGTCGGAGTAGTACTCGGAGAAGTTCCCCGCCGGGTCCTTGAGGTACCAGAAGAAATTCGCGCCGGCGTAGTGCCGGCCGAGTCCCCAGATGTGCCGTTCGGGATTGCCCTCGAGCATCGCGTGCGCGCCGCGTCCGACCTCGTCGATGTCGTCGACCTGCCAGCTGGTGTGGTGCATGAAGTTCACCGGTGCGGCCATGACGAGCACATTGTGATGCTCGACCGAGCAGCGTAGAAACGCTGCTTTGTCGCCCATGTAATCGCTCACCTTGAAGCCCAGGCCGTCGGTGAAGAACTTCATCGTCGTCTCGAGGTCGGTGGATCCGATCACCGCGTGCCCGAGCTTGCGCGGGCGCACCGGTTCGGTGCGGGAGAGGAACGGTGCCCGCCCCCAGCGGTCGATCCGGCCCGGGCCGTTGTACGGCGTCGGCGATACCTCGGGTGCGATGACGATCCGGGGACGGACCACCACCCTGACGATCGTGCCGGTGATCGGTTCGACGGCACTGACGGAGGTGCCGTCCTCGTCGACCGGCGAGCCGAGCCCACGCAACCGCCTGGCGATCGCGGCGATATCGTCGGTGTCATCGGCGGCGACGGCCAGTTCGACCAGCCGCCGGGTGGGGGCATGCACGATCTCGAGTTGTTCGCCGCCGTTGCGGGTCGCGAACAGTCCGTGCCCGCGGTGTTCGAGACCGAAATCGTTGTAATAGGCGATGGTGTCGTCGACGTTGGGGACGCCGATGGTGACCTTACCCAGTCCGTGCAGAGCCATGGTCCTGGTTCCTTACCTATTTCGCGTCGGGGTCGGTGACGAAACGCTGGTGCAGCTGACCGATCCCGTCGATCCAGCTGTCGAGTTTCTCGCCGGCCTGCAGGAACCGCTGCGGCTCGCGGCCGACACCGACCCCGGCCGGGGTTCCGGTGAAAATGACATCGCCCGGGTAGAGAGTCACGTTGCGGGAGAGGGTGGCGATGAGTTCGGAGACGGGGAAGATCAGGTCCCGGGTGCGGCCTTTCTGGACTTCTTCGCCGTCGATGGTGCAGCCGAGTTCGAGGTCGTCGGGGTTGGTGAACTCGTCGGGGGTGACCAGCCAGGGGCCTTGCGGGGAGAATCCGGCGAAGGACTTGCCGAGGCCGAACTGCGGTGCCGGACCACGGGTCTGGGTGATCCGCTCAGAGATGTCCTGCCCGGCGGTGAGGCCGGCGACGTGTGCCCACGCGTCGGCGGCGTCGATGTTGCTGGTTTCGCGGCCGATGACGGCGACGAGTTCGACCTCCCAGTCGACGTTGCCGCCGGTGGGGATGACCACGTCGGTGTCGGGGCCGGTGAAGGACGAGGCGTACTTGGTGAACACCGGCGGTAGGTGGGTGGGGGAGTCGAAGCCGGATTCGGCGGCGTGGGCGTGGTAGTTCAAGCCCACGGCGAAGACCTGACGCGGTGCCGGCGACGGCGCGCCCAGCAGGGTGCGGTCGATCGCGAAGCTGTCGTCGGCCAGGGCAGTCAAATCCTGGTCGGCGACCCAGGCGGTGACGGCGTCCCATGCCTGGTAAACGGCGGGCAGGTCGGGTCCGAACCGGCCGCCGGAGGCGTGGGCGAGGTCGACGCCTCGCTCGGAACTCTCGTCTCCGATGACGAGTGCGGCACGGTTGTCGATATTGGCGATACGCATGAAAGCAGTTCTCCTGGAGTGGTGTTGGTCAGGCGGACGTAGACGCGGGGTGCGAGACCGTCGGGACGATGGTGACGCGGAGGCGGTCACGGTATTCGGCCAGCAGACCTGGCAACTGCCCACTGTCTGTGACGGCCGCGAAGATGTAATGGTCGGGGCGAATGAGGACGGCTTCGATCCCGTTCCCGTCGAACCAGTGGGACCACGTGCCGGTCACGTCGTGCAGATTCGGTGCGCCGTGGTCGCCAACGGTGACCAGGTGGACCACGGTGTCGACGAGAAGCGTCTGTAACCCGGGATCGGGCTGCGCGGCGGCGTCACTGCGCACCAGCAGAACGCCGCCGTAGCCGGTGGCCTCGTCCAGCAGCTGTTCGCGGCCATTCGCGCGCACCGGGAACTGCGGCGCGAGAGTGCCCCGCAGGGCGGCGACGTCGCCGCTCTGCGCGGTGACCCCCTTTCCGAGGACGGGAAGAGCGGTGACGGGCAGAACCTTCGCAGGGTCGGCGCCGCCCGCGATCATCCGGGTGTCGCGTTCGGCGGCTTTCTTCTCGTCGAGGACGCAGATGACCCGGCCGAGTTCGACCGACATCGTGATCGCATGCTGCAGGTGCTCCCTGCGCTCGGAGGTGTAGGAATCGAGCAAGGCGAGGTCGGATTCTCCGCGCAGGACCCGGTCGAGCTTCCACGACAGGTTCGCTGCATCCCGGATTCCCGAGCACATGCCCTGCCCGGCGAAGGGTGGCATCTGGTGCGCGGCGTCGCCGGCGAGGGCCAGACGCCCGGCGTTCCAGCGGTCCGCCCAGCGTGCGGCGAAGGTATAGACGGCGTGGCGTTCGAGTTCGCTGTTCTCGGGGGTGCGGTCCCAGGCAGCGAGCAACTCCCACGCCTTTTCCGGAGTGTTCAATTCATCCCGGGTCTCACCGGGCAGGCGCATGAACTCCCACCGGCGGCGTCCCGGTCCGCCGGATACCACGGTGGTCGGCCGGGTGGGATCGCACAGTTGCCAGTTCTGGGGCGCCCACGTGCGGTCGTCGAGCGGAATGGTGTCGACGATCAGCCAGTCGAAGAAGAAGCCCTGATCGTGCATGGTCGCGCCCATGCGTTCGCGGACGAAGCTGTTGGCGCCGTCGCAGCCGATCACGTACCGGGCCGACATCTGGCGCTGCTTGACGACGGTGCTGGTGAAGGTCACTTCGACGTTGTCGGCGCGCTCGTCGATACCGACGACCTCGGCGCCGCGGAGCAGGGTGACGTTCGGCATCTCCTCGACCGCCGCGTCGAGGACCTTCTCGAGTTGAGGTTGGGAGAAGAAGCTGGCCGTCGGCCACCCGCTCGGACCGGTTCCGGACCAGTCGATCTTCACCAACGATTCCCCGGCGGCGTTGCGCCACTCGTAGTAGTCGGGTACTGCCTCGGAGATTGCCTTGATCTCCTCGGTCAGGTTCATGGACTGGAAGACGCGGCCGATCTCGTCGTCGAAATGGACGGCCCGGGGCAGTGGGTACGGCTCGGGCCAGCGTTCGAGGATCGTCACGTCGTGGCCGCGTAGGCCGAGCATTCGTCCCAGCGCCAGACCTACGGGTCCGGCGCCGACGATCACAACGTCGTGGGTCTTGTCCTGCATGGTGGTTGCTCTTCCTCGGGTTCGAGTGCAATAGGAACGGCAATTCAGCCCTATTGAGCATGTTCAATAGATACAGAATGCTGTGACCCACCTCGCATGTCAAGCATTTCGACCGAATTGATCCCTATCAAGCATGCTCAATGGGCTAAAATGGGCATGCCTCGCTCGACGGCGCCGAGAATGACACCGGCAATATGGGGCTGGGCACGACGGAACGAGGACACGATGACCGATCTCGCGCAGCGGATGATGATGGACGCATCGCTGAGCCGCACCGAGCAGGCCGCGCTGGCTGTCGGCCAACTCGCAGAGCAGGCGCCGCCCGGCGCGCGTCTCGGTACCAAGAAGGAACTCCAGGAGCAATGCGGCGTCGCGAAGGGCACCTTCAACGAAGCTCTGCGCATACTGCAGTCGCGCGGGGTGATCACCGTCCGCTCGGGGCCGGGTGGGGGATTGTTCGCTGCTTCACCCACTCCCATTGCCCGCCTGGGGAATTCCATCCTCTCCCTCGATGCAGCGGAAGGTGATGTCGCGGACGCCGTCCGCATCCGCGACGCCCTGGATCCGTTGCTCGTCGAGGACGCGCTTCAGTACGGTTCCGCGGCGGATATCGCTCGGATGCGGGTGGCTCTTGCCGTGATGCAGGAAGCAGTAGACGCCGGAGATCCGACGGGTTTCGTGCGTGCCAACTGGGACTTACATGCTGCGATCGCACGGGTCAGTCCCAATGGAATCTTGAAGTCGATCTATGTGAGCCTGCTCGATCTGATCGAATCCCACACGGTCTCCGTGGAACCCGTCGGTGATCGGCCCTTGTCGGAGTACATCGCCGAACGTCAGCAACTCCACGTCGATCTCGTCGACGCGCTCGACGCCCGTGATCGCGACCGCGCACTTCAACTCATTCACGAGCACAACACCACTCAGGCTTCGGTGCACTGACTACTTCGCACGCCGACGGACGACGATAGGCCGTTTCACCGGGCTGACAGGGCCATGCCGACGCGGTAGTTTGGTGTAACTCCAATTTCTACTCACCGGTAGGGGTGCGACATGCCTGCTCCGAACGCTGCGACCTTCACGAGGCTCGCCGACCTCATCGCGATCGAGGACACCTCCTCGCGTCCCACGCGACCCGTCGTCGAGGCCTTCACCGGCAGCGAGATCGCGACAGTGCCCGTCGGCACGGCCGACGACGCGAAAGCCGCGATCGACCGCGCACGGAAGGCGCAGGTCGCGTGGGTGCAAACGCCGGTCCAGGAGCGCGCCGAGATCTTCCACCGCTATCGCGACCTGCTGATCTCGAAGCGCGAGTCGCTCATGGACATGGCGCAGGCCGAAACAGGCAAATCCCGGGCATCGGCGCAGGAAGAAGTGCTCGACATCGCGATGACCGCGCGCTACTACGCGCGCACAGCCGCGAAACTGCTGCGCCCACGCAGTGCCACGGGAATGCTCCCCGTCCTGACGAAGACCACGGTGCGGCACCATCCCAAGGGGGTTGTGGGGGTGATCGCGCCGTGGAATTACCCGATGACCCTCGCCGTCTCCGACGCGATCCCCGCGCTGCTCGCGGGCAACGCCGTGGTGCTCAAGCCCGACAGCCAGACCCCGTACTGCGCACTTGCGGTCGCCGACCTGCTCTACGAGGCGGGGCTGCCGCGCGACCTGTTCGCCGTCGTGCCGGGCCCCGGTTCGGTGGTGGGTACCGCACTCGTCGAGAACACCGACTATCTGATGTTCACGGGTTCCTCGCAGACCGGTCGTCTCCTCGCCGAGCAGGCCGGGCGACGTCTCATCGGCTTCTCCGCCGAGCTCGGCGGCAAGAACCCCATGATCGTCACCGAGGGCGCCGACCTGCGCGAGGTGACCGAAGCCGCGATGCGCGCGTGCTTCTCGAACTCCGGTCAGCTGTGCATCTCGATCGAGCGGATCTACGTCGAGAAGTCGATCGCGCCCGAGTTCCTGCGGATGTTCGGTGATCGGGTGCGTAAGGTCGCGCTCGGTGCGAGCTACGACTTCGGCACCGAGATGGGATCACTCATCAACGAGGATCAGGTCAAGACCGTGTCGGGGCACGTGGACGACGCCGTCGCGAAGGGCGCGACCGTCGTCGCCGGCGGTAGGCCGCGCCCGGACCTGGGGCCGCTGTTCTACGAACCGACCGTCCTGACCGACGTTCCCGAAGACGCCGAGTGCTACGCCGATGAGACGTTCGGGCCGCTCGTGTCGGTGTATCCGGTGGACGATGTCGAGGATGCGATCCGTCGTGCCAACGACACCGAGTACGGCCTCAATGCGTCGGTGTGGGCGCGCACCAAGGCCGAGGGCGAGGCGATCGCAGCGCGTATCCACGCGGGCACCGTCAACGTCGACGAAGGGTACGCGCCGGCCTGGGGTAGTACCGACGCCCCGATGGGCGGCATGGGCATCTCCGGTGTGGGCCGGCGACACGGTCCCGACGGTCTGCTCAAGTACACAGAGGCGCAGACCATCGCAACGACGCGCTTGCTCAACCTGGACGGTCCACGGGGATTGCCGAAGAAGGCGTGGGCGAAAGTGCTGGCGCCGTTCGTCGCCGCGATGAAGTGGTTGCCCGGACGCTGAGCGTGCAGGGGTGTCAGACGCTGAGCGTGCAGGGGTGTCAGACGCTGAGCGTCAGGGTTTCGAGACTGTTGCTTTCCGCTCGATCGTCGTCGCGAGCGGTTTCTCGATCACGAAGAACAGGCACACCGCTGCGATGAGCGCGAGCGGAGCGATCGCGAGGTAGATCGGGGTGAGAGCCTCGTTGTACGACTCGATGACCGCCAGGTGCAGCGATTCGGGCAGACCTTGCACGATGGCGGGGGTGAGTGAGTCGGCGTGGATCCCGGCATCTGCTGCGTCGGGAATTCGCTCGGTGATCAGCGTGGCCACCCGGGTCGTGAACACGCTGCCGACGACGCCGACGCCGAGTGTCGCGCCGACCTGCCGGAAGTAGTTGTTGCTCGCCGTGGCGGTGCCGACCTCCTCGATGGGGAAGGAGTTCTGCACGACGAGGACCAGCAGCTGCATCGAGGTTCCCAGCCCCAGACCGAGGAGACCCACGAAACAGCCGAGCAGCCACAGCGGGCTGTCGACGGTGAGCGTCGACAGCGCGGCCATGGCCGCCGCAACGAGAACAGCGCCGAAGATCGGCCAGTTCTTGTAGCGGCCGGTGCGGGTCACGTATCGGCCGATGAGCGTGGAGGTGACGAACAGCGTGCCCATCATCGGAAGCATCATCAGTCCTGCGGCGGTGGCTCCCATTCCGGCAACCATCTGCAGATAGGTCGGCATGTAGGACGCCACACCGAACAGCGAGACGCTGATGAGGAGCCCGGCCAGGGTGCACATGTTGAAGTTGCGGTCACGGAACAGATGCAGCGGGATGACGGGCTCCGCAGTCCGGGATTCGATGACCAGGAACAGTACCGCCGCCACGACGGTCGCAGCGATCATCGTGAGAATGGTCGGTGACGACCACGCGAACTGCGCGCCACCCAAGGTGGCGACCAACACGAGAAGCGTTGTCGCGACCGACAGGACGGCCATTCCGGCGACGTCGATCCGGGGGCGTGTCCGCCGTCGCTCGGGCAGGCGCAGGAAGAAGGCTGCGGCCAGGAGCGCGAGTAGACCGACGGGGATGTTGATCCAGAACACCCAGCGCCATCCGGGGCCTTCGGTGAAGAACCCGCCCAGCAGTGGACCGCTCACCGACGACAGCGCGAAGACACTGCTCATGATGCCCATGTACTTGCCGCGTTCACGGGCGGGAATGACGTCGGCGATCGTCGCCTGGGAGAGGATCATCAACCCGCCGCCGCCGAGCCCTTGGATGGCTCGGCCGGCGATGAGCCAGATGATGTCCGGGGCGATGGCGCTGACCACCGAACCGATCACGAAGACCGAGATGGCAAACATCAGAATCGGTTTGCGTCCGAGCAGATCTCCGAGTTTGCCGTAGATCGGCATCATGATCGTCGACGCGAGGATGTAGGCGGTGATCACCCACAGCATCAGGTCGGCGCCGTGCAGTTCGCCCACGATGGTGGGAAGCGCGGGGTTGAGGACGGTCTGACTCAGTGATGCCGAGAGCATCGCCAGCAGCAGCCCTGCGAAGATGAAGCCGATCCGGATGGGGGGCGCCGACGATTCCTGTTCGGTCTTCGTGGATTCCGCAGTCATGGTCGCGTGACGCTTCTGAACTGTGCGCATTTGCGATGCAGGATCGCATCGGCATCGGTTCCCTCGAGGTCCGGGCGCGTGAGGATCGGGTGCATCGCGGCCCTCATCACGGCGCCGGCGACGGTGACGACCATCTGCGCTGCCTCTTCGGGGGATTCGTCAGGGTGGGCCGACGTCCAACCATCCGAAGCGACGAGTCGTTCGGTGACGAACTCGGCGACGAGTGCCTGCACGTCGTCGATGTACCGGAAGCGCCGGCGGGCGAGTTCGGGGTGACGCTCCATCAGATCGGCGTATTCGGTCTGCGTGATCTGCTTGTGGTTGGTGGTGCGGAAGACGGTGAGGAGAAGGAACGCGACCTTCTCGACGAGGTCGTCGCCGGGTTCGATGAGGAACTCGTCGACGACGGTGTCGCTGATGACGGCCGCGCGCAAGCCGAGCACTGCGTCTTCCTTCGACTTGAAGTAGTTGAAGAACGTACGCGGCGAGACGTAGGCGGCGTCGGCGATCGATTCGATGGTGATGTCCGACAGGTGGTCGTGCGTCGCGGCTGCGTTCGCGGCGGCGAGGTGGATTGCCGTCCACGTGCGGGCGCGCTTGCGCTCGCGATGCGATACCTGGTCGGTTGCAGTCATGAATATTTACATTATGGCAACTACCGGCGGATGCAAATCGGATTCTCGAATCTCGGAAAGTGGATCTGCGGAGAGGCGCTCTCGGTCGGGCGTCTCGATGCCCAGTAGTCTACGGTCCCTATATGCGACCCTCGGCTCAAAGTCAATGGTTGACGGGATCCAGTGTTCGAGGTTACATCTTAGCGGTAAGTCTTTAAGGGCTTAAGTAATGGCCTCCGACACCGAGGATCCCGATGACACCGGTATCGACCACCATGTCCACTAGCGCCGAGATGATCAGCGCCCGCCTCGAGCGGTTGCCGATGAGCCGATGGCACATCAAGGCACGCGTCATCGTCGGCGCCGTCACCTTCTTCGACGGCTTCGACCAACTGATGATCGCCTATTCGTTACCCGTCCTGATCCCGAAGTGGAACCTGACCCCGGCAGGCGTCGCGTGGGTGATCGCCATCGGCGGCATCGGCATGCTGGTCGGTGCGCTCGGCGGGGGCTGGCTCGCAGACCGAATGGGTCGTCTCAACGTCATCATCGTCTCGCTTGCGCTGTACGCCGTGATGAGCCTCGGCATGGCGTTCACCGATTCGCTGATGCTGTTCCTGGCGTTCCGATTCATCCAAGGGATCGGGCTCGGAGCCGAGGTGCCCGTCGCGGCGACCTACATCGGTGAGATCACCAAGGCGCACAAACGAGGTCGCTTCGTCCTGCTGTACGAGGTCATCTTCCCCGTCGGGCTCGTCATGTCCGCGATCGTCTCGGCCTGGGTGGTGCCCCGCTTCGGCTACGAGATCCTCTTCGCGCTCGGTGCTATTCCGATCGTTCTGCTGCCCGCCTTGTTCAAGCTCCCTGAATCGCCACGCTGGCTCGCGTCCAGAGGGAAGTACGACGAGGCCGATGCCGCCATGCGACGGATCGAAACCGAGATCACCGAGCGCTCCGGGAAGACTCTGCCCGAACCCGAGCCTCTCGCGACCGCCGTCGTCGACACGTCTCGTGGTCGATTCCGTGAGGCATTCCAGGGCATCTATCTGCGCCGGACGCTCATGCTCGCTGCGATCTGGGGCTGCGCCTACTTCGTCAACTACGGCATCGCGTCGTGGCTGCCGACGCTCTACCGCTCTGTGTTCGAGGTCAGTGTCGACACGGCCCTTCACTACAGCATCTTCACGACGGTGGCCGGGCTCATCGGTTGTCTCGTGGTGGCGTTCTTGATCGACAACCTCGGTCGACGCATCTGCATCACGGCCTCGATGGTGCTGTGCTCGACGCTGTTGTTCCTGCTCGCTGCCACCGGAACCGGTTCTGCCATGGCAGTGCTGGCCTGGTCGGCCGGTGCGGCACTGTTCGTCTTCGCCGTCAATATGGCCCTGTACGTCTACACCGCGGAGCTCTACCCGACCCGGATGCGGGCGATCGGCTGCGCAATCGGTGGAGCCAGCGGCCGGCTCGGCATCATCGTCGGCCCCCTGGTCGTCGGTGGAATTCTCGGAGCCGGCGGCACCCTGGCGCTCGTGTTCGGAATGTTCGGTGTCGTCGCGCTGATCGGCGCCGTCGTCGTCGGATTCTTCGCGATCGAGACTCGCGAAAAGACTCTCGAGGAGATCTCCCAGTGACCACCGCACTACGTACCGGCGCCGCACTCGACTTCGTGCCCGTCGCCGACGAGATCCTGGTGGGCGGCACCTGGCGCCGCGCCACCGGCCCCGCCTTCGCGGTCACGGATCCCGCCGACGGGGAAACCCTGCAGATCGTCCACCAGGCCACCGCCGAGGACGTCGACGAGGCCGTCGCCGCGGGCCGCGTCGCCGCAGCCGACCCGGCCTGGCGCGGGATGCTCCCACACGAACGCGCCCGGTACCTGCACCGCATCGCGGACGAGATCGAGCGGGAAGCATCGCGGCTTGCGCTGCTCCAGAGCTACAACACCGGCAAGATCCTCGCCGAGACGACCGCGCTGGTCGGCAGTGCCGCCGCAACCTTCCGGTACTTCGCGGCGGTCCTCGAAACCTCCGACGACGACCTGACGACGCAGCGCGGCAACTACCTCACGATGAGCATTCACGAGCCGATCGGTGTGATCGGTGCGATCGCCCCGTGGAACTCGCCGATCGCCAGCGACGCGCAGAAGATCGCGCCCGCGCTGGCCGCCGGGAACGCCGTTGTGCTCAAGCCCGCAGAATGGACGCCGTTGGTTTCGATGGCGCTCGCCCGCGCGATCCACGACACGGGGTTGCCGCCGGGGCTGCTGTCGGTGCTCCCGGGCAAGGGCTCGATCGTCGGCGACGCCATCGTGCAGCATCCGCATGTCGGCAAGGTGACCTTCACGGGCGGTACCCGCACCGGGCGTGCCGTCGCGCATGCCGGGGCCGAGAAGTTGATGCCGGTGTCGCTGGAACTCGGCGGCAAGTCGCCCACCATCGTGCTCGACGACGCCGATATCGAAGCCGCGGTGGCCGGTGTGATGTACGGGATCTTCTCGTCGACCGGTCAGAGCTGTATCGCCGGGTCGAGGTTGTTCGTCGACCGGTCGCTGTACGAGCCGTTCATGGAGCGGCTGGTCGAGCGGACCCGCACGCTCAGAATCGGTAACGGGCGCGACCCGCACACCCAGGTGGGGCCGCTGGTACATCACACGCATCGCGCTTCCGTCTCCCGCTATGTCGACCTCGCTCGTCGCGAGGGTGGTCGCGTGCTGTGCGGCGGCTCTGCCCCCGACGACCCGGAGCTGGCAGCGGGCGCGTACTATCTGCCGACCGTCATCGACGGCCTGAGCAACGACTCCGCGGTATGTCAGGATGAGATCTTCGGCCCCGTCCTCATTGCGCTGCCGTTCGATGGTGAATCGGATCTTCTTGCCCAGGCCAATGATTCGGTGTTCGGATTGGCTTCGGGTATCTGGACTCGTGATTACCGTCGGGCATGGAGGCTGGCGCGACAGCTCGAGGCGGGCACCGTGTGGGTCAATACGTACAAGCGGTTCAGCATCTCGACCCCGTTCGGGGGTATCAAGGAGAGCGGTCTCGGTACCGAGAAGGGGCGCGCCGGCATCGCTGCGTATTCGCGGCAGAAGAGCGTCTACCTCGGGCTGGACGACGAGCCTGATCGCTGGGCCGACTGACGCCGACGTATGGCCGAATGTCACCTTCGGCCACATGGATCGACCGAAGGTGACATTCGGCAAAATGGGGGCTGTACAAGTAAATATCTTAGCGCTAAGATAATATCCATCGCTCCATCGGAGGAATTCTCATGAATCAACCTATCGCCCGGCTGCGGCGCCTGCGCTCGGTCGAACTGCGCACCCATGCCGCCGCCGACTCCGCCGAGTTCTACTCCGAGGTCTGGGGTCTGAGTGTCGTCGAATCGGGCCGGGAAGGCGCCTGGCTGCGCGGAACCGGCGACCAGCACCACGCCCTCCAGCTCACCCAGGCGGACCGAAACGGACTCGGGCGCATCAGCTTCGCGGTGTCTACGCCGGCCGAAGTCGACGAAGCGGCCCGACGTGTCGCGGAGCGCGGCATCCTCGTCGTGCAGGGACCCGGCCCGGTGGACGACGCCGGAGGTGGATACGGCCTGCGCATCGTCGACCCCGAGGGGCGCATCATCGAGCTCATCGCCGACACCCTCGCGGTTCCGGCTCTCGGCGGCGATGATGCCGTGCCGGTGGGCGTCACCCACGTCGTCCTCAACACCGTCGACATCGACGCCGCGGTGCAGTTCTACTGCGATGTCCTCGGAATGCGTGTCTCCGACTGGTCGGAACACCAGATGGCATTTCTGCGCTGCAATTCCGACCATCACAGCATCGCTTTCAACCAGGCGGAATGGGCGTCGGTCAATCACGTCGCCTACGAGATGCCGAGCGTCGACGATTTCATGCGCGGCATCGGCCGTCTTCGCCACCACGGACAGCTCCCACTGTGGGGTCCGGGCAAGCATGGCCCGGGCGACAACACCTTCTCGTACTTCGCCGATCCGGCCGGCCTCGTCTGTGAATACACCTCGGGTATTGCGCAGGTCGATGAAGACCGCTGGCTGTGCCGTGTGTGGCGTCGGGTGCCCGAACTCTCCGACCTGTGGGGAACTGCCGGTCCGCCGTCGCGCCAGGTGCGCGAGCACATGGCAGGTATCCCGGACCCGGGCGCGTTCGAACGCCACGATCTGGAACGAGCATCATGACGTACGCAATCGACTACGGGACCGGACCCGCCGTACTGATGCTGCACGGAATCGGCGGTAGCTCCGACAGTTTCGCGTCGCAGGTCGCCGGGCTCGGTGATTCGCTCCGGGTGATCGCTTGGGATGCACCGGGATACGCCCGAAGTGAGGACCCTTCCCGGGAGCTCGATCTCGACGACTACGCCGACGCTGCGGCCGAACTCATCCGTGACAAGTGCGCGGATGCGGGCGCACACGTACTCGGTATGTCGTGGGGCGGAGTGATCGCGACGCGATTGGCGCTGCGACATCCGGAACTCGTACGCAGCCTCGTTCTCGGAGCGTCGACCGTCGGGTCGGGCACCGACGCCGACAGCGCCGCAGCCATGCGATCGCGGATCGCCGATCTGGGTCGCAGCGGGCCCGGGGACTTCGCCGTCCGCCGCGCGCCGCGACTGTTGTCCCCGAACGCATCCGACGACCTCGTACAACGCGCGACCGGCATCATGTCCGACGCGGTTCGGTTGCCCGGATACGGCTACGCCGCCGAATCGATGGCTGCGACCGACCACACCGATGATCTGGAGAAGATCGACGTCCCGACCCTGGTCATCTGCGGTGATGCCGACACCGTGACGGGTACTCCGGCGAGCCAGGTGCTCGCCGGCGGAATCCCGGGCGCCGTCTACGTCACCCTTCGCGGCGCCGGGCACCTCGCCAACCAGGAGCAGCCCGACGCCTTCAACGCCTGGACCGAATCATTCGTGCAGATCACCGAACGACTGCGCATCCACAGCACCGTCCCTCACTGAATTGGAGACAGCTATGACACTCGACTACGAGACCGCAGACCTGAAGGAATTCACCGACTCGCTGATCCTCAGCCGCGGCACCCGTCATGAGGACTGGGACACGCTCGGATTCCAGGCCAAGGCCGGCGATCGCTTCAAGCGCGCACAGATCCGCTACGTCGGATCCGGTGCCACCGGTAACCACGAGAACGACAACCGCACCATCGCGTCGCAGGGGTTCACCTTCTCGAACATGCTCCTGCCGGCCGGTGCGGAAGGCCCCGAGCACACGCACCATGACGCCGAAGAGGCCTTCTTCGTGCTCGAGGGCGAGGTCGAGGTGGGCGTCCACCGCGACGGCGTCGTCGAGAAGCGCACCCTCGGCTACCGCGACATGATCGTCGTCCCGGCCGGGGTTCCCCGCAGCCTGAAGAACACCGGTACCACCGACGCGCTGTTCTGCGTGATCATCGGGACGCAGAAGCCGCAGGTGCCCACCTACCCGGAGACGTCCGCGGTCTTCGGCATCTCCCGGGACTGACGGTGGGTGCCCTGGACGATCGCGTCGTCGTCGTCACCGGTGCGGCACGCGGGCTCGGTCTCGCGATCGCCCGTCGACTCGGTGAGGACGGAGCGAGTATTGCGCTCTGCGACATCGATGTTCGCCGCGGCGAGGACAGCGCCGGGAAACTGCGCGCCGACGGCATCTCCGCCCGATTCGTGCGCGTCGATCTCTCCGATGCGGATTCGGTCGACGAGATGGCCGCATCCGTCACCGCGGACGGGCCGATCTACGGCCTGGTAAACAACGCAGCGCTCGCCGACGGTGTGGGTGGCAGGGCAGTGCACGAACTCGCGGTCGAGGAGTGGGATCGCGTGCTCGATGTGAACCTTCGCGGAACGTTCCTCGTCAGCCGTGCGCTGATCCCCTCGATCATCGGGCACAGCGAGAAGCGCGGGGGAGGGCGCGTACTCTCGGTCGGATCCGATGCTGCGCTGTACGGTTCGCCGAAGCTCACCCACTACATCGCGTCCAAGGGCGGCGTGTCGGCACTGACGCGCACCATGGCGCGCGACCTCGGTCCCTACGGGATCACCGTCAACACGGTGTCTCCCGGGCTGACGGAAAGTGAGTCAGCACAGCATGTTCCTGGCCACCGGCATGAACTGTACCGGCTCAACCGGGCGCTCACGCGGCCGCAGCAACCGGCGGACCTCGTCGGCGCCGTCTCCTTCCTGATGGGCGACGAGGCGTCGTATATCACCGGACAGGAACTCGTCGTCAACGGCGGATTCGTCCTGCACTAGCACCATAGGAGGACCGGGTCGTGGACCTGAACCTGAAGAATCGAACCTATCTGGTCACCGGCGGCAGTTCCGGTGTCGGCCTCGCGACCGTCGCAATGCTCCTCGAGGAAGGTGCGCAGGTCGTGACATGCGCCCGCGACGTCGATCGACTCGATACCGCACTGAGCGAACTGCCCGGGCGTGATCGTGTCCTGACCGCCGCGTGCGACGTGCGCGACCGTGATGCCGTGGCCGGGCTCGTCGAGATCGCTCAGAGCAGGTTCGGGGGCCTCGATGGGCTGGTCAACAACGCGGGAAGCTCGCGAATGAAGCCGCGCGCCGAGACCACGCTCGACGACTGGCGCGACGAGTTCGATCTGAAGTTCGGGGGCGTACTCAACACTGTCGAGACAGCATTGCCTGCGCTGCGCAAGTCCTCGGCGCCGTCGATCGTCAACATCTCGGCCGTCCTCGCGCGTCAGCCGGAGACACGACTGGTCACGACGAGTGCGGCCCGGGCGGGCCTGCTCAATCTGAGCAAGTCGCTGTCGCTGGAACTGGCCGCCGACGGCATCCGCGTGAATTCGGTGGCCCTCGGGCTCGTCGACACCGGTCAGTGGCGTCGGCGTTACGAGAATTCCGGATATGCAGGAAGTTTCGAGGAGTGGGAATCCGAGATCGCGGCCGATCGCGGTATCGCGCTCGGACGATTCGGCCATGCAGACGAGGTGGCCCACATGATCGTCACCCTGCTCTCACCTCGCTCGTCGTATGTAACGGGCACCAGCATCGATGTGTGCGGCGGTGTCGCACGCTATGTCTGAAAGGACTCCGAACATGTCCAGCGAAACCCGGGTCGGGAACGGCGGCGATCTTCTGGTGCAGGTGCTGCGTGAGGCGGGTGTCGACACCGTGTTCGGCATCGTCAGCGTGCACAACCAACCCCTCGTGGAGGCCGTCAGCAGGGAACTGCGGTTCGTGCCGGTACGGCACGAAGCGACCGCTGTGAACGCAGCCGACGGATACGCGAGGGCCACAGGCCGGCTCGGATGCGCACTCACGAGCACCGGCACCGGTGCGGGTAATGCGGCGGGCTCGCTGATCGAATCGCTGAGCGCCGGGACCTCTGTCCTGCACGTCACCGGGCAGGTCGAATCGCAGTATCTCGGTTCGGGGCGCGGATTCATCCACGAGACCAAGGACCAATGGGGGATGCTCGACGCGGTGTCGGCTCACGCCGAGACCGTGCGTGATGCGGACACCGCAGGAAAGGTGCTGCGGGAGGCCGTCGCCCGGGCCTCGGCCACACCCGGCGGTCCGGTGAGCGTCGAGTGGCCGATCGATCTGCAGTACGCGCAGTGTGCCCTCGAATCGGTCCCGGTTGTCGAACACCATGTTCCGCCGCTGGATGTGGCCCAGGTCGACGCGGCACTCGCGGCGATGGCCCGGGCCCGCCGGCCTGTGATCTGGGCGGGTGGTGGTGTGGCGCGCGCAGGGGGCGAGCTCACCGCGCTGGTCGAGACATGGGGTGTGCCACTGCTGACCAGCAATTCGGGCCGGGGTGCGGTGCCGGAGGATCATCCGTTGTGCATCGGGAACTACGCGTCGTCGCCGGTCGGACGCGCCCTGCTCGCCGACGCCGATCTCGTATTGTCGCTCGGGACGCACTTCCGCTCCAACGAGACCGGTGATTATTCGATTCCGATGCCGCGCACTCATATCCAGGTCGATCTGGATCCGGCTGCACCAGGCCGGGTGTTCCCGGTCGATCTACCCGTGGTCGGGGAGATCGGAGCCTTCCTCGACGCGGCATCGGCTGTCGCGGAACTCGGTGAATCGGTGGACGCTGCATGGACGGAGCGGGCTCGCGAGACCCGCGACCGGGTTCGCGCGACCCAACGTGCGGGACTCGGCGACCATGCCGTCCTGTGCGACGCGGTGCGCGCAGCGTTGCCGCGGGAAGCGGTGATCGCGCGCGACGTGACGATTGCATCGAGCTCGTGGGGAAACCGGCTGCTGCCGATGTTCGATCCACGCTCGAACATCTTCCCGCGCGGTGGTGGGATCGGGCAGGGGCTCGGCATGGCGATCGGTGCTGCGCTCGCGGACGAGACCCGGCCGACACTCGGCCTGGTGGGGGACGGTGGAGTGGCCGTGCACCTCGGCGAGATTCTCACGATGGCGCAGGAGAAGCCCTGGCTGGTGCTGGTCGTGTGTAACGACGGCGGCTACGGCGTCCTCCGCAACATGCAGTCCGGTGCAGGTCAGGATACCTACGCCGTCGATCTGACGACACCGGACTTCGCGCTTCTCGCGCGGGCAGTCGGTGTCGAGTACCGGCGGATCGGTGGAGCTTCCGAGGCGCACGCGGTGCTCGTGGACGCGGTGTCGTTGCGGGCGCCTGTCATCGTCGAGGTCGATCTCGCGTCGTACGGCGAGATGCCTACGCCGTTCACGCCGCCGGTGACTGTTCCGGTGTCGTAGACGACCTCGGAAAGAAAAATCCCCGCGACTGTGGCGCAGCTAACATCTTAGCGCTAAGATAATGAGCACTGAAGTAAAGCGTCTTCGAGGAGAATCATGACCGCAGACACCGTCGACCTCATGGTCCGTCAGATGAGGGTCGAGTCCGCAGGCGTCGTCTCGCTCCGGCTCGAGCATCCCGATGGCGCGGCAGTCGACCGCTGGACGCCGGGTGCCCACCTCGATCTCCACCTCGGAGGTGGGCTCGTCCGCCAGTACTCGTTGTGCGGCGACCCCGACGACAAGACCGGATACCGCGTGGCCGTCCTGCACGAGCGTGCCGGGCGTGG
Organism: Rhodococcus artemisiae; assembly: GCF_036327795.1. NCBI lineage: Bacteria > Bacillati > Actinomycetota > Actinomycetes > Mycobacteriales > Nocardiaceae > Rhodococcus > Rhodococcus artemisiae. Next base: position 262,028 of record NZ_JAUTXY010000004.1, read on the forward strand.
CGGGTCGCGTCGAGTGCACGAGGCCCTTCGCCCCGGCGACTCGGTCGCGGTGAGCGCTCCGCGCAACAACTTCGAACTGATCCCGTCGACGCGTTACGTGTTCATCGCCGGCGGCATCGGAATCACCCCGATCCTAGCGATGATCGGTGAGGCCGAACGCGCCGGTGCCACATGGGAACTCCACTACGGGGGGCGGGACCGCACGACGATGGCCTTCGTCGACGAGCTCGAACGCTACGGCGACCGCGTCCACATCGTCACCGAGAACGTCGACGGAATCCTCGATCTCGCGACCCTGCTCGGTGCCGCCGAGCCCGACACCCTCGTGTATGCGTGCGGCCCCGACGGATTGCTCACGGCGATCGAATCGTATTCCGAGGTCTGGCCGGAGGGTGCGATCCGCCTCGAGCGCTTCAAGGCGAAGGAACGTGTCGCGGATGACGGAGGGGACGCACCGTTCCGGGTCGTGTGCGAGCAGTCCGGTGTATCCGCGACCGTGTCGCCGGAGAAGACAATTCTCGAAACACTCGAGGAATCCGGCGTGAACGTTCCGAATTCGTGCCGCGAGGGCTTTTGCGGCACGTGCGAAACCCGTGTTCTCTGCGGCACTCCCGACCACCGCGACTCCCTGCTCACAGCCTCCGAGCAGGAGTCCGGCGCCACCATCATGCTCTGTGTCTCCCGCGCCCGCTCCGACGAGCTGGTGCTGGATCTGTAGAAAGGATTCGCGATGACTCGGTATCTCGAGATTCATCAGGCCCGGACGGCCGACCCCACCCCCTACGAGATCAAGCTGGCCAAGGCCATAGAGCAGGTCTTCGGTACGGGAGTTCACGATCTCGAAGGACTTGTCCAGGGCCTCAACGGTTCCGGGATTCATGCGCCCGACGGGCAAGAGTGGACACCCACCTCGTTCACCACCGAAATGCAACGGATCGGAGCGTAACCATGGTGAATCGACTTCGTACCGCGTCGATGACCGCCGACGAGATCTTCGCGACCGGCATGCGCGACCAGTGGCATGCGGTCTGCCCGTCCGACTTCGTCGAGCGCGGAGGCATCAAGAAGGTGCGTCGTCTCGGCGAGGACTGGGTGTTGTACCGAGGGTCCGACGGTGACGTGCGGATGCTCGCGGACCGGTGCCCACACCGCGGCGCTCCTCTGTCGCAAGGCGTGCACCTCGGCGACCGGATCGCGTGCAAGTACCACGGTGTCGAGGTCGACGGAACCGGTACCGTCGCGAAAGTCCCGGGGATGCCGGGCTGCAACCTCGAAGGGAAGCGACTGGTGACCTCGCTGCCCGTCCGCGAGGTCGGCGGCGCGATCCTCGCGTGGTTCGGAACCGACCCGGATGCCGAACCGGGCCCCCTCGAACTCCCGGATCCGCTCGTCGACGAGAACGTCTCCGCGTTCCTCTGCTATGCCGAGTGGGAAGCGCCGTGGCGATTCGCCCTCGAGAACCTCCTGGACCCGATGCACGGCGCATTTCTGCACCACGAATCGCACTCGATGTTCGGTGGTGAGACGACGGCACGCTTCCGGATCCGCGAAACCGACCGGGGATTCTTCTTCGAGAAGACCGACCAGCGCGGCGTCAACTTCGACTGGGTCGAGTACTGCCGGACCGGCGCCGACTGGGTCGACCTAGAGATTCCCTACCCGGCCACCGCCGGGCCCGGCGGTTCGTTCGGCATCGTCGGCATGGGCACCCCCATCGACGCCGAGACCACCGCGGTGTTCTTCTGGCGGTACCGGCGAGTGGAGGGCTGGGAACGCGACGTGTGGCGCTTCCTGTATCGCACCGTCCTCGAAGAGCGGCACTGGGAGGTCCTCGAACAGGATCGGGTCATGCTCGAGGCCATGGCACCCGACGCAGACCAGGCCGAGAACCTCTACCAGCACGATCTCGGTGTCATGCGGTTGCGTCGACTGTATCGGGGCCGTGCCGAAGAGTTGGCGAAGCAGATGGCCGGATAGCCGGCCCCTGCGGGAACTGCGGCACGAAAAGACAGAAACACACTTCGCGGAGGTGTGTTTCTGTCTTTTTCGAGGTATGGGCGCCGAGAGCCCCTACTCGCCCTGGTGCTGGGCGAGAGAATGTTCGAGTTTGCGCAACAGCTGCACCAGCTCGGCCTGGTCGTCCGCCGACATACCGGAGAGCATGCGGGTCTCGTTCTCGAAATGAGCGACCGCCACCTCGTCGATGAGCTTCTTGCCGGCATCGGTGAGCTCGGCGTGCACGATGCGCCGGTCGTCGACGTCGCGTTCACGTCTCACCAATCCTGCCTTCTCGAGACGATCGATGCGGAGGGTGACGCCGCCGGTGGTCACCAGGGAACTCTCGGCGAGTTGCCCGGGCGTCATCCGGTAGGGCGTGCCCGATCGGCGCAGCGCGGCAAGGACGTCGAACGAGGCCATGTTCAGGTCGTACTCGTCGAAGATCCGCCCGATGGTGCTCTGATAGCGCAGGTAGGTGCGGTGGAGGCGGCCGAGTACCTCGAGAGGTGTGACGTCCAGGCCGGGCCATTCGCGAGTCCACTGACTCACGATGTCGTCGACGGCGTCATGGTCGGGAACGTTGTCGCGCCCCACGCGGGCCTCCTCGTGTCTTCGGCTTGCCGCTCGATTGTTGAGCGCCAAAGCATTGTTCACGATACGGCCTGCGCGGGGCGCGTGGGGATGTCAGGGATCAGCGTGGTGCTGTGGCAGTGGCGACTGCGTCGATCTCGACGGTCGCGCCGTACGGAAGCGCACTCACCTCGACGAAGGTCCGGGCCGGGCGCGGTTCGGCGAAGAGTCGCTCGAACTGGCGGTTGGCTTCCTCTCTCAGCGACAGGTCGGTGACGAAGTAAGTGAGTTTGACGACGTCGGAGAGCTTTCCTCCGACGACGGCGAGTCGGTCGGTCATGCGGTCGATCGCGGCGTCGAGAGCTTCGGTGCGGCCCTCGACGGCGATGCCCTCGGGATCGATGGACAGCGCGCCGGATACGAAGACGAGACCTCCTGCGACGTACGCCGGGCTGTACGGATGATGGGTGCTGACGGAGGTGAGTGACATCGGTGATCGCTCCTGAGGTCGGGTCGCGGTTCTCCAACTATCTTAGCGCTAAAATATCATCTGGGAAGAGGGCTTTTCATACCGATACGGACACGTCCGCCGCGTCGTCGTAGAAACATACGTGCCCCGCGATCGGTTCCATACCGGCGAGAGGCTCCTCGTACGACCACGCGACGTTCTCGGCCGGTAGCTGTCCCGAGGACGGCTGCCCCGTGAACGACCAGTACCGGGCGGTGCCCTTGTACGGGCATCCCGTGCGCAGCGCCGATTCCTCGAGCCGGGAGAAATCCACATCGGCGGGGGGAACGTAGTAACGCGTCGGCAGGCCTGTCTCGAAGACCAGCACCGGTGTGCGGGTTTCCGCGACGACCGTGTCGCCCACCGTGACGAGGACGTGGCGGGAACTGGGCAGCGCGTCCACACGATGGTGCGGGTCGCGCGGATGGGTGAATACCTCGGCCTCCTCCTCGAACCAGTGCTCGTCCTCATCGACGTAGACCGTGTCGCCCGGCTCGGGTTCGCCCTGCCGGAACCATGCGAAGGCCAACCGGTCGTCGAGACCGTCGATGTCCAACTGGAACACCGGCGAATACGCGCGCTGGTCGTCGACCACGATGTCGTACCACTGCCACACGTCGGGACGGCTGCGGCTCGGTGACAGTGACGCCGACAACAGATCGAAACGCACGTCGTCGCGCGGGAACGCATAGAACGGCACGGGTTTGCCCGGCGCCCACACCAGCACCGCGCGGGTGCTGTCCACGACCGTCCGCCCGAACCACTTCCCCCGGATCCTGCGCTCGCAGGGTTCGTACAGGTAGTTGTCGGATTCGAGGGTGGGCCGGGGCGCGGCGATCTTGCGGGCAGACATACATCGACCGTATCGCGCATGAACACGACGCGGCCGTATCCTGCGACGTCCTGGCGAGGCGATCGGCGGGATACGCTGCTCGGCGATGATCGACGACCCGCTCGAACTCATCCGGACACTGGTGGGAGTCACCGCGCTCGCCGCCGTGGCCACCGCCGCCCTGTGGGCGTTCGGTGTTCCGCACCGCTTTGCGCCGGTGTACGCAATCGCGCGCGGCACAGTGCAACTCGCATTCGTTGCCCTCGTGCTCACGGGAGTCATCTCCGACGCCCGGTGGGTCGCGCTGGTGCTCGTGATCATGTTCGGCGTTGCGCTGTGGACCGCGTCGCGGCGGGTCGGGCGAGGAATCGGGACGACAGTGATGGTCGGTGTGTCCATGTTCTTCGGAATCGGTACCGCCCTCGCCATCGTGTTCGTCAGCGGTGCCATCGAGCTGACACCCCGCTACGCCCTCGCGCTCGGCGGAATCGTGATCGGCGGTGGGATGACGGTCGCCGGACTTGCCGGCCGGAGATTCACCGAGATCGTCGACGACCGGTGGACCGAGGTCGAAGGGTGGCTCGCGCTCGGCGCGACCATGCGGCAGGCAACGCTCGGCCACGCCCGGCTCGCGGTGCGGGCAGCTCTGATCCCGTCCCTCGATCAGACGAAGACCACCGGACTGGTGACGCTGCCGGGTGCCTTCGTCGGCGCGATCTTCGGCGGGCTGTCGCCCCTCGAAGCCGGTCGTTTCCAGGTGGTGGTGCTCGCGGCGATCATGGCGGCGGGATCGATCACCGCGGTGGTTCTCGCGATCGGCCTCGGACGTCTGCGGGTGCGTCCGAGACCCCAGGAGTGAGCTGCGGTATGAATTGAGGTCGACGTCAACTTCGACCTGGGGGTGCATAGGCATGCTGCTCGTAGCCAACCGCGGTGAGATCGCCCTGCGAATCATCCGAACGGCCACCGAACTCGGCCTCGATACCGTCGCCGTCTATGCGGAGGACGATTCCGCGAGCCCGCATGTCGGTGCCGCCACCAGGGCCGTTCCGCTCGCGGGATCCGGTCCCGCCGCCTACCTCGACCAGGACGCGATCCTCCGCATCGCCCGCGACACGGACTGCACTCTCGTCCATCCCGGCTACGGCTTCCTCAGCGAGAACGCCGCGTTCGCGGACCGCTGCGCCGACGCGGGCGTGACGTTCGTCGGACCCGACCCGGACGCGCTGCGGACGTTCGGCGACAAGCAGACCGCTCGCGCCACGGCTGCGGGCCTGGGCATTCCCGTGGTTCCGGCCTCCGGCTCGGGGGACCCGGAGGATCTGCGTGCCTTCCTCGCGCAGCACCCGGACGGCATCGTCGTCAAAGCTCTCGCCGGAGGTGGCGGCCGCGGCATGCGGATCGTGCGCGACGCCGGCGACCTCGTCGACGCCCACCGGTCGGCCGCGGCCGAAGCGCTGGGTGCGTTCGGCGACGACCGCCTGTACGCCGAAGCGCTCATCACCCGGGCCCGACACATCGAGGTGCAGATCGTCGCGGCACCGGACGGTGTCGGCGGGACCGTCGCGCGTGCGCTCGGCGACCGTGACTGCAGCGTGCAGCGTCGGCACCAGAAACTCGTCGAGATCGCTCCCGCCCCGGCGCTGAGCGAGGCGTTGCGACGCGACCTGCACGTCGCCGCCGCCCGACTCGGCACTGGCACGCACCTGCGCGGGGTGGCGACGGTCGAGTTCCTCGTGGCCGGCTCGGGCATGGTGTTCCTCGAGGTGAACCCGCGGATCCAGGTCGAGCACACCGTCACCGAAGAGGTCGCCGGAATCGATCTCGTGACCGTGCAGATCGCGGTCGCGCGCGGAGCATTGTTCGACGAACTCGAGCTCCCCGAGGGCATCACCGCCGACTCCCACGGTGTCACCGGAGCAGCGACCCGTGCCCGGGGAGTGGCCGTGCAGGCACGCGTCAACACCGAAACGCTGCGTCAGGACGGACAGACCGTCCCCGCGACCGGAACCCTGTCCGCATTCACCCCGCCGTCCGGCCCCGGCATTCGAGTCGACACCCACGGCCGCCTGGGCCTCGAGGTAGGGGCTCGCTACGATTCCCTGCTCGCGAAGGTCATCGCACACGTGCGGGTCGGGGCGAGCGAAGCGACGGGGGATTTCACGCGTGGAGTCGGCGCCGCGTTCCGGAAACTCGAGGTCGCGCTCGGCGAGTTCGTCGTCGACGGCGTCGCCACCAACCGGAATGTTCTCCGGAAGATTCTCACCGACACGGAATTCCGGTCCGGTCCGGTCACCACGTCGTGGCTCGGTGAGCGTCTCACGGAGTTCGTCGACCTACACGCGGAGGTACCGGTCGCGGCGGAAGCGCCCGAACTGGGCGCCGGGGAGCATGCGGTGCGTGCCGAAATGGTCGGCACCGTCGTCGAATCCGCTGCCGAGGGCGGCGCCGTGCCGGCCGGTGCGCCCATCGTGATCCTCGACGCGATGAAGATGCAGCACGCCATCACCGCGCCGGGGGCCGCCACCGTGACTCGGATGCTCGTGCAGCCCGGGCAGACCGTGCAACCCGGAACGATGCTCGCCGTGGTCCATCTCGACGACGAAGCCGGGTCGAACACCGCCGCAGACGCATTCGACCTCGATTTCGAGCGCGCCGACCTCGACGAGATCCGTGCGCGGCACGCTGCCACCCTCGACGCCGCCCGTCCCGGCGCGGTCGCACGCCGGCACAACCGCGGCCGACGCACCGCGCGCGAGAACATCACCGATCTCGTCGACGCCGACAGCTTCGTCGAGTACGGCGGTCTCGTCCTCGCCGCGCAACGCGCACGCCGCAGCGAAGAAGACCTCATCGCGAACACCCCCGCCGACGGACTTGTCGGAGGCACGGCACGTATCGACGGTGCCGACGTCGTCGTCATGTCGTACGACTACACCGTGCTCGCCGGAACCCAGGGCAGGTACAACCACAGCAAGACCGACCGACTCCTCGAACTCGCTGCGCGCCGCGAGGTGCCGGTAGTGCTGTTCGCGGAGGGCGGCGGTGGACGACCGGGCGACGTCGATGTAGCGCACGGCGCGGGCCTGGAACTGTCGACGTTCCGGTCGATGGCGGCGCTGCACGGTCGTGTGCCGACTGTCGCCGTGGTGTCGGGCCGGTGCTTCGCGGGCAACGCCGCACTCGCCGGCGTGTGCGATGTGCTCATCGCGACGCCCGACGCCAACATCGGGATGGGCGGGCCCGCCATGATCGAGGGCGGCGGACTCGGAGAGCACCGACCCGAGGAGATCGGTCCGATCGACGTGCAACGCCGCAACGGCGTTGTCCACCTGGCCGCGCGCGACGAGGAACATGCCGTCGCGCTGACCCGGCAGTACCTGTCGTATTTCACCGTCCGGACAACCGGATTCGAGGCACCCGACCCGCGTCTTGCGCGACACGTGGTTCCCGAGGATCGCCTCCGCGCCTACGACGTCCGTGCCGCTCTCACTGCCGTCGCCGACGTCGATTCGGTGCTCGAACTGCGCGCGGACTACGGCGTCGGTATCGTCACCGCACTCGTGAGAGTCGAGGGCACGGCCTACGGAGTGCTCGCCAACAGCAGCCACCACCTCGGAGGGGCGATCGACGCCGAAGCCGCCGACAAGGCCGCAGACTTCCTCGAACTGTGCGAAGAGCACCGAATTCCCGTGGTGAGTCTGTGCGACACACCGGGTTTCATGGTCGGTCCGGAATCGGAGAAACAAGCGACCGTACGGCGATTCGGCCGGTTCTTCATCGCGGGTGCGCGCTTGACAGTGCCGTTCGGCACGATCATCCTCCGCAAAGGATACGGGCTCGGTGCCATGGCGATGGCCGGTGGATCGTTCCACTCACCGCAGTTCACGATCGCGTGGCCGACCGGCGAAATCGGCGGGATGGGACTCGAGGGCGCGGTGCGGCTCGGCTTCCGCAAGGAACTCGATGCCGCGCCCACCGCCGAGGCTCGCGAGGAACTGTTCGGGCAACTGGTCGCTGCGGCGTATCAGCGGGGTAAGGCACTGCAGGCGGCGACGATCTTCGAACTCGACGACGTCATCGACCCCGCCGAGACGCGCACGTGGATCTCGGGGCTGCGATGATTTCACGGTGTTGACAGGGGTACTTCTTCGACATGGTCACCTATCGCGGAGCACAGGGTTATCTGCCCGACACCCTCGACCTCCTCTCACTCGAGACAGCGGCCCGGGGGTGTCGCGGGTGCGACCTGTTCAAGGCCGCCGAGCAGACGGTCTTCGGCGCCGGCCCCGCCGACGCACGTCTGATGCTCGTCGGCGAGCAACCCGGCAACGACGAAGACCTCGAGGGGGAGCCGTTCGTCGGCCCCGCAGGCCGATTGCTGGACAAGGCGCTCGCAGCCGCCGGTGTCGAGCGCGACACCGTGTACGTCACCAATGCCGTCAAGCACTTCCGGTTCGACCGGGCCGCGGGCGGAAAGCGTCGCATCCACAAGAAACCGTCGGGCGGGCAGATCACCGCGTGCCGGCCGTGGCTCGTCGCGGAACTCGACGTGGTGCGTCCCGACGTCGTGGTGTGTCTCGGCGTGACGGCGGCCCGCGCGTTGGTCGAGAAGAATTTCAAGCTCACCGTGCACCGCGGAGAAGTGCTGCAACTCGACGAAGAGTTCCGGGGCACGCTCGATCCGAAGGTGGTCGCCACGATCCATCCGTCCGCAGCGCTGCGCGCCCATGTGGACCGCGACGCCGCGTTCGACTCACTCGTGCGCGATCTTCACCGCGCCGCCGGGTTGCTCTGATCTGATCATGCGGTCGTGGCGAGCGCGGCGGCGAGCCCGAACGCCACCGACATCGCACACACTTCGATGACGGCATTGCGCAGCGAGACGTCGGCGGTGCTCCGATGGGCGCCTGCCGCGGGCACCCACGTGCGCCGCCAGATCCATGCCAGCCCGAGCAGCGCCACGAGCACCGCGACCTTGGCGAGCAGAACACGCCCGTAGCCGGTGTCGACGAGCGCGGCCACCGACTCGAGGCGCACGGCCGCGTCGATCACACCGGTCACCCCGAGCACGACGACGCATGTCGTCGCCAGGTCCGAGTAACGCGGCAGCAGCCGGGACCATGCCCCGCGACCGCGGACCAACAGGGCGAGCGCCGTGAGCACCCCCAGCCAGACCGCGGCCGCGAGGACGTGCGCCGCGTCGAGCAACGACCCGAACGGCTGCTGCGACATGTGGCCGGTGACGGGTCGCGCGACGAGTGCCAGAGCGGCGGCGACGAGAACGGGTGCGGTCGACCACGTGGCCCCTCGCCGGTAGGCGAGAGCCGCCGCGACGGTGAGTGCGCCGACACAGACCCACGCGGCCGCGGCGACCCGACCGGATCCGGCGGTGCCGATGTACTCGACGAAGAGTCCGGCGCTGAGCCGGGCCACGGGCACGTCGACCGTCGCGGCGGCTTCGATGACGAGTTGAACGGTCTCGAGCAGCAGCCACACCCCGCCGAGGGCGGTGGTCGCGCGCCACACGTCCTCGGTCGAGACATCCGGGCGTCGTTGACCGCGTGTCATCGTGGCGAGGACAGCGACGCCGAGCACCGTGGACCCGACACACAGCGACAGCGCGCGTGTCCACGCGGACAACTCCGGGGCCGCCAGCAGCACGCCGAGCGCGACCCCGATGACGGCGCCGGCGGCGGCTCCGAGGAGCCACCGCCGGCGAATGTTCGGCACGAGTGTCAGGCCTTCGGCTTGCGCAACACGAACCACAAGGCAGCGACCACCACGATCACACCGGCGACCACGAACCACCAGACGGCGGGACCCCCGCCGTCGTCGGTGGCGACGTCGGATGCCGGTGCGGCGTCGCCCGCCGCGGCCTCACCGGGAGTGCCGGTGCCCTCCTGAGTGAGGGTGAAGGTGCGCGTCCCGCTGACGGGATGCCCGTCGGCCGACGTCACGCGATAGGCGATCGTGTATTCACCGACCGGGCCGAGACCGTCGATTTCGACGCTGACGGTGGGTCCGTCGACGATCGGGTCGCCCTTGGACCACAGATTGCCGTCGGGCCCGACCACGGTGAGCGCTGCGAACTGCTGCTGTAGCGCTTCGTTGAAGGTCACGCTGACCTGCTCGGGCGCCTCCGCGATCTCCGAGCCTTGCTCTGGACTGCTGCCGAGGACGACCGAGTGCGCCGCGGCGGGGCCCGCCGCGAGCATCAGTGCGCCGACGAGCGCGAGGAGTACGGTGCCGAGACGCTTCATGCCTGCTGTGCCGTTCATGCTCGCCGTCCCCGGATCACTGCGCCGAGGCCCAGCGCGGCGCCGAGCGCGCCGAGAACCAGGCCGATGCCACCGAGCCACCGGGCGGTGCTGTCGGTGCTGCTGCCCGACTCGGCTGCGGCCGTGGTGTCGGTGTTCTCGGTGCTGTGGGGTGCACCGCTTGCGTGCCCGTCACCGCTGCTCGCGGCGAGCGCGAGAGAGGGCGCGGGCTTCTCCGGTTCCTCGTCGCCGGTCGCGGCCTGGTCCCACGCGACGACCTCGCCGTCGCTGTAGGTCTGCGTGGCCGGGAACGCGACTTCTTCCTCTTCGGGGAGCGGTCCGGCGGAGAGCACGAACTGCTGGAACTGGCCCGGGCCGACTTCGACGCCGGGGTCGGCCGTCCAGGTGACCGAGGTTGCGAGCTGTTCGGGGTTTTTCTCGATCGTTGCCGTCCAGCCGGGCATCGGCTCTGTGCGCGCCGACCGCAGACCGGGCAGTTCGACGGTGAGCGCCGTGGTGCCGGCGGTCTCGGATTCGGTGGGAACGCGGAACGTGAGGACGGAATATCCGCCCTGCTCGGCGCCCGGTGCGACGACGGTGACGTGTGCAGCGGCAATGCCGGAACCGGCCAGGAGCAGTGCCGCGGTGGCACCGGAGCCGACGAGGGCCCGGGTGATGTTCTTCATGAAGATGTAGTTGCTTTCTCGAAAGAGGGTCAGGACACGGCGAACCGTGCGGCCGGCGGACCTCGTCGAGAGATGCAGGAGGGGAATGGGCGGACGATGTACCGATCGGTGTCGATCCGCGGTACGAGAACCGCGGGTGCAGCGATCGTGGGACGCCACGGCCGCGTGTGCTGCACCACCGATGTGCACGCAGCGTAGAGGCGGTCGGCGATGCCGATGAGCAGTGCGCATCCGACGACAGCGGCGGTGTGCGCGGCCAGCATCGACACCGAGAGGTGCAGGTGCCCGTCCGTCAGCGTGGACAGGACGAGGTGGGTGCCGAGCTGGCCCGCGGCGAGCAGCGCGACCGGCGACATCGCCGGTCGCCCGGCGCCCACGATGCCGACCCCGACAGCAACCGCCGTCAGCAACGCCACGGCCGGGTTCGTCGGTACCGAACCTCCGGCCGCGCCGTGTGCTGCGACGGCGAGCGCCGCGGTGGAAACCCCCGCGGTGCCGCCGAGCAGGGCCGGACTCGTGGTCACCGGTCGGTCAGCGCACACCGAGGCGGGCCAGCAGGTCCGCCTCGATTCCGTCGAGTTCGTGGCCGATGGAGGCGTGTGCGGCTTTGCGACGCGCGGCCGGCATCTGCTCGGCGGCGGACACCGCAGCGGTCAGGTCGGTGAGACGACCGCGGATGGCTTCCGCGAACTTCTTCGTTTCGGCGTCCTTGGGATGCAGCTCCTCGGTCTTCGTGACCGACTGCTCGGCGGCCGCGATGCGGGCGCTGAGCCGCGCACCGTGACCGGTGAACTCCCCGAGCTGTTCGACGCCGACACCGAGTTTCTGGGCGCGGCGGACGTCGAGCTGCCCGCGGACGGCGGTCGCGGCCTGGTAGGCGAGGGGGGCGAGCACGGGCACGAGCAGGCGCGCGATCCCGAGGTAGCGACGGATCTTCGCTGCGGTCAGCCCCTGGTTCTCGGCGGCCTTCTTCTGAGCCTTGAGCGTGGCGATCTGTTCTTTTTCGACCTTGGCCTGCGACTTCACGAGCTCCTTGTCGAGCTTGGCCTGCGACTTGGCGAGTTTCTTCGCGAGCTTGTCCTGGGACTTCGCTGTGCGCCGATCACTCCTGGATTGGTTCTTCGCGCCCAGCTTGGCCTCGAGCGTCGCCTTGTGCTTGAGAGCCTTTGCCTCCGCCTTGCGGGTGGCACGCCGCTTCCGCCGTGTGAACAACCCCATCGAACAGCACCCTCCATTCGGTACGACCGCAGCGCGCCCGCGCTCCTGGTCAGCCTAACGTGACGGTGCTGCTTCGAGGCGCCGCACGTCGAGCGAATACCCTGGACTGTTGTGGAGAAGACCGGTGAGCAGCGACGCAGGCCCGTCTCGATCGAGGCGAGCGCACTGACGCGGTGCCGACACCGGGTGTTCCTCGACGCCACGTTCCCCGAGGAACTGTCCGCTGCACCCAAGAACCCGGGTGCTACCCAACGTCAGGAAGCCGCCGCAGCGCACCGCGAGGCGATCCGGCAGCGGATGTTCGACGCCGACCCGGACGGGTGGGTGCACATCGCCGCAGAAGGGACCATGGCGCAGCGCGCCGACCGAACTCTCGACGCGTGCCGATCCGGCGCAGATCGCATCTGGGGCGCGGTCCTGCCCGTCGAACCCGACACCGGCCGCCGGGGCCGCTCCGAGATCCTGCTCCGCGACGCGGAACGCGGCGGCTACATTCCCGTGATCGTCGTCAACCACAAAGTCACCGACCCGGGGCGAGGCGCCACCACCACCGATCTGTTCGGGTGGGCACCCGCGGTCGACGAGAACCGCAAGGTGCGGGCGCACTCGGGCGACCAGATGCGCGTCGCCCATCTGTACCGGATGCTCGAACGGCACGGGCTGGCCGGCCCCGCGCAGGTGGCCGGAGCGATCGGATACAACGCCGACTGCATCCTCGTCCACGACCTGAGCGCCGTCCTCGACGACTACGACGCGCGGCTCGCCGACCGTCTCGCCATCGCGCGCGGCGACGTGCCGACCGTGCCGTCGCAGATCGGGGAGTGCCGTACGTGCCCGTGGTGGGACCGGTGCCGTTCGGAGCTGGCCGAACGGCACGACGTGTCGCTGGTCGCGCCGGGACAGCGCGCCGACGTGCTGCGCGAACTCGGCGTCACCACAATCGATGGGCTCGCCGACTGGACGGGCGAGCAACCCGAGGTGTGGCCGCAGGGGCCGTTCGAGGACGCGGTGGTGATCGCGAAGGCGTGGCTTGCGGGGGCGCCGCTGGTGCGCCGCTACCGGCAGGTGCATGTCGCGCGCGCCGATGTCGAGATCGACATCGACATGGAGAGCTACCACGAACACGGCGCATATCTGTGGGGGACGCTGCTCAATACGGACGTGCAGTCCGTCTACCGGCCGTTCTCGACGTGGCAGCCGGTGCCCACGGCGGACGAAGCCCGCTCGTTCGGGGAGTTCTGGACGTGGTTGTCGGCGGAGCGTCGCGCAGCAGAGCGTCGCGGGAAAACATTTGCTGCCTACTGCTATTCGCGGTCCGCGGAGGACAAATGGTTGCTGTCGTCGGCCCGGCGTTTCCACGGCTATCCAGGTGTGCCGTCCGAGGTGGAGGTCAAGGAGTTCATTTCGTCGCCGCAGTGGGTGGACATCTACCAGGCGGTCACCGACCAGTTCGTGTGCCCGAACGGTAAGGGACTCAAGAAGATTGCGCCGATCGCTGGTCACCACTGGCGCGACGACGAGGCCGGGGGAGAGGCGTCGATGGCCTGGTACCGCGAGGCGGTCGGCTACGAGGGTGGAGAGGTGGTCCCGTCCCAGCGGACCCGGCTGCTCGAGTACAACGAGGACGACGTGATCGCCACCAAGGTGCTGCGCGAGTGGATGAGTGGTCGTGCAGTGCTGGATATTCCGCACATCGACGATCTCTGATACGACCGGCCGGGTCATCAGTAGCCGCCGGCCACTCCGGCATTGTCCAGGTAGAGCCCTTCGTTCGACAGCCCCCGCGCCCGGAAGGTGAGCGCCTCGACCGCGCCCAGGTCCACTGCACCGTTCGCGATGCAGTCGGCGGATGCAGTGTGGGTCTGCAGTGTCGGTTCGCTCGTAGCGCCGTTATTCAGCGCCTGCAGCTTCACGGTCGTCGCGGGCATCTGTCCGGAGAGGCCGGCCGGGCCGGTCAATGGGCAGGTCGTGGTCCGTCCCGCGGAATCGGTGATGTCGACCTCGACGGTTGCGGATTCGCCGGGAATCTCGTGGGGACGCGCGTCCGCGAGGTCGACCACGACCCTGCCCTCCGGTACGGGCGAGGAGTCGCTCACGTCGACGGTGACGGCCGCTTCCCCGCCGGGCCGGTCCGGGCGTAGGTGCAGCACGGTGTTGTCCGAGACACCCGTTCGAAGCGGTAGCGCGGTCATCTGCGCGGTGCCCTCACCGGCCGTCGGTCCGGGCGTGTTCACGTCACCGGCGCTGTGGTCCACGTCGGCGAATCCGATGACTCCGGTCTGGTCTCCGGAAGCAACTGCGATGCGGTAGTCGGTCCGAGGAAGCCACTCCGCATCCGGTGCAGGAGTTTCGAACAGTCGCATGGCAGCTCGATCGTAAGACAGGGTCACGTCGAGGAATGCGGATACGAAGACGGCGGCCGCCTGCTGCTGATCCGGGGCGCCGAGTAGCGCCTCCGTGTCCAAGAGATGCTTGCTGAGACCGAGCCCGGCATCGTAGCTACCCCATCGGGTGTTGAACTGACTGTGGTTGGCCCGGTATATCGAGACCGCGGCTTTGACCTGCCCGGGGGCGATTCCGGTGCGGGCGTACTGCTTCGTACCGGCGAAGGCTCCGACGTCGGCGTCATGGGTACCGCCTATGGTCAGGTAGTTGACGCCCTCCAAAGTGGCCGGTTCGCCGTCCACCGGAATGATGCCATCGCTGGGTGCGAGGGCGACAACGCTGGTGATGTCGATTCCGGCGGACGAATCGGCCCCGGGCAGCTCCGATTCCACGTCGGCCTGTCGCAACGCGGCTGCGACCGCGGCCGCCTCACCGCCTCGCGAATGTCCGATGAGAGCTACCCGGCTCAGATCGGCCGTCGCCTCGACCGGCGCCGCTCCGTCCTGCGTCCATGCGGCCCATTGATCGAGATGCGCAAGTATGAGCCGGGCCCGGGCCAGGTCGGCCCCGTAGATACCCCCGGCTCGATCCAGCACGCTGGTGTTCAGGAAACTCTGATCGATCGATGCGACGATATATCCACGGGTGGCCAGCAATTCGCCGAGATAGTCGAATCCGAGTTCGCTGTCTTCGTGCGGGGAGTTGCCATGCGCGAGAAGAAGAAGAGGGTATGTCCCCTCGTCCGCCGGAGCCCACACCGCTGCGTTGACGGGAAGTGCGGACGCGTCGAATCCCCAGACTTCGCTACGTACGTCATCGGCATCCCACCCTTCGATGATCGCGGATGCATCGAGCGGCGCGGTGGCAGTCTCCGACGAGCCATAGCGGTCGGACGCTCCTGGTGTGGCAGTTCCGTACGCGGTCACGGTCACCGGGTGCACTCCCGCAGCCGTCGGATCCGGTGGAGCCTGCCCGGCACGAGCAGCGGCCTGTTCGGGCGCCCCCGGCCCCGGCCAGGTCAACCAGCCCGCACCGGCGGCGGCTACCAGCAGGGCAACCGCTGCGGCCGCGCTATGCCGCCTGTCGGGGCGGCGGCCGTAGCCGGATGCCGCGCCGATGAGTGTGCCGATCCAGCTCCCCAACAGCGGAGCGGTGAGCAGCACGATCAGGCAGACCACCAGCCAGCCGACCGGTGATGGCCCGGCCCCCATGGTCAGCAGCACCAGCACGGACATCACGAGCACGCTGAGGAACGGCACCGGTACGCGCCGCTTCAGGAGTGCGGCCGCCGCGGTGCCCACCAGCGCTGCCACCGACCCCACCGCAGCCGTCAGCAGGAGATCTTGCGCCGAGATCCGCCAGGAGACGGCCGCTGCACCGGGCATTGCCTGCTCGATCGCCCGCCACAGCCACAGCAGGACAACCACTACGCCCAGGAGTGCGGTCGCTCCGGTCCATCCCGGTCCGGTGATCCATCGGTGACCGATATTCTGCGGGCGCCACCGCCACCCGTGGTTCTGTCCTGCTTCCGGTCGATCGGACACCGAAGCACTGTAGCCAGCGTCGAGGTGGTGTGCGTGGTAACCGGACTGCCGTTGCCGACCGCGTCGCCGGCGACCGCAAGTGGCCACCTAATCTTGAACCGAGTCGGCCAGACGGGACAAAGCGTCCACGACCGGTGCTCCGAACATCGGCGGGTCATTGTGTTCGAGCCCGGGAAGTTCGACGCGCTCGACGAGGTACCGCGCACTGTCCGCAACCGCTGCACTCTGCTGGGCCGGCACGATGCTGTCGGCGGTTCCGTAGACCACGGTGAGGGGCACATCGAGTTGCGCGACGATGTCGGCGACCGGGAACCTGTCCTTCAGGACTATGTCCGGCACGAGTCGGTAGTGGTGACGCGCCACCGATCCGAGGTCGGTGAACGGCGAGCGCAGAAGCATTCCGGCCGGAGGTGATTCGGCGGCGAGCGCAGTCACCACGGCGCAGCCCAGACTCTCCCCGAAGTACAGCACTCGATCCGAGTCGACATCCTCTCGGTCCAGCAGATGCTGCAGGGCTGCGCGGGCGTCGCGGGCCACTCCGTCTTCCGACGGGCGACCGGGGTTGCCGCCGTATCCGCGGTAGTCGAACAACAGCGTAGAGAATCCTGCGGCGGAGAGGTCGGCGGCGGTCTGCGCGCGCCCGAGGCGGTTCCCACCGTTGCCCGGAGCGAGAAGAACCGTGAACTCGGCGCCCGGTCCGGTCGGGTTGCGCCCGGGGACGAACCATGCCCCGAGCTCGAGGCCGTCCGACGTCGTCAGCACCACGTCCTCGGCGTTCGGCAGCAGAGTCGCGGCGGCAGGCGGGGTCGATGTATCGGGCAGGAAGATCAACCGTCGTTGCAGCGCCCACGCCGCGACCCCGGCGATCACGGCGACCAGCACGACGACGAGAGCGATCCGCACAGCCCCCTGTCTAACCGATCGTGCGCGGTTTCGGTAGTGCCCTTGACCGAAACCGCATCACGAGAGCAGCGAAGCTGCCTATCGCGGTGCCATGCGCAGCGCGCCGTCCATCCGGATGGTCTCGCCGTTGAGGTAGTCGTGCTCGACGATCATCTGCGCGAGCTGCGCGTACTCGGCGGGCTGTGCGAGCCGCGACGGGAACGGCACACCGGCTTCGAGACCCTTGCGGTACTCCTCGGTGACACCGGCGAGCATCGGGGTGTCGACGATGCCGGGGGCGATGGTGTTGACGCGGATGCCGAACTGCGCGAGATCGCGTGCCGCGGGCACCGTCATGCCGTGCACGCCACCCTTCGACGCCGAATACGCGATCTGGCCGATCTGGCCTTCGAACGCGGCGACGGACGCGGTGTTGATGATGACGCCGCGCTGGCCGGAATCGTCCACGGTGTCGGTCTTGGAGATCGCGTCGGCAGCGAGGCGCATGACGTTGAACGTGCCGAGCAGGTTCACCGTGATGACCGTGCGGAACAGCTCGAGGTCGTGCGGGCCGTTCTTGGACAGGATCCGCCCCGCCCAGCCGACACCGGCGCAGTTGACGACGATGCGCAGCGGCACTCCGGATTCGGTGATACGCGTGATCGCAGCCTGGACCTCGTCGCCGCTGGTGACGTCGGTGGGAATGAGGGTGACGCCGGCGGGTGCGTTGTCACCGACCCGTTCGATGGACTGTTCGAGATCGAGTCCGAACACCGTGGCCCCGGCGTCGGCGAGGCGGCGAGCGGTGGCGGCACCGAGACCCGATGCAGCACCGGTGACGAGCGCGGCAGAACCTTGAATTTCCACAGTCTTGCTCCTGTTCCAGGGGACACGCGTTTCGCGTCGAACCTTAGCGCGACAACGACCCCGAATCCGCTGCGTCGCTGCTCTGGTGCGCCGGTCGCCGCAGTACGGCGGTGCCGATCAGCGCGGCCACCACACAGGCACCGGCACCGAGTAGCAATCCTGCGCGGCCACCCCACTGTTCGACGACCCATCCGGCGATAGGGCCGCCGATCGCTGTGGATCCGAGGAATGCGACCGCCCACAGTGCCATCACCCGGCCCCGCATCTGCGGCGAGGCGGCGAGCTGCAGTGTGCTGTTCGCGCTCGTCGTGAACGTGACGCTCAGGGCGCCGACGATCACCATGAGTGCAATCAGGATCGGCAGGGACGGTGCTGCGGCCGCGACGGCCATGGCCACGCCGAATGCGAGTGCGGCGAGCACGAGCGGTTTGATACCCGTGCGGCCCCACGTGGCGACCACGAGGCCGCCCACCACGGATCCGGCACCCATCGCAGCGGTGAGGAAGCCGTACGCGCCGGCCCCTGCCTCGAAGGTGTGGTCCGCCAAGACCGGGAGCACAACCTGGAATTCGTATGCGAGACAGCCGACGAGCGCCATCATCGCCAACGGCACAGCCAGATCGGGCGTTCGTCGCACATACGCGAGTCCTTCGCGCAGCTGACCGCGGGCGCGCGTGGTCGGGGGAGAGGGGCGGAGTTTCGACACGTCGAGGGTGAGCAGCGAGGTCACCACCGCGACGAAGCTCGCGGCGTTGAGAAGGAAGCAGATCCCGATGCCGCCCGCGGCGATGACGATGCCGGCCACCGCGGGGCCGATCATGCGCGAACACGCGGCCAGGGTGGACTGCAGGCTCACTGCGTTGCGCAGATCCTCGGGTCCGACCATCTCGAGCATGAACGACTGCCGCGCCGGATTCTCGAAACATTGGTTGAGTCCGAGCCCGAGGGCAAGGACGTAGACGTGCCACAGCTCGACGGCATCGGTGATGACGAGCAGTCCGAGGATCAGCGCGAGCAGGCCCATCATCGACTGCAGTCCGATCATGAGCTTGCGTTTGTCGGAGCGGTCGGCGATCACACCGCCGTACGGACCGAGCAGCAACATCGGGACGGTCTGCAGCGCCAGCACGATGCCGATCGCGGTGGCCGATCCGGTCAGTTGCAGGACGAGCCATGATTGCGCGACGGTCTGCATCCACGTGCCGACGAGGGAAATCGCCTGGCCGGTGATGTAGCGGCGGAAGTTGGGTCCGCGCATGGCGGCGAATGTGTTTCCACGGATATCGGCGAGGACGGTCAATTGCGAGCCTCGCTTCTGCCGCATCCCATGCTGTCGGCGAGGGCTTCGAGTGCGGGAAGCGCGTCGTGCAGTGCGTCGACGTGGTGTTCGCTCAGTTCGGTGAGGTGTTCGGTGAACAGGGCGGTGCGTCGGATCCGGAGTTCTTCGGCGAGCGCCGCGCCGTCGGTGGTGATGTAGGCGAGGACGACGCGTTTGTCGTCGGCGTCGGACGAACGTGACACGAGCCCGGCGTCTTCGAGTTTGCCGAGCATGCGTGAGCACATCGTGGGGTTCAGGCCTTCGAGGTCGGAGAGTTCGCGTACCCCGATGGTCTTTCGTCGCGCGACCGTGGCGAGCAGGGATG
This sequence comes from Rhodococcus artemisiae, assembly GCF_036327795.1. Taxonomy (NCBI): domain Bacteria; kingdom Bacillati; phylum Actinomycetota; class Actinomycetes; order Mycobacteriales; family Nocardiaceae; genus Rhodococcus; species Rhodococcus artemisiae. The sequence goes on from NZ_JAUTXY010000004.1 coordinate 281,421, forward strand.
CCTGCGAGGGTGTCAGGCTGCCGTCGCCTGCCGGCCGGGAGACGCGGCGTGCGATGCGGCCGAGTGCGATGCGGAGGCGATTCACCTCATCGGGATCGAACGACTCTCTGCTCATCGGTTCCGCGCCTCCTCAGGTATTTGCCTATCGGCAAGCATATACCTGCGGAGGGTGCGGGGTCGTCGGTCTGCGCGGAACCTCACACGTGTGTGGCGGGGGCGGACTCGGTGGTGTTGGGCCGCTTGGTGCGCCGCGTGAACAGGTACATGGCCAGTGCGGTGACCACGAGGGTGACGCCACCGGCGACGGGGCCGACCGCGGACGCGTCGGGAGCGAGACCGGCCCCGAGCATCCACGCGCCGAAGGCGAAGAACAACGCCGAGGCCCCGAAGCGGATCGCGTTCTCCGGCAGGTGTCGCCCGAGGACGACGCCGGCGACGATCGCGAGTGCGTCGGCGGCGACCATGCCCACCGTCGACCCGACCCAGACGCCGATCCAGTCGTTGTCGGTCGCGAGCGTGATGGTCGCGAGCATGGTCTTGTCGCCGAGTTCGGCGAGGAAGAACGCGGAGGTGACGGCCAGGAACGCCGAGCGCGTGACACGGCCGGCCTTCGACTGCTCGTCATCGTCGAGGGAATCGCCACGCAACGTCCACGCGCCGAACAGCAGGAAGGCGACGCCACCGACAAGTGAGATGGCCACGGTCGGGATCGCGACACCGAGATAGTGGCCCACCGCCACTGAGACGAGGTGCACGGCGGTGGTGGCGAACAGGATCCCCGACAACACCACCCACCAGCGGTAGCGCAGCGCGAACGTCATGGCCATCAGCTGGGATTTGTCGCCGAGTTCGGCGATGAAGATGATTGCGAAGCTCAGAACGACTGCGGACCACATGAGCGGGTTTTCCTCCTTCGTCTGTGGAGGAATCGGGCTTCCTCCGGACGTCGGACGCGTGGTGCGTCGACGACCGAAGGTCTCGCCCACCGGAGGTCGTCCGGTTCGCCGTGCCGGGCCGATGGCGGCCAGTGTGTCGACAGGGCGATTGGGGGCTACTCCCCTTCGCTTTCACGACACTAGCGCGCCAAAGCCGCGGGTGTAAAGGTAATGCTAAGTTTAGTAGAACCGAACTCTCATTTGCGGCATAGCTTCATGCCGCGAGCAGCATGGCCAGAACTGCGGTGTCGGGATCCCTGCCGGGATCCACGTTCACCTTACTGACCAGCGACGTCACGGTTCCATCCGCTTCGGCCTCTACCCATGCGGCGCGATGGTCGAGCCCGAGATACGGCAACCCGGGCAGGAGCACACACCCCGAGGCTGCGCCCGCATTCTCGGGCAGCGACGGTGTGGTCTCCGATGGAGGATGCAGCATGATCAGTGCCGGGGGCTGATGCTGCGCGAAGCATCCCGGCTCCACGGCGGTCTCCCCGAGGACCGGTCCGGCGGCGAGGACCAGGCCGACGGTTCCCGGCTCCGGATCGTCCGGAAGTTCCTCACGGACCCCGAACACTGTCGAGGTCGGCAGCAGTCCCGGCAGCGAGGCCACACGCACCGTCAGCGCGAGCAGTTGTGCCCATTCGCGGGTGGTCGAAGGCCACCGTCCCGTCACTACGAATCCCCGCAGCGACCCACCGGAATGAAACGCGGCAATCCCGATCTGATCCCTCATGGCGTCCCTCCGATCCCTCCTCGGGCGATGAGGGAAGAATGCCCGTTTTTCTCGCTGGCACACAAGAGGCGCCGAGTGCCAGGTGTATTCGGTGCCCGGTGCTAAGCGTGTGGTCGGCCCGACACGTCGACTCCCGGCACGTCGACACGCAGCCGCACGATCGCCCCGGTGCGTTCACGCGCCGCGACCTCGGGTTGCCAGTTCTCGGCGGTGCAGACGAACAGGTCGCAGCCGTCATGACCGCCGAGTGCCACCGCATACGGATTCGCGACGGGCACCCGGTCGGTGATCACCCCGGACTGCGACACCCGGATCACCTCGTTGCCGAACGGCGATGCGACCCACACGGCGTCGTCACGGTCGATGGCGAGCCCGTCCGGGAACACCGATCGATCGAACTCGATCACAGTGCGACGGTCGGTGAGCGAGCCGTCGTCGCCCACCGTGAACGCGGTGAGCCGGCCCGGGATCGCGCGGGTCTCGGCGACGACGAGCGTGCGACCGTCGGCCGTCGCGACGATCCCGTTGGCGAACAGCAGGTCATCGGCGACGGCCCGCACGGTTCCGTCCGGTTCGACGAGCGTGAGCACCGCGGGACGGACCGGATCGGGTGGGGCGCTGCCGTCGCCGTAGTTACCCACATATGCGCGCCCGGCACCGTCGACGTACATGTCGTTCAGATGCCAGGTCGCGAACCCGGACAGATCCGCGTGTGGGGTGAGCATGCCGTCGGATTCGCGCCGCATCACCGTGCGGGGGTGACCGACGGCGATGAGCAGGCGCCCGTCGGGAAGGAACCCGAGGCCCGCTGGATGCCCGTCGATGTGGGCGACGATCTCGGACGCTCCGGTGGACGGATCGAGGCGATGTACGTCGTTCGCGTACACGTCGGAGAACCAGAGCCGGTCGTCGTGCCAGCGTGGGCATTCGGGAAATGCCAGGCCGGAGCACACGGTGTCGAGGGGAGGAGTCGTCATGGCCGCACACGCTAGCCGTCGGCCGGAGGCAACGGTGTCCCGAAACGCAGAAGAGGGCCACCCGCTGGGTGACCCTCTCCTCATGGTGCCGGTGACTAGACGATCAGGCCGGCGGTCTGGGTGCGTGCGCGCTCGAAGCGAGCCTGCACGTCGGCCCAGTTGACGATATTCCAGAACGCCTTGACGTAATCGGCCTTCACGTTCTGGTACTGCAGGTAGAACGCGTGCTCCCACATGTCGAGCATGAGCAGCGGAGTCAGGCCGATGGAGATGTTGCCCTGCTGATCGTAGAGCTGGACGATGATCAGACGCTGTCCGATCGAGTCCCATGCCAGGATCGACCAGCCGGAGCCCTGGATGGAGTTCGCGTTCGCGGAGAAGTGCTCGCGGAACTTGTCGAACGAGCCGAACGCGTCGTCGATCGCTGCTCCGAGCTCACCCGTCGGCTTGTCGCCACCTTCGGGAGAGAGGTTCTGCCAGAACACCGAGTGGTTGGTGTGACCACCGAGGTGGAATGCGAGGTCCTTCTCGAGCTTGGTGGCCTGAGCCGCCAGCGTGCCGTTCTCGCGGGCCTCGGCGAGCTTCTCGAGAGCGGTGTTGGCGCCGGCGACGTAGGTCGCATGGTGCTTGTCGTGGTGCAGCTCCATGATCTTCGCCGAGATGTGCGGCTCGAGCGCTGCGTAGTCGTATGGCAGTTCCGGAAGCGTGTACTCAGCCACGAAGGGTCCCTTCTTTGCGGGCCTGGTGAGCCCGTTCGATTTTTTCCGTGCCTATATGGGTATCCACCCAAACCCATAACTACACGCTGCGCAACATTCGGGCTCACGCGGGACGTCGTGCCCTACCGCCGACCCTGCGAAGCCGGTATGCCCGAGAAATCGGACCGCATCGCCTCTACCTGCACCGACTCGCCCGATCGGGAGCGTGATTGGAATCGGCGGTGAACGGCCCCTTAACATTGCGGGGTGTCTCGACCGCTCTTCGACGTTCCGACACGAGGAGCTGAGGCACCACGTGTCCAGCTGCCTGGGCTCGACCTGCTGAGGTTCCTCGCCGCGATTGCGGTCGTGTACTCGCACATCTGCTTCTATCTGATCGACGATCTGGGCACCGGTTGGTGGTTCATCGACGTCGTCCACGCGGTGCTGACCCAGGGCGCCGGCCTGAACATGCACCTGTCGTTCGTCGGTGTCGCGGCGTTCATGATGCTCACGGGGCTGCTCATCACGCGCTCCGCGATACGCCAGCCGCGGGGAAAGTTCCTGATCGCCCGTGCGGCGCGGCTCGTCCCCGCGTTCTGGGTATGCATCCTCGCGGCGATCCTGCTGGTCCGTTTCGGCATCAACGGCATGTTCAGCGGCCACACCACCGTCACCGACGGCGAGGCCGCACTCAGTTTCTTCCTCGGTGCGTTCTTCCTGAAGCCGCAGGTCGCGGTGCTCGGTGTGGCGTGGACGCTCGCCGTGCAGATCGCGTTCTACCTGTTCTGCGTGAGCGGACGGTCGCTGTTGCGTGCCAAGCCCATCGTCATGCCGCTGCTCGGGGCCGCTCTGTGCATGCTGGTGATCATCTACAACCTGTACATGCCGGAGCCGTACACGGTGCCGTTCCTGTCGAAGATCGCCGCGACATTGCCCACCGTGTTCCTCGGGCAGATCGCCTATCTTGCGTGGGCTGGGCTGATCTCCGTCCGCGGTCTACTGGTGGCCTTGATCGCCCAGGTCCAGGTGATCGTTCTCGCCACCGACATGCAGGTGTACTGGGCCGGTAGCCACTATCTGTGGACGATCAGCGTGGTGTTCGCGGTTGTCGTCCTGCTGTCCCGATACGACGGCAGGATCGGACGCCTGCGGATCGTGCACTGGGTCTCCACTCGTAGTTATGCGATCTACCTCGTGCACACCCTCGTCATGTACCGGATCTACGAGAACACCGTCGGATTCGTCGGTATGACAGGTGCTGTGATCTGTCTGCTCCTCGGTGTCGCGCTGGCGTCCGAGCTGGTGTATCGCGGCGTCGAAGTGCCTGCGGCCCGCTGGATCAGCAACCAGTGGCTCCACCCGAAGCGGCCCGCGGTCGCGGAAAAGGTCACCGCGCGGACACACGCGTAGCATCGGGTCATGTCCTGGTTCGACGACATCCTCGCCCATGCCGGCTCGAAGTCCCAGATGGTCGCAGCCGAAGAATCGCTGCCCGGACGATCGGAGGCCATGCCGGTTCCCGAGAAGCATCACGTCAACGGTCATCGCATCGTGCCGCCCTTCCCGGAAGGTCTCGCCACCGCCGTGGTCGGTATGGGGTGCTTCTGGGGTGCCGAGAAGGAGTTCTGGCAGCTCGACGGCGTGTATTCCACCGCTGTGGGATACGCCGGCGGGTACACCCCCAACCCGACATACGAGGAAGTGTGTTCCGGTCGCACCGGGCACACCGAAGTGGTGCTGGTGGTCTTCGATCCCGACGTGATCGACTTCGCGGGGATCCTGAAGCAGTTCTGGGAGAATCACGATCCCACCCAGGGCATGCGGCAGGGCAACGACCACGGAACCCAGTACCGGTCGGCCATCTACACGTTCGACGAATCGCAGATCGAGGTCGCCGAGGCCACCGCAGAAGCCTTCGCGACGCGCCTCGCGGAGGCGGGGTTCGGCAAGATCACCACGGAAATCGCGCCGCTCACCCAGTTCTACTACGCAGAGGATTACCACCAGCAGTACCTCGCGAAGAACCCCAACGGTTACTGCCCGGTTCACGCGACGGGTGTGAGCTGCCCGGTCGGTCTCGGAGCGTAGCGACCATCGATTTCGGAGCGTAGAGACCATCGGTCTCGGAGAATGAGAAGCGCTGTGCGCCACTGCACAATGTGAGATGGATTGGGATTCCTTGAATTTCGCCCGGTCGGCGAGCACTCTGGAATGTAAGAGTGTCGACCGGGGGAAGGATCGGGGTACCGAGATGACGTCCACAGGGGGATATCTACGGCGCACCCGCCGGAGTCTGCGTGGGCGTAGCCCCCTCGTCCGCCGCACCGACCGCTTCGAAGCCCGTGTCTTCTCATTGCTCGTCGCCGCGATGCTCATCATGGTCCCCGTCGCCGGGATCGTCATCGCGAACGTCCAGAGCACTCAGGTCGCCCTGGCTCAGCAGCAACTCGCCGAACGCACCATGGTCAGCGCCACTCTCGACGCCGACCCCGTGGTAGCCAACGCGGGCTGGGGAGAGTTCTCCTACGTCGCACCGTCGACCGCTCCCGCCACCTGGGAGTTCCGAGGCGTCGAACACCACGGCGACGTACAGATCACCGGTTCCGAGGTCGCAGGCGACGAAGTGCAGGTGTGGGTGGATCGCGCAGGAGCTGTGACCCTGCAACCGATGAGTGTGTCCGCCGCCGAGTTCTCCTCGGTACTTGCCGGTGTTGCGGTGTACATGTTCGTGCTCTTGATCGCGTGCGGTCTGTTCGCCCTGGCGCACTGGGGCATCGAGCGCGCCCGCAGCCGCGAGTGGAGCCGGGAAATCGAAGCGTTCCTCGGCTCCACCAGCAGCCACTGATCTACAGCGCTGCCGAAAACCTACAGTGCTGCCGGAACCTAGAGGGCCGCTGTCTCCGGCATGACTTCCCGCGCGACGAGTTCCAGGTGCTCGAGGTCCGCCAGATCGAGAATCTGCAGGTAGATCCGCTGCGATCCGATGTGTGCGTAGGTGCGGATCTTTTCCACGACCTCCTCGGGTGTTCCCGCCAGCCCGTTCTCACGAAGCTCGTCGACCTCGCGGCCGATGCGCGCGGCACGACGGGCGATCTCCGCTTCGTCCCGCCCGCAGCACAGCACGAGCGCGTTCGACAGCGTCAGCTCGGCCGGATCACGGTCCGCGTCGCGGCAAGCCTGCCGTACCCGCTCGAAGAGGGTCGCCGATCCCTCCACCGAATTGAACGGAACGTTGAATTCGCTCGCGTAACGCGCCGCCAATGCCGGCGTCCGCTTCTTTCCCGCACCACCGATCACCACCGGGATCTTCTGCTGGTGAGGTTTCGGCAGGGCCGGTGACTCCACGATCCGGGTGTGCGCGCCGTCGTACGAGAATTTCTCACCGACCGGGGTCTCCCACAGACCCGTGACGATGGCGAGGGCGTCCTCGAGGCGGTCGAATCGTTCTTTGAGGGGCGGGAACGGAATGCCGTATGCGGAGTGTTCCTCCTCGAACCAGCCGGCGCCGAGCCCGAACTCGACGCGACCGGAGCTCATCGCGTCGACCTGGGCGACGGAGATCGCGAGCGGGCCGGGATAACGGAAGGTCGCCGAGGTCACGAGGGTGCCGAGCCGGATCGTCGACGTGTCGCGGGCGAGTCCGGCGAGCGTGATCCATGCATCGGTGGGGCCGGGCAGCCCTTCTGCGTTCATCGCGAGGTAATGGTCGGAGCGGAAGAATGCGCCGTAGCCGAGCCGCTCGGCGGTCTGCGCGACCGCGAGCAGATCGTCGTAGGTCGCTCCCTGCTGTGGTTCGGTGAAGATCCGTAATTCCATTGCTCGATTGTTCCAGGAACCCGATTTCCGCGAATTGTGAGTGGTCTCGAGCGATGAATTCGACCGTCGAAGATCCCTGTGGATGAACCTGTGGAAACTGTGGATAACTCCTGCGCTTGGGCATTGTGGATATTCATCACGGCGTGCCGCGCGGCTGCATCGCATTTCGTCGCGTGCCACTATTGGAATCGTGAGTTCTTCCGATGTGCCCACCGTGTCGGTGGACGTGGTGTGCCGCCAGGGCGCGTGGCCGAAGGCAGGCAGGCCGTTGATCGGTGATGGCGACGACCCGGCAAAGATCTATTGATGGCCGCATATCAGATCTGCGTTCGTTGCGAGAGCCGCTGGCCCGTGTCATACCAGGCGCGGCAGTGGTGCCCGTCGTGCCGCGGGTTACTGCTCTCGCCCGTCGACACCCATGTTGCGGTTCCTCCGAATCGACGGAACTTCCGCTGGGTCGTCCGACCACAGCAGAGCGAGCCCGCGGAAGACACAGCCCCCCGCGCACCGCAGTCCACGGCGACACCCTCATACGACGAGATTCCGCGGTGGGGACTGCTCGACCGGCCCCGACCGCACGACGAGGAGCCGACCCGAGCCGAGACACTCGCAGGCCTGGCACCCACGTTGCTGGCAGGTACGGCTGCGGTGTTCGGACTCGCGGCCGTCGCTGAACTGGCCCGATACGTGTTGCTGCTGGTCAACCGCACGCGGCTGATCGAACCGATCGTCCTGGCCCTGTCGGACTCGGCTGTGTGGGCCACTCAGATCGTCGGTCCGCTCGTCGCACTCGCTGCCGCGGTCGCGTCGGGTCTACGCCTGATCGAGGTTCGTGGACGCGTGTTCGCCGACCACGGCACCTCCGATCCCCGCTCGCCGGGTTCGGTGCTGTTCGGTGTGGTGGTGCCGGGCGTCAACCTTGTGCTGCCAGGGGTGTTCCTCACTGAGATCGCCCACGACAGACCGCGGATCCTGCGTGCCGTCCGGATCTGGTGGGTGCTGATCGTGTCGAACGCGGTGCTGTTCGTGTTCGTCCTGTTCTGGCGTCAGCGTGATGCGCTCCAGGCCAGGGCCGACGCAGTGCTGCTGACCGCTGTGGTGGCTGCCATGGCCGCGGTGGTCGCGCTGGGGGCGCTGTACGTCGTTCGTTTGTTCGACGGAGCCGACCTGTGGGGCCGACCCCTCGAGCATCGTCGATTCACCACGGCGACCGGGCCGGCGTATGCGCCGATCGCCGAGATCGTGCCCGCGGGTGCTGTTCACGAGGACGAGCATCGGTCTCCGGTGGTGACGCAATGACGGAGTTCGCCGTGCCGCGCGTCGTCGCCCACCGCGGATCGTCCGCAGCGAGGGCGGAACACACTCTCGCCGCGTACGAACTCGCGCTCGAGGAGGGCGCAGACGGGCTCGAATGCGACGTGCGGCTGACCCGCGATGGTCATCTCGTGTGCGTCCACGACCGCACGATCGACCGGACCTCGACGGGTACCGGTGTCGTCAGCGAGATGACGCTCGCGGAGCTGTCCGAATTCGACTACGGGCGGCCGGGAGAACCCGCGAGCCTGCTCACCCTGCGTCAGCTCATCGAACTGATGATGGACTTCACGAGCGTGCCGGTGAAGCTGTTCGTCGAGACCAAACATCCGGTACGCTACGGCGCCCTCGTGGAGGCGAAGGTGCTCGCCGAGCTGTCGCGGTTCGGGCTGGCAACACCGCCGTCGGCGGATTTCTCCCGGGTCGTCGTGATGTCGTTCGCCGCGAGCGCAGTCTGGCGGATCCGCAGGCAGGCGCCGCTGCTGCCCACAGTTTTGCTGGGAGAGACGTCCCGCTACCTCGGCGGCAGTGCCGCCACGACCGTCGGTGCCACTGCGATCGGTCCGTCCGTCGCGACATTGCGCGAGCATCGTGATCTCGTCGACAGGGCCGCTCTCGCGGGCCGGGCGACGTACTGCTGGACGGTCGACGAGCCACAAGACGTGGAGTTGTGCCGCACGCTCGGCGTCGGCTGGGTGGCCACCAATCACCCCGGACGCACCAAGGCTCAACTCGAGGCAGTGCCCGGCGTGTAGTTTTGCGCCGTGGCGAAGAAGAGCAAGAGAAACAGCGGACCCAAACCCGGCAGCAATCGCGCCGCGAAGCTGGAGCAGCGCAGGCTGGAACGGGAAGCGTCGTCCGGCACGTCGTCCCGGCCGTTCGAAGGCCTTGCCCTCGAACTCGATCTCGTGGCGTTGCGGGAGTTCGTGCCGTCCGCACTCGTCGATCTTCCGGTCGCGGGTGGCGGACGCCGGGTGGTCGGCGCGACCATCCTCCCGGGCGGTGTCGCGGCACTTGTGCGTGAGGAAGGAGACGAGGTCGTCGGGTACGTCGGGCTGCAGTTGGCGACGTTCGGTCCCGACCCTGCGGGCGAACTCGGCGCGGCAGTCGAGTGGGCCCTCACAGCGGAGCCCGGGACGTCGTTGAAGGTGGCAGAGCCGACCGAGGATTCCCCGCGCCTGCAGGATCTGCTCGTTGCCGACGAGCTTCCGTCGATCACCGTGCACCAGGATTTCCAGTGGTGGATCCCGGAAGGTGTCGAGGCCGCTCCCGACGTCGCGCAGACGCTGCAGCAAGCCAACGCTGCCGTGATGCCCTCGGCGCGTCTCGACGGTGACGAACTCGTCGCGGCGTGGTGGGTCGACACGGGAGAGAAGGCACACCTGCGCTGGATTCGTCCCGAGGACGAGGATGCGCTGATGACGGCTCTGTCGCGTGTGCACGCCGCCGGTGGACTACATCTGGGCGAGGGCTCGAGGTTTGCGGGTTCGTTCCGCACTCACGGCCTGCTGGTGCCCGTGTTCGACCTCGATCGTGAGAAGCATCCCGACGAATGGGTCGCGGCGACGCTCGAGCTCGACGCCCGACTCGATGCAGCGCTGGCCGACGAGTCGCCGCTCACCGTCGCCGAGCGAGGCTCACGCGACGGCCTGCGCAGCCGCCAGGTCACGTTGCGCTGATCTCAGCTCCCCAGAACGACCAGAGGCCGCATTCACACAGTCGACACTGTATGAATGCGGCCTTCCGGGCGAACGGCAGCGGGGCTGGCCAGATGCTGCCGCCGGCAGGCCGTGCCTCTAGATGCTGCCGCCGGCAGGCCGTGCCTCTAGATGCTGCCGCCGGCAGGCCGTGCCTCTAGATGCTGCCGCCGGCAGGCCGTGCCTCTAGATGCTGCCGCCGGCAGCCAGGGGAGCATTGATGCTGGACGGACGGTCCTTCGAGTTCAGCTCGCGTGCGACGAAGTCCTCGAGGTTGAAGAGGTTCTCGCCTGCACGATCGGCGACGGTGAGCAGCGTGGTGACGGTCGCGACCTCTTCGACCTGTTCCTGGAGGAACCACTGCATGAACTGCTCGCCCAGGTAGTCGCCTTCCTCGCGCGCAGTGCGGGCGAGCTCGACGATCTGCTCGGTGACGGCCTTCTCCTGCTCGAGGGCCAGTGCGATGGGCTCACGAGCGCTCTCGAACATCGACTGCGCGGCGTCCACACCGGTGAGATCGACGGCGATGTCGCGGTCCAGGAAGTACTGGACGATCATCATGGCGTGATTGCGTTCTTCGACGGCCTGCGCGTAGAAGTGCTTCGCGAGCTGCGGCAGATCGGCATTGTCGTAGAAGATCGCGGTGGCGATGTACTGATGCGACGCATTGAATTCGTTGCGAATCTGGTCGTGCAGAAGCGAATGGAATTTGGTCGTGCGAGATTCGCCCATTGTTGTCATGCCGACGACGTTAATGCAGGTCAGGGATTATTTCATCCAAGCATTGGCTAGACTCATTTCTCGGAGTATTGCCTAAGCTGGGCTATTTCAGGATTGGCTAACCCAAGATCATTCAGCCTGATCGGGCACCGAATTCGACGATTTTCCCTCGGCCCTGCAACGAGAAATCTGGGCCATCCCCGAGGGTAGTAGAGGTGCGCCCACCTTCTCGGGCGCCCCGGCGAGTTCACGTTGCACGAACGTCTCGAGCCGGAACAGATTGTCGCCCGCTCGGCGAGCTGTCGTCGCGAGGGAGTTCATCGTCGCAACCTCGGCGACCTGCTCCTGCAGGAACCACTGCACGAACTGTTCTCCCAGGTAGTCGCCCTCTTCGTGGGCTGTTCGGGTGAGTTCGGCGATGTCGTCGGTGAGCCGGTTCTCGCACTCGAGTGCGAGCGCGAGCGGTGCCTGCACGTCGGTGAATCCCGAAACGGTGGGGCAGACCGCGGGTAGATCCACCGGCATATTCCGGTCGACGAAATAGCGGATCACCCTCAGCGCATTCCGACGTTTCTCCTCCGCCCGAGAGTAGAAATGGGCAGCCAGATGAGCCAGATCGCGGTTGTCGAAATACACGGCGACCGCCACGTGCTGGTACGACACATCGAGGAAATTCCCGATTTCACTGTGCAACAGAGTGTGAAACCGTGTCGAGAGTTCCGTGACTGTGCCCATGATCACAGGTTAGACGGTCGCCGGAAATAGGTCATGGTGCGGGCGCGAATGGATCCTCCGTCGACGTCGTCGGTGCGAATGGATCGGAGCGATGTCGGCAACCGCCGGGAAGTCATCAAGATCGCTTTGTGGGCTGCCGTGATGGAAGGGCGTCATTGTATGATGAAGATATGCCTGATAAGCCCGTGTCCAGGTCCACGCGGACCGGTGCTCTCTCGAGGACTTTGCCGATGAGTCAATGGTCAGGATCCGGAGACGGCGTAACTGAGATTCTCCCCCTTTTTCGGGATGTCACTCCGCGCACCGCCCCCCCGGAGATGCCGCCGAAGCGAGCAGAGATGACGGCTCAGCGCATCGTGCGGATGATCAAGGATGAAGGGCTGAAACCCGGCGACCCGCTCCCGATCGAATCCGAAATGTACGAGGCGTTCGGAGTAGGCAGAAGTACGCTGCGTGAGGCCTTGCGGGTGCTGGAGCAGCAAGGTGTGATCACGATTCGGCCGGGTCGCGGAGGCGGTCCCGCGGTTGCGTCTCCCGATTCGCGTCACCTGGCCAGCACGCTTGCGCTGATGATGCAGTTCTCCGAAACACCCTTCCGGTCTGTGCTGCAGACGCGCGAGCAGATCGAACCCATCGCCGCTATGTTGTGTGCGCAGAACAGGGACCAGCGAGTACTCCAGGGGCTGCGCCAGTCCGTCGATGCAATGCAGGCGAACCTCTCCGATGAAGAGAAGTTCCTCTACGAGAATCATCGGTTCCATGAGCTGATCGCAGAGGGTGCACAGAATCCTCTGATCACCTACTTCTTGAACTCGCTCGACTGGATCATCGATGGGGCGAAACTGGGCGTGACCTACAGCAGGGCGTCACGCAAACACGTGGCAGAGGTTCATGACGAGATCTGTGAAGCGATCGACGACGGCGACGCCGACCGTGCTCGGGAAGTAATGGCACGCCACATGAGCGAAACTCGTGGCTACCTCGAACGGAAGTATCCCAAGGTGCTGGATCAGGTGTTGACGTGGGAGATGTTCGGAAGCTGACTACCTGCTCGTAGGTGTCTGCTCAGCTCCGGTGCGCTCGGATCCAGGCCGCGATCTGCTTCCGGGACCGCACACCCAGCTTGGCGAAGATTGTCTCGACGTGATCCTGCACCGCCTGTTGCGACAGTGAGAGCCTTGTCGCGATGGAGCTGTTGGACAGGCCCTTCGTCACCAGTTCTGCGATCTGCTGCTCGCCTTCGGTGAGTTGCGCATCCGCGTCGGCCCCGTCCGTTTTCCGATAACCCTCTGTCAGTGCGTATTCGATGGCCTGCTCGAGACCCAAACGTGCTCCCTTTCGACGGCGGGCACGAAATACATTTGATCCCAACAGTTCATTCGTCGAACGTTCGCACTCGGCGTGGTACACGCGAAGCTCGTGGAACAAGAGCGGAGAACTCCCCACCTGGGACCCGAGCGAATCCGCGGCACCGAGCAGGATGGCTGCCCGCTCCGGGTCTCGGTCGTCGTGTGCAATCCACGCAAGCACTTCGAGAGCAACAGCGGCAACGAGTGGTTCACTCACCAGCTCGCAGAGCTGCAGACACTCTTCGATCGAACGCGTAGCGCGGTCGAGCTTGCCCTGCCGGTATTTCGCCACACCGAGGCCCCACAGGCAGTAGGAGCGATATACCGCTTCGTCGCGCGGCTCAGTGATCGCGAGGACTTCTTTGTAGCATGTAATCGCCTGCGCGGTACGTCCTCTCAGCTCGTACGAGACGCCGAGCATGAACTGGGACCACACTCGAATCCTGATTCTGTCGCTCGTACTGAACACCCGAACGGCGACTTCCAGATGCGAGGATGCCTGAGGTGCATTGCCGCTGTAGAGGGCCAGGAGTCCCTCGGCATGCTCGATGTATCCGTCGCTGACCGGATCGTCCAAGCCCGTATTCAGTGCCTGTGCAGACGCGATCAGGTCGGCTCCGGCGTCGAGATCACCCTGTAATTCGGCCAGCACGCTGTTGCAGCAGATCGCCCTGATTCGCTCCGGCGTCGCCTGGACGGGGCCAATATCCAATGCGCGATCCAGCCAGTACCGCCCTTCGCTGAAGAGGTTTCGTGCGAACCAGAACGGGAAGAGCGCCACCGCGATCTCGAGTGCGGCATCGGATCCGGCACGACTCGACGCCAGACGCACGAATTCCATGGCCTCTCTGAGGTTGGACTGTTCTTGATCCAGGCGGGTTAGCCATTCCAATTGGCGGCTACCGATCCAGTCGGCCTCCGCATCGACTGCGAGTTGGCGGTACCAATCGTAATGGCGGCGCCTGAGATTCGAGTACTCGCAGGACTCAATTGTCTTCTCTCGACCGAATTCTCGGATGGTCTCCAGCATCCGGAACCTGATCCGGCCGGCGAGCTCGTCCCGGATCAGAATCGACTTGTCGACCAGTGAGGAAATGACATCGAGTAGATCATCGGACGAGAGGTCCTCGAGGCAAATGTTGAGTGCAGCATCCAGTTCGAAACTACCGGAAAAGACCGACAGCTGTGCCCAGATGCGTTGCTCGACGGGGCTGCAGAGTCCGTAGCTCCAATCGACAGACAATCTGAGAGTCTGCTGGCGGGTGGGTGCTGCTCTGTTTCCCCGGGTCAGCAGCTTGTATCTATCGTTCAACCGCTGCAGAACCTGGTCGACGGACATCGCGCGCAGTCGGGCTGCCGCGAGTTCGATGGCCAGAGGTAACCCGTCGAGGTGCCGGCAGATCTGAACGACAGTGTCGAGGTTCTCGTCGGTGAGAGCGAACCCCGGCACGGCCGTGGACGCCCGGTCTTCGAACAGCAAGATGGCATCGTAGGCAGGGGTTCCCATCAATTCCGGCTCATGCTCGGGATCGGGCATGGCCAGGGAGGGAACGCGCATCACCGATTCTCCGGCGAGATTCAGAGGTTCACGACTCGTTGCCAGGATCGTGACACCCGGACACGTCGTGATGAGCGACCGCACGAATTCTGCGACCCCGTCGATCAGATGCTCGCAATTGTCCATCACGAGCATGAGGCGTCTGGGTGCGAGGAAGTCGACTATTTCCTGGGTCGGATCGGCACTGCTGGTGCTCAGGCGAAGACAGTCGGCGACGAAATTGGGAACCAGTGAGGGATCGAGCAGTTCGCCGAGTTCGGCCAACCAGACCCCATGGGGGAACCGATCGCGCATCTCTGCGGCAAGTCGCAGTGCAAGACGAGTCTTTCCGACCCCGCCGATACCCGTCAGTGTAAGGAGTCGAACTGCCTCGAGAGTGGTTCTTGCAGAAGCAAGTTCATCGTGTCGTCCGACGAAGTTGGTTGCATCCAGTGGCAAGTTTCCTGCAGCGCCGCCACGCAGCACCGGTGTATGGACCTGCCCCGATGTGAAGGAAGCGGGGGTAGTGGGCAGTCGGACGCCCGGTAGTTCTCCGTCATCGTCGGGCAGGGCCATTTCATCGACAACAAGCCCGTGGCGTGCTTGAATCCCGCGCAGTTCCTCACCGAATGCCACGGCCTGCTGCGGACGATCCGAGGGATCGAGGGCCATCGCGTGTTCGATCACCGCAGCCAGATCAGCGGGAACTCCCTGTTCCCGCAGGTCAGGGATCGGGTGGCTGGTGATTCGAACGAACTGGGCGACGATCTGCTCGCCGGTACGTCGTTCGAATGCGGCGTGGCCCGTCAACGCACAGAACAACGTTGCACCCAGACTGTAGACGTCCGACGCCTCGGTGGGAGCGGAACCCCTGAGGACCTCGGGGGATGCAAAAGATGGTGACGCGAGGACCGCATCTGCGGATGTTTCGAACCCACCCGTGATGTGTGCGATCCCGAAATCGGTCAGGGCAGGTTCACCGTAACTGGACAGCAGTATGTTTCCGGGTTTGACATCACGGTGCAGGACCCCCAGCCGGTGGGCGGACGCTACGGCGCCGGCCATCTTCACCCCGAGGCGCAACACCTGCTCAACCGGGTACGGACCGGAACGGCGGATCAGCGAATCGAGCGAGCCCAATTGGTGATAGGGCATCACGATGAACGGGTGACCGGTGGCCGTGACCCCGACCTCCAACACATTGACGATGTTGGGATGACCGGTCAGTCGCCCCATGGCGCGCTGTTCACGCAGGAATCGGGACCGATTCTCTTCGTCCAGGTCGTGTGTCAGAACCTTCACGGCGACGGTACGGTCGAGAGCCGGTTGGAGGCACCGGTAGACCACCCCGAATCCGCCGCGTCCGATCTCGTGCGCATCGGTGAGGCCTAGGCCATCCAGCTCGGCTTCGATGGCGGGTGGTTCACCCTGCTGCGTCCGATCAGAATCCGAATCGACCATCGAGCTCACCGGATGCCCTGTAGAGCTGCCACAGGGAGCAGTCCGCTCCACGCCCATTGGTGAAGCGTGTTTCCAACGGTGACTCCTCTGAACTCCCTCGGCAGGCAGCGGACGAAGGTCCTGTACCTGGAGGGACCTTCTCCCTCCTTAGAAGACTCTTTCCTCCCGGAAAGGCTCTGTCAAGAGAGGCGCGCCTCCGCCTCGCCGATCGGCCCGGTACCGATCGGACGAGGGCGTACTACGCGGCATGAGGATGCAGGCGACGCGCATGAGGTTCGACTCAGATGTACAGAGCGATCTCCTCGTCCTCGAGTTCGACCTTGTACACGCGCGCGCGAAGCTTCAGCTGGGGGGCGATGACGGACTTCCCGTCCGAAAGATTGAACTCGTAGCCGTGCCAGGGGCACCGTACGATTTCGCCTTCTCGACCCCACTCGTACATATCCGGTGCGCTTTCGAGCATCATCCCGGTCGGGGGAAGTGTACACAGGGGCGCGCCCTTGTGTGGGCACGCATTACGCATCGCGTGCAGGGTGCCGCTCACGTTGAAGACCGCGATCTCGGTGCCGTCGACCTCCACGACCTTGCGGGTATCGTCCGGGAACTCGTCCAGTTTGCCGATCACGTGGCGTGTCATTTCGTACTCCAATCTCGGATGAGACCGATCCAGCAGAAGGACCGGTGAAAGAAGCTCGCGTCAGAGCCGTTCGATGAGCGTTGCCGTACCGAGACCGCCGCCGCAGCACATGGTCACCAGTCCGAAGCGGGAATCCGTGTTCTCCAGCCGATTCACGATCGTCGTGAGTAGTCGAGCACCGGTAGCGCCGAGTGGGTGGCCGATCGCAATTGCGCCACCCCAGGAATTCACCC
This sequence comes from Rhodococcus artemisiae, assembly GCF_036327795.1. Lineage (NCBI taxonomy): Bacteria > Bacillati > Actinomycetota > Actinomycetes > Mycobacteriales > Nocardiaceae > Rhodococcus > Rhodococcus artemisiae. The sequence continues at coordinate 298,269 of NZ_JAUTXY010000004.1, forward strand.
GGTCCATATCCGGCCGGAACTCGCGCTGCCAGGCCAGAACCACCGACGCGAACGCTTCGTTGATCTCGATCGCGTCGAGGTCGCCGATAGTCAGGTTGTTTCGTTCGAGGATGCGGGCAGTTGCCGGGATGGGGCCGGTCAGCATGTCGACGGGGTCGACTCCGAGAACGACCTGATCCACGACTCGAGCGCGAGGCCGGAGCCCGAGCTCCTCCGCAAATTCTGAGCTGGTCAGAAGCACCGCGGCGGCACCGTCGGACATCTGCGAGGAGTTGCCTGCAGTGACCGTTCCGTCCTTCGAGAAGACGGGTTTCAACGCTGCGAGTTTCTCGGCCGTCGAATCCGGCCGGATGCCTTGATCGGCATCGATCTTGGTGCCGTCGACATCGATGGGATGAATCTCCCGGCCGAGATGACCGTCGCGGGCCGCCGCCGCGGCGCGCTGGTGCGACAACGCGGAGAACTCGTCCATCTCGACGCGCTCGATCCCGTAGCGATCCGCCAACCGTTCGGCAGCGACACCCTGCGACACCAGTGGGTACCGTGACCGGAGTTCGTCGGTGAACGCCTGACCGAACTGTTCCTGCGTACCCTGATGCACGCGGAAACCGTTGCGGCCCATGTGTTCAATGCCGGCTGCCACCACTGCTCGGTCGATACCGGCAGAGATCGACGACGCAGCGAAGTGCGCTGCCTGCTGACCGGCGCCGCACCGAATATCCACCGTCGTCGCGCCGGTGGACGACGGTAGTCCCTTCTGCAGCCAGGCTGTCCGGGCGATACCGGAGGACTGTAACGCAATCTGATTGGCGCACCCGGTGATGACGTTGTCGATGCCTGCGGGGTCGATGCCGGCTCGTTGCACTACGCCTTCGTAGCATTGACCGAGGAGATCGGCGGGATGGACATCGCGGAACACGCCCTTCTCGGCGTGCCCGCGTCCTACCGGAGACCGGACGGCATCGATGATGAGGGAATCCTGAGCCACGTTGCGGCTCATCGCTTCTCGGCCGGGGTCTGCGCTTCGTTCGCCAGTACAGTGGCGACGAGAGTCTTGGAGATGCCGAGTCGCAGAACTTCCGACGATCCTTCGTAGATCCGCATGGGGCGAGCCTGACGGTAGAGCCGTTCGAGTTTCGAATCGCGGACCAGCCCGAAGCGGCCGGAGATCTGCACCGCGCGGTCGGTGATGTGGCCCGCGGCCTCGCTTGCAACCAACTTGGCCATGGAACTCAGATGAATCGATGCGGCCGGATCCACCCGTGCGGAGTCGGCCGCCTTGTAGGTCAGCAGTCTGGCTGCCTCGAGCTCGGCCCAGGAAGCGCCGAGCATATCGGCGACGGCGCCGAGTCTGGCGAGTGGTCGCCCGAATTGTATCCGCGTGCCCGCGTGCCGGGCTGTCTCGTCGAGGGCTGCCTGAGCGAGGCCGATCGATGCGCCTGCCACCGACACCCTGAACACCGCGAGGGTCGCGAGCACATGATCCATGGCCGTTCCGGGATCCCCGATACGGTTGGTCTCGGAGACCTCGACGTTGTCGAAGGAAAGTTCTGCCAGAACGTGCGGAGCGATGATCTCCGGCGTCGGAGTCACCGTGAGTCCGGGGGCGTCCGCCGGGACGAGGAACAGGCTCAGTCCCGCGTCCTCACGTGCGAGGACGCTGTAGAAGCCCGCTGCACCTCCGTTGGAGATGAACGACTTGTTGCCGTCCAGTATGAGTCGATCACCGTCGCGCCACACCTCGGTGACGATGTTCTTCAGATCGGAACCGGTGTCCTGCTCGGTGAGTCCGAGGCCCGCGAGAACGTCGCCCGAGGCCACCTGGGGCAGCCATCGATCGCGGAGCGCGTCGCTACCTGCGCGTGCAAGTCCGAAACTGCCGATGCCCTGCAGGGCAAAGAGGGAATCGAGGTGTGCCGATGTTCCCATCAGAACTTCGCGCACGACGCAGACGGCGAGTGGGTCGACCGAGTCGAAGCGCCCACCCCACCTGCTGGGGACGGTCAGTGTCCACAAGCCACTGTCGGCCAGTAGTTTGCGCATGCCCTCGTGCACGGTACTCATTGCATCGGCCTCGACGGCGAAGGGTTCGGCCGCGGCCGCCAGTTCGATCGCCTCGTCGCGGATGGCAAGATACGTTTTGTCCAGTTCGAAAGCCATCGTTTTCCTTGTCTCTATTGCTGCGGAACGTAATTCAGAGATCCAGCTTGAGGCAGGTGCCCTTGGATCGGGAGACGCAGATCATCATGCATTCGCCGCTCTCGCGTTCATCTTCCGTCAGCACCACGTCGTGGTGTTCCGGCGTGCCTTCGAGCACGACGACTTCGCAGGTGCCGCATGTGCCCTCTTCGCATGACGCATCGACCTCGATGCCGGCGTCGGTCAAGATCTCGAGGATGCTCTTGTCTGCCGGAACCTCGAGGGTCATACCCGACTGTGCGAGTTCCACCGTGATCGGACGCGCGTGCGTCAGATCGGGGAGATCGGCTCGGAAGCGCTCTACGTGCAAAGCCCCTGTGGGCCACACCGAATCGCAGCGTCCCTCGATCGCGTTCAGAAGCGGTTCGGGTCCGCAGCAATAGATCGCGCCGTCGGGTTCGGGGCACCCCAGCTCGCCGGCCAGGTCGAGAAGTCCGTGGGTGTCCTGTGGCCAGAGGGTCACTTTGCTGCCGTAGCGGGACAGTTCGTCCTGAAAAGCCATCGACTCCAGTGAACGGCCCCCGTACAGCAGAGTCCACGGAATTCCGGTCGCCTCGGCAACTCGGATCATGGGCAGGATCGGTGTGACACCGATTCCACCGGCAACGAACTTGTATGTTCGTGCCCCCTCGAGCGGGAAATTGTTGCGTGGTCCGCGACATTTCACCTTCGAGCCGGTCGGAAGGTGATCGTGGATGTAGTCGGAGCCTCCACGGCTGTCCGGTTCCCGCAGGACCGCCACCGTCCAGGTCCGGCGATCGGCCGGATCCCCGCACAGCGAATATTGGCGGGACAATCCGTTGTCGAGATTCATCTCGAGATGTGCGCCGGGTGCCCAGTTCGGAAGCAGCTCACCGGTTGCCGATGTCAGATCCAACGCCACGATATCTGTCGTCAGCATCCGGCGATCGCTGATCGTGAGGTCGAGATCGACTTCGGAGTCGTTTGTCGTCAGCAACACATTCATGACTGTGGAATCCAGCTCAGTTGAGGCGGTCACCGTAGAACTCCCTCGGATTGTCGACCATGATCCGGTGCTGGAGGTCCTCAGGCAGACCGGCGAAGACGTTGGTCGGGTCGTTGTAATTCCAGTGCGGGTAGTCGGAGCTGAACATCAGGACCTGCTCCGCATTGATCATGTCCATCAGTGCGGCCAGATATTGTTTCCTGGGCGGCTCGACGAACGGCTGCGTGGTGAAACGCATGTTCTCATTGAGGTATTCGCTGGGGTGGCGCTTGACCCAAGGAATCTCGTCGCGCAAGCCGTACCAGTCGGCGTCGAGTTTCCAGCTGAGCTCCGCGATCCAGGCGATACCGCCCTCGGCGATCACGACCTTGAGCTCCGGGAACCGCTCGAACACGCCGTGGCACAGCAAACTTGCGGTGTTCGCCTGATGTATCTGGCCCAGCAGTGCATGCCACTCGATGTAGAACGTGGGGGTGCCTGCCATGCGGGGCGCACGGGCGTAGACGTTCTCGGTTCCACTGGGGTGGACGCAGATCGGCAGCCCGTGGCGTTGCGCTGCTTCGTAGATCGGGTAGTAGTGCTTCTCGCCCATGAGGATGTCGTGGAGCGGCATGAGGATCTCGACGATCCCGGGCCGGTCGGCCATCCGGTTGATCTCCTTGACCGCAAGTTCCGGATCCTGTGGAGCAATGACCAGCGCGCCACGGTACCGCTTGTCGAACTGGAGCCAGTGTTCACACATCCAGTCGTTGTAGGCCGAGGCGATGGTGGCGGCGACCTGCGGGTCCGGCATTGCGCCGATGCCCAGCAGGTGCCCGGACAGCAGGATCGCACGGTCTATGCCGCGCCCGTCCAGAAGCTGAGAGGCAGTGAACGCGGGGTCGGTGGCCGGCGGCTTGCCGGGCTGCGCGGTGTCTGCGCGCATTCCTCCGGAGGAGTTGATGTAGAGGTAATCCAGCGGCAGGTGGAATTGTGACGCCACCGTGTGGCCGCCACCCATTCCGGCGCCGATGCGTTTCTGCCATGCCGTGCTCATGTACGGCACCAACGTGGCCAACCCATGCTCCATGTAGGGATGGACATCGGAATCGACGATCGACAGCGACTGCTTCTTCTCGTCGGTGACAGGGGCTGCATGTGTGGTGGTCATGGATATTTCCTCGCTTCGGCGGCAGCACTTAAAATAGGACTATGTTATCTACCTTACAGAGACTTGATCGGGTTGTCGAGATCTGAGTCACACCTGGCCGGTGAAGGCCGTGTGGCATTCGAGTGTCGGCGCCGAGTCGGGCATTGACGGATCAAATATTACTATGTTATATGTAATATGGTGTTATTTGCATCACAGAACCTGCCTCAACAAAGCGAATCTGAGAGGTCCAGATGTCATCCTTCGTTGCCACCACCGGAACGCTCGACGTAGACATTCCCGCACTTGACAAGGTGTTCATCGCAGGCGAGTGGGTGGAGTCCACCGGAAGCGGACACATCGACGTGATCATGCCTTCCACCGAGGAAATCGTGGCCACTGTGCCGTCGCCCACTACGGAGGACGCCGACGCTGCGGTCGCCGCCGCGCGTGCCGCTTTCGATGACGGCCCCTGGCCACGCATGGCGGTCGACGAACGGGCACGAATCTGTCGTGTCTTCGCCGACGAGCTGGAATCGCGACTGGACGCGCTGAACCGCGCGTGGACATTCGAATCCGGATACACCCGAGCGCACGGTGAGATGATCAACTCTGGTGCGGGAAGTGCGATCTGGGGTCACGCGATCGAGATTGCTCCGACCTTGAATTGGGAGGAGATCCGCACGAATGCGTCCAGCGAAGTGATGGTGCAGCATCAGCCGATCGGGACGGTTCTGGCGATTCTGACCTACAACGGGCCGGTTCCGTTGATGGGCATGAAAGTGATTCCGGCGCTGCTCGCCGGGTGCCCAGTGGTGGTGAAGTTCGCCCCCGAGTCACAGCTGACGGCCAGATTGATTCTGGATGCCGCCGAGGCCGCGGGATTCCCCGTGGGCGTCATCAGCGGTCTTGCCGCTGAGCTCGACACCAGCAAGTACCTCGTTCGGCACCCCGGCATCGACATGGTCCACATGACCGGCGGCACCGCGGTGGCGAAGGAAGTCGTGAAGGAGACCTCGGAGCGTCTTGCGCGCGCCGGGCTCGAACTCGGTGGCAAGTCGCCGGCGATCATCGCCGATGACGTCGACATCGACGAGGTCCTGGCCACGCTTGTTCCCGGCGCTGTCGGCGGATGCGGGCAGGTCTGTGTGGCTCTGTCGCGAATTCTCGTCTCCCGCAGCCGGTACGACGAGGTCGTCGGCAAGCTGGCGGCGGCGTTCGACGCCATCAAGGTCGGTGACCCGTTCGATCCGACTTCGGATCTCGGTCCGTTGGCGAACAAGCGTGCCGTCGAGAGAACCGAGCGGATGCTTGCCACGGCCATCGAAGAGGGCGCGGTGGTAGCGGCCGGCGGTAAGCGACCGGACGGTCTGGACCGCGGACACTATTTTGCGCCGACACTGCTGCGTGATGTCACCACCGACATGGAGATCGCGCAGGAAGAGGTCTTCGGGCCGATCACCGTGGTCATCGCGTATGACGATCTCGACGATGCGGTGCGTATCGCAAACGACAGCAAGTACGGTCTCGCCGCGTCGGTGTACGCGAAGGACCGCGCCAAAGCGCTCGAGATTGCGCGTCGAATCCGCTCGGGTGGTGTCGCGCTCAATCTCGCGGGATGCTCGCTCACCGAACCCTTCGGTGGCGTCAAACAGTCCGGCTGGGGACGCGAATGCGGTGCCGAGGGGATCCTCGAGTTCACCGAGACCAAGCAGATCCTGCTCAGTGGGGCGTACTCGGCCTAGCGTCCAGGAGACCATGAGGGTGGGGACGAGCCGATCGGCTCGTCCCCACCCGTTTCACGTGCCTGGGTGCAGACGGTCAGCGGCCGTGGAGCTCCCACGCGACGACCTGATCCATGACGTTCGGGAACTTCTCCTCGAAGTAGGCCGCCGTCTCCCTCATATGGTGTTTCATCGCCGCTTCCGCTTCGTCCGACCGGCGTGATTCGATCGTCCGGTAGATCGCTTCGTGCACGGAAAGCACAGAGCGGCGAGCGCTTTTCGTGAACTGAACACCCAGTGGCGCACCGTCGAGTATCCAATCCAGGAGTTGGATCTATACATGATCAACGGGTTGCCTGCGCCGCCGGCCACGAGAGTGTGGAAGCGGTTGTTCTCGCGGAGGAAGAGCGCCTCGTCATCGATATCGGTCACCGACTCTTCCGCAGCTCGACCACAGAGCGGAAGGCGGTGTCCGAGCACTGCATCAGCAATGCCATCGTGCTGGCCAGGTGTCTCGAATCGGGCGCAGCGACCATCGGGCCACCACCCCGTCCCGGCCGGATTGCGACCACGCCGAGAAGCTCGAGGATTCGCAGTGCCTCGCGGAGCGTACTCCGCCCGACACCGTGGGACGCGCACATCCTGGGTTCGGTCGCGAGTGGATCGCTGACCGCCATACGGTGCTCCTCGTTGCGTATGCTTCCGTCGGTCCTGTGGAGCTGGGCCGAATGCGGCCGTCGGTCAGCGGCCGGTCCAGACGGGGGCCCGCTTTTCGGCAAAAGCCGCAGCGCCTTCCTGTGCGTCCGACGATCGACGAACCGGATCGACGATCTCTTCCTGGCGGTCGAAGGCTTCTGTCGTCGTCCAGTTGCCGGACTCGACGATCACCTTCTTCGATGCCTGCACTGCGAGAGGGCCGTTGGCGCCGATCTCCTCTGCAAGTGCAAGTGCCGCGTCGAGTGCGTGGCCCGATGAGGCAATTCGGTTGACCAGTCCTTTCTCTGCGCACCACGCGGGGGTGAGCGACCGGCCGGTCAGGGCAGCTTCCATCGCCAGGTGGTACGGGATGCTGGACGGTAGTCGCAGTAGTCCACCACCCGCGGCGGTGAGTCCACGCTTGACTTCCGGAAGGCCGAACACGGCATCTTCGGCTGCGACGATCAGATCGCACGACAACGCAATCTCGAACCCTCCGCCTACGGCGGCGCCTTCGACGGCGGCAATGAGTGGAGTCTCAGGCGGCATGTGCACCAGACCGAACGGCCCGCGCTTGGCATCGATCGGCCGTTCTCCCTTTGCGCGGAATGCCTTCAGATCCATTCCTGCCGAGAAGAACCCACCCGCACCAGTGATCACGATGACCCGGCAGTCGGGATCGTCGTCGAGCGAATCCAGCGTGCGTGAAATTGCTTCAGCGGTGGACAGATCGACGGCGTTGCGCGCGGCGGGCCGGTTGATCGTCAGTACGACCACCCCGTTCGCGTGTTCCTGGACGAGCAGTGATTCGACTGCTTCGGTGGTGGTCATCGTGCTGCCATCCGGATCGCGCCGTCGAGTCGGATCGTTTCTCCGTTGATCATCGAGTTCTCCATGATGTACGCGGCGAGGTCGCCGAATTCTGCGGGATCGCCGAGGCGGCTCGGGTGCGGCACCGACTGCCCGAGCGACTCGCGCACATTTTCCGGGAGTCGCGCGAGCAACGGAGTGTCGAAAATCCCAGGGGCGATGGTCGCCACCCTGATCTGGTACATGGCGAGGTCGCGTGCCGCGACGATCGTCATGCCGACGACACCGGCCTTGGACGACGCGTAAGGAATCTGTCCGATCTGCCCTTCCCATGCGGCCACCGAGGCCGTCATCACGATGGCTCCTCGGTCACCGTCGAGTGGCTCGTTCCCAACCATGCGTGCAGCACTCAGTCGTAGGACGTTGTAGGAGCCGATGAGGTTGGTCCGAATCACGCCCGCGTAGTTTTCGAGCGGATTCGGGTTCCCTTCCTTGTCCAGGATTCGCATGGTGTGACTTCGGCCGGCGCAGTGGACCACCGCGTGCAGTGGACCGTGGGTCTGCGCACGATCGAGTGCGGCCGACACCGAGTCTTCGTCGGTGACATCGGCGGGCGCAAACTCGGCGCTGCCACCGAACGTGGCGGCGATTTCCTCGCCCGCTGAAACGGGTAGGTCCAGGATGGTGACGTGTGCTCCACGTGTGGCGAGGGCGCGTGCGCTGGCCAGTCCGAGGCCGGATGCACCGCCGGTCACCAGCGCGGAGGTTCCATCGAGATTCACAGTGCTACTCCTTCGGCTTCAACCGCTGGGGTCTCTTCACATAATGCGTTTAACATGGATAATATAATCATGTTTAAGGGATTGTCGAGAGCTTCGGCCGATTGCCGAAGTCGAGCGCAGCGTTCGGGGGTGCGCGGTGGAATGAACCTACGAACCCCTCTTCTCGAGAGCTTTTAATATGACTATGATATCACCATATATATGGCATTTCGTTCGTTGAATACCAAGTAGCCGAGGAGGGGTGACGTGGGCGAGACACTGCTCGAACGGGAGATGGAGCATCCGCAGGAAGTCGTTGCTGAGCGCGACGGCAGGAGGATCATCATCATGGACTCCGCGCGCTGGGTCGACGAGAGGAACACCGACCGCGATGTCGTTCTGCCTGCGTCGTATATCGGTGTCCTTCCGGCGCGTATGTGCGCGGTCCATCGCCCACGCGGCGTGATCGGACACGACGCGTGTGTCGGTAAGGACGGCGCAGGAATCGCCGGTCTCTGGTATCTGGAGGCGCTGGGAATTCCCGCTGCGACCGCGGACGGTATGACGGTCGAGATGGGCAACGGTCGCGACCTCTACGAGAGTGGCCGAATCTCCTATGTGAACTATCACGCGGAGTGTCTCGGTGTCGGCGTCGGCATGCCCGTCCGACAGGCAGCGGAGTTGCTGCGGGACAACGAATTATCCGACAGATCGGTGGGAAACAAGATCCGGCGGGAGATCGTCGAAGAGCTTCCGGACGGTCGGCGGATCGTCGTCACCGACTCGATCGTGTGGGCACTGCCGGAGGACGCCGGCCGCAGTGTCATGGTTACCGCCGGCCACACGGGCCGCAGCGGTGCGAAGTTCTTGCTCGAGGCCGACCCCTGGGCCTTCATCTGCCACGACGGGGGCATGTCGAAGAACGAATCCGGCATCGTCGGATTGCGTACTGCCGAGGAAGCAGGTCTTGCCGGGGCGTGCATCGACGGACGGACGGCTCCGATCGGCGATGCCTTCCGAGGCTTCCGTGAAGGACTGGTCAGCGCCTGCAACGGACCTGCCCGCGAACGCGGTGTCGCTATCGGTATGCCCGTCTCGGAAGCCGCACACCTCCTCCTCGTCGGCGGCAGATGATGGACGTACAACTCGAGCGCCCGTTGCCGTCCCCCAGTGAACTGACGGCTCCCTTCTGGGCGGCCGCTCACGAGCGCCGCTTGGTCCGCCCGGTCTGCGATGACTGCGCGCACAGTTTCTTCACTCCGCAGTTGATCTGCCCGCACTGCCTCAGCGAGAAGTGGAGTTTCCGGACCAGCACCGGCCGCGGGACCGTGTACAGCAGCACCATCGTTCACCGCTCGCCCTCGCCGGCACTGCCCGCGCCGTACGAAATCGCGATCGTCGACATGGACGAGGGCTGGCAACTCTTGACGAACATCGTTCCGGCGGCGGATCGGCCGACTCCGATCGGCTCTCGCGTCGAGGTGACGTGGGTCGAGATCGACGAGGAGTTCACGTTCCCCGCATTCCGCGCAATCGATACAGAGGACTGAGATGAATATCGGACTCGCGTTCAGTAGAAATGCTCGCCGGGAGCCGCAGAGCACAGCATGTTTCGCCGGGTCGCGTTCGCTCTCGTGGGAGCAGGTGAACGAACGTGCGTGCCGCCTGGCCAATCTGCTTGTCGATCGCTACGGGGTGGCCCGCGGCGATCGCGTCGCCGTGCTGGTGTCGAACCGACTCGACGTGGTGGAACTCGTCGGCGGGTGTGCCAAGGCCGGTGCTGTGTATGTGGGACTGAACTTCCGTCTGGGCGAACCCGAGTACGCCGAGATCTTCGCCAACTGCACCCCCAGAGTCATTCTTGCCGACGCAGAACTTGCGCCGATGGCACGGAGGCTCACCGAGGGTTCGGATGTCGTCGTCCTCGATATCGACGAACCGGGCGAGTACGAGGCCCAGCTGAGCGAATCCTCCGCTGCGACGCCGGATACCGAGAGCCGGGTGCAGTCCGAAGACGACTTCTGCATCGTGTACTCGAGCGGGACGACGGGGCGTCCCAAGGGAATTCTCTTCAGTGTGGGTGCGACACTGCAGCATTCTGCGGTCGCAGTGACCGAGTACGAGCTGTCCGGCCAGTCGCGGTGGATGATTGCGATTCCGCACAATTCGAGCATGCAGATCACCATCGCACCGCTCGTTCTTCTCGGTGGAGCGATCGGATTCGCGGATTCGCGGGGATTCAAACCCGAGAGGTTCGCGGACGAGGTGCGTTCGAACGCCGTCACGCACACGTTCCTGGTGCCGACCATGCTGATCAGGCTGCTCGAATCCGATGTCCGCCCCGAGACGATTCCGACGCTCCGGACCATCGGGTACGGTTCTGCGCCGATCGCTCCCGATCGAGTGGCTGCTCTGGTCGAGCGATTCGGGCCGATCTTCGTCCAGTTGTACGGAATGGCAGAGGTTGCGTCGATCGGCACCATGCTCCGCAAGAGCGATCACGCCCTGGCAGCAGACGGTCGACCGGAACTGTTCTCCACGTGCGGCAAGGAATCCCTGGCGGTCATGGTGCGGCTGGTCGACGAGGTGGGTGTCGACGTAGAGCCGGGCAAGCCGGGAGAGATCGTTTTCGGGACGCCCTACACCATGACCGGCTATTACCGTGAACCGGAGAAGACCGACGAAGTACTCATCGATGGATGGATGTATTCCGGTGATATCGGGCAGTGGAGTTCCGATGGGTATCTGAAGATCGTCGGGCGGAAGAAGGATCTGATCATCCGAGGCGGCTTCAACATTGCGCCGACGGAGATCGAGAACGTACTGACGTTGCATGAGCGGGTGCGCGAGGCAGCGGTTGTCGGACTCGAGGATCCGGAGTGGGGTGAAGCGATCGTTGCGGCGGTCGTTGCGAACAGTTCGCCGGCGCCTTCGGCGGAGGAGCTCACCGAATGGTGTAGAGCGCAAGGGCTCCCGAGCATCAAGATCCCGGAGCGGATAGAGGTGTGGCAGGACCTTCCGCGCAATGCGGTCGGCAAGATCACCAAGGCGCAGGTGCGCGAGAAGTTCGGCGCTCCGGCCGGTGTGTCGTGACTGCGCGGCACCCGTTCCATGACATAGCCGTCGTCGGTGTGGGCATGACCCAGCAGGCGCGCAGTCTCGAGATGAACTCGTTGACCGCGAGTGTGCAGGCCGCCAGATCGGCCCTCGCCGACGCGGGAATCGACAAAACCGAGGTCGACGGCATCTGTGCCCGCTGGCCGGGGCCGGGTGGCACCGTTTTTCAGCCCGGTTCGGCGGACTGGGCGGGCTTGCTGGGCATACCGGTCCGGTGGATCGGTGACACATACCCGCAGGGCGTGCCCGCCGTTCTCGACGCCGCTGCGGCGATTGCGACCGGTCAGTGCCACACGGTCCTGATCACCGGCGGTCAGGCAGGCGTGATGAATGCCGAAGCCGGCCGTGTCGCGTCCTACACGCGCCCCGCGAACGAGTTCGTCGAACCGTTCGGATCGTTCACGACAGCCCAGTTCGCGCTCGTCGCGCAGCGTTACCTGCACACATACCCGCAGGCGCGGGAGGCGATGGCACATGTCGCCGCGACCATCCGCAATACCGGAGCCGGCAATCCGAACGCCGTCATGGCCGGCCGCGGGCCGTACACGGCCGAGGATGTGCTCGCCGCACCGAAAGTGGTAGATCCCTTCACGAGATTGGAAGTGTGTCTGGCGAACGAGGGTGCTGCTGCCCTGGTAGTCACCTCTATGGAGCGTGCCCGTGACTTGCCTTCGACACCGGTCCGGATTCTCGGAGGCGGCTCCGAATGGATGCGCCAGCAGTACGTGGACCCGCCGCGATACGACGATGTCTGGATGATCGGCGCCGATGCATCGCGACGTGCATACGCGACCGCCGGACTCTCTCCCCACGATCTCGACTTCGTCCAGTTGTACGACGTCAACTCGGCAGAAGTACTGAGGCAGTACGAGGCACTCGGTTTCTGCAAGCAGGGCGACGGTGGGGCGTTTGCACTCGACACCGGCATCGGAATCGACGGAGGTCTTCCGACCTGCACCGACGGTGGAGTCATGTCCTTCAGTCATATCGGCTGGGGAGCACCGACATTGAAGATCATCGAGGCGGTCCGGCAGATTCGCGGGGTCAGCGGGAACAGACAGGTCGAGGGGGCCCGAACGGGTCTCGTGGCCGGAGCCGGGTCCGGCGCGCAGTACTACAACGTTCTGGTGCTGGGCGCCGAAAACTGAAGGGACTGCAGTGACAGATATCGAATACACGGTGGCAGACCACATCGCCACCATTCGTCTCAACCGACCGCACCGCAAGAATGCATTCACGCTCGAGATGATCGACACCTGGGCACATGCGCTGATCGAAGCGGAGCGGGACCCCGATGTGCGTGTGGTGGTCCTGACCGGGTCCGGGGGATCGTTCTGTTCGGGTGTCGATCTTTCGGTTCTCGACGAGATCGCCCCGACACCTCTGGGCGCGAAGGACCTTCTCACCAAGAATGTGCACAGGGTTGCCCATGCGGCGGAGGCGCTCAGCAAGCCGTACCTGGCCGGTGTCTCGGGCGATGCATTCGGTGCAGGGATGGACATGGCGCTGCTCGCCGATATTCGGCTCGCCTCCGAGTCTGCGAGGCTGTCCCAGGCCTACATCAAAGTGGGGCTCGTGCCCGGCGACGGGGGGTGTTACCTCCTGCCGCGCATCGTCGGCAGCGCGACCGCTCTGCAACTGATGTGGACCGGACGCGTTGTCGAAGCACAGGAAGCGTTGTCGCTTGGCCTGGTGAGTGCCGTGCATTCGGATGACCGGCTGGAGGAGGCCGTCTTTTCGCTTGCGGACGAGATCGCCCGGCAGCCTCCTGTGGCTGTCCAGATAATCAAGCGCAGCGCACGGTTGGGTGAAAGACACGACCTGAGAACGGCACTCGATCTCATTTCCTCGCATCACGCGGTCGTGATGGCCACCGAGGATTCACGGGAAGCGCGCCGCGCCATGGCGGAGAAGCGATCGGGGCACTTCGTCGGCCGATGAATTCCGGTGAATTGTCGGCGAATCATTGACATGACCACTTCTATGAAATATGACTACATTAACACTGTTATCGAGGTCACAGTGTTTCACAGCAAAGTCACTCGCGACATCGCGGATCCAATGGAGGTGGGCAAATGACTGTCCCGAGCGCCCACGAACGTCTCAGTGTGTGTACGTACGGATGCCGGAAACCCGTGACCGCGTCCTCAACTGATGGCCGACTCCCGGGGGTTGACGAGACCCCTTAAATATCACTATATTATTTAGTGTTACGCATCACACTCCGTTGATGCGCCCCTGGCGGGTAGGGCTTCGGTCGCCCCCCGATGTCACCTCATCGTGCAGCCCCTCGTGAATCGACCGTCCGAGCGAAAGGATCCATCGTGACCCAGACTCCTCCAGTGCAGCCGTTCAAGCGAGACATGTTCAACGACTTCGATTTCGAAGACCCGGAGTTCAACGAGCGATTCGACGATGTAATGAACGAGATGGCCGCGAAATGCCCGGTGGCGCACAGCCGGACCGGGCACGGGTACAAGGTCATCAACACCTACAAGGACGTGAAGAAGGCGGCCCAGGATTGGCGGACATTCAGCTCGGCGAAAGGTTACATGGTCAATCGCCCCGAGGGCTCGCCGGTCATCCTTCCGGAAGAATCCGACCCGCCGTACCACGACAAGTGGCGCAAGGTCCTGAACCCGTTCCTCGCACCGAACGCGGTCGCCGGATTCGAGGAGGAGATTCGTGCGGCCGCGAACGAGTTGATCGACAAGTTCGCCGACGCAGGTGGCTGCAACTTCGTCAACGACTTCTCCGCGCATCTCCCGGGCATGGTGTTCTTCCGCTGCCTGATGGGCGTCCCCGAGGCCGATCTCCCCGAACTGTTCGAGGGGATCGACAAGGGGACGTTCGGACCGATCGAGGAACGCCCCCAGTACTTCATGAAGGTCAACGACTATCTTGCGAACTACCTCGAACAGCGCAGCAAGGAAGCGCCGCGCGGTGACGTCGTGGACGTGGTCAATGCGGGAGTCGAGTGGGAAGATGGCACTCCCGCGTCGTGGGAGGACAAGGTTGCCATCGTCCTCGACTTGGTATTCGGAGGGCTTGCGACCACCACACACGCTATGACAGCCGCGGTCGACTACCTTGCGCAGCACGACGACGTGCGGAAGGAGTTGTGCGAGAACCCCGGTCTCATCCCGCAGGCCGTCGAGGAGTTCGTGCGTCTGTTCGCGCCTGTCGTGGCGCCGGCTCGATACGTCACCCAGGACACCACCTTGGGCGATCTCGAACTGCGTGAGGGTGAGTGGATTGCACTCAATTATGCTGCAGTATCCAGGGATCCCGCTCTGACGGAGAACCCGACTGTCCTCGATATCCACCGTAAGGGCACGGTCCACTCTGCATTCGGGATAGGTCCGCACCGTTGTCTCGGCTCGCACCTCGCGCGACTCGAACTCACGGTGACGCTCGAGGAGTTCCTGCGTCGAATCCCCGACTTCCATCTCACAGAAGGAACTTCGGCGAAGACGGAGACCAGCCAGCTACGAACGACAACCTCTCTGGAGATCACTTTCGGCACCGAGGCGAAGGGCTGACGCGATGAAACTGACAATCGACAGCGGACTGTGCAGCGGTCACGGACGCTGCTACGCCATGGCACCCGATGTGTACGAATCGGACGACGAGGGCTTCTCGGACCATCGGGATGTCGCGCGTGAGGTGTCGGCCGGCCATGAGGACGCTGCACGTGAAGGAGCGCAGAGCTGCCCGGAGGGGGCCATCGACATAAGCGAGGACTGATACGACCCCGCCTCCGCATACCGCGGGCGCCCCGGCGAGCCACCCCTGCTGCCGCCGAGGCGCCCGCTTCCAGCTGTGTGGAGCGTGTCCTGTGTGGAGGGTGTCGGAGCGCGATCGGCATGGTGTGTGTTCTTCACCCACAATGCAGGACGCCCTCACCGGCTCGGTGAGGGCGTCCTGCGTCAGCTGCGTCAGGCGGTGAACCGGTACTGAGCCAGGCCACGAACCCAGTACGAGGGCATCCACTCGGGGCGCTGCTCGACCGGCCGGAGATCGGGGAAACGGGTCAACAGTCCGCTGACAGCCTTTGCGCACATCATCCGGCCGAGCGGAGCTCCGATGCAGTGATGCGCACCGGTGGCGAACGACAGGTGCTTGTTGAGATTCGGCCGGTCCAGAATGAACTGGGCAGGCTCGTCGAATATTGTGTCGTCGTGGTTGGCGGCTGCGATGTAGGAGAACACCATCGACCCCGCCGGGATGGCAACGCCCGCGACGTCGACGTCCTGAACCGCCGTCTGGAACACCATCTGCACGGGGGAGTTCTGGCGCAGAGTCTCCTGGACGGCGGCCAGCGCTCGGCTCGGGTCACGACGCACTTCGTCCAGGATCTCGGGATGGGAGAACAGGTTGTACACGGTCGAACTGATGAGATGGGACGGCGTTTCGGAACCACCGAACTGCATCAGCGCCACCAGACTCAGGATTTCGGTGGCGGTGAGCGTCTGCTTCTCTTCCTCGGCGCGAACCAGATCGGAAATCAGGTCGGTTCCGGGGTGCGTGCGTCGATACTCGATCTGCTCGGTGAAATAGGCGCGGAGTTCGGCCACGCTCGCGCGAATACGATCGAGGTCCTCCTGGGGGAGGACTCCTCGATTGGGCGCCTGCAGTAGATCCGCCGTCCACCGCTTGAAGTCTTCCCGCACAGCCGGGTCTTCCACTCCCAGCAGGTCGGCGGTGACGTTGACAGGAACGTACGCAGCAAAGTCGGACACCAGATCGAAGTCGGATCGCGTGGTTTCGAGGTTGTCCAGAAGCCGTTCGATGACGCCGTCGACCTTGGGTTCCATGGTCTTGATCGCGTTCGGTCGGAATCCAGCGTTGGCCAGACGTCGGATGCGTGAGTGCTCGGGTGGATCGGTCGCGATGATCGAGCTCACTTCGGGTACCGGGTCGAACTCTCCGAATGCGTTGCTGGTGAAATCTTTTGCCGAAAAAATCTCGGGCCGTTTGAACGTGCTCTCCACGTCGGCGTAGCGGAAGATCCCCCATGCTGCGACCGATTCGATGTACTGCACCGGTGCGTTGCGTCGCAGTTCCTCGTAGTAGGGATAGGGATCCTGTTGCACCTCGTACGAGAGGGGGTCAAAGGCTGTAGCGGTGGTCATGGTGGCCTCCAGAATGCGACTGCCGGGCTCGTCGACGGCGAACCGGACTTCTATGGCTGTGATGCACGACACGTGCTGTAAATAACTTAACCATATCTATATTTTAGGGTCAAGGATGAAGGAGGAGGGCCCGGAGGTTGCTGTCGCAACCTCCGGGCCCTTGTGGTCACCCGATGCGGGCTGGTGTCACACCGAAATCTTCAGCAGGCGTGCCAGGTTGAGACCGAGGATCCGGTCCACGTCGTCGTCGGCGAGCCCGAGTTCGCGAACCGCTCTGATCTCGCGGGCCTGATCGGCCATCGGCCAGTCGGAGGCGAAGACGACCCGTTCCGGGCCGTGCTTCTCGATCACCTTGCGGACCT
Source organism: Rhodococcus artemisiae (assembly GCF_036327795.1). Classification (NCBI taxonomy): domain Bacteria; kingdom Bacillati; phylum Actinomycetota; class Actinomycetes; order Mycobacteriales; family Nocardiaceae; genus Rhodococcus; species Rhodococcus artemisiae. The sequence goes on from NZ_JAUTXY010000004.1 coordinate 315,169, forward strand.
CTGCGGGATTGAGCTCGGCCAGGCTCGGGGGCCACGAGGTGTCCAGGTAGACCGGTAGGCCTACGACGAATTCAACGGCAGCCTCGAACTGTTGGTAACCGCCGAAATGGCACGCGATGACATCCAGCTTCGGGAAGTTGCGAGACAGATCTGCGAGCATCGTCGGGCTGCACACTCCGTCGGAGCTTGCTGTGCTGATGGATCCGACGTGGATGATCACGGCGAACTCGCCCTGCATCGCGTCGAGCAGGGGAGCGAGACGCTGATCGTCCAACGCGTAGCGCTGGAAGAAGGGATGGATCTTCGCACCCTTCAATCCGTGTCGACGAAGGCTTTCGAGGTTCTCCTCTGGAGTCAGATCGGGATGGACCGAGCCGAATCCGATGAAGTGGTCGGGGTCGAGGGATGCCGAGAACTTGTTGGCCTTGTCCACGGCGCTGCCGTCGTTGGCCACCGCGAGGCACACCGAACGGTCCACCCCGGCTTCCTGCATGGACTTCTTCAGGCCGTCCCGAGTGCCGTCGCCTCGACGCTCGAGGTCGGGAACCGATCCGGCGAGTGCCTTGCGTGCGACGGCGTCCGGCCACATGTGTGTATGTGCATCGATGATCATGGAAATCCTCTCAGAGTCGGCTGACTTCGCCGCCGTCGATGACGGCGACCGAACCGGTGATGAAATCCGACAGGGGCGACGCCAGATACGCCACCAGGGGACCGAACTCGGCCGGATCGCCCATGCGGCCGGCCGGAATCTTCCGCAGCCGCTTCGCGAGGATCTCGGGGGACTCGGTGACCGCGCTCTGCGCATCGGTGGTGAAGGCGCCGGGGGCAATGGCGTTGACCTGGACGCCCTTCTTGGCCCACTCGCCGGCGAGAGCCTTCGTGAACTGCAGGATCGCGCCCTTGGACGACGAGTATGCAACCAATGTCGGCTTTCCCTTGATGCCCGACGTGCTGGCCACATTGATGATCTTGCCGGATCCCTGAGGGAGAAGATGTTGCGCCGCAGCTCGGGTCAACACGGCCGGTGCGCGGACGTTGACGTCGAACACTTCGTCCCACTGCTTCTGTGGCTGCTCGTCGAACCTGCCGGCAGGCGCGATCCCTGCGTTGTTGACCACGATATCGAGTCTGCCGAACGCTTCGACGGCTGCATCGGCAAGTGCTGCAACCGCATCCATATCGCGCATGTCGCACGGGTGTACCACCGTGCGGTCGGGATACCTGCTGTGCAATTCCTCGAGTGGCTCGCGCGACCTGGCGGCCAGGAGAACGGAGGCGCCCTCGTCGAGCAGTGCCTCGGCTGCGGCTTTCCCCAGGCCACGGCTTGCGCCCGTGACGATTGCAGCCTTCCCTGCCAGTTGCAGATCCATGAGTTTCATCCTTTCACCGTGGAGAGTCGCGCGATATGGCTTGTGCGATTGCTCCGCGCGGTCGTGTGTGACTATTGCCACCACCCGTTTACCATGATTATATTTGCCATATTAAGCGCACCGGACGTCGAACGCCAGACCTCGTCGCACGGCAAGGTGCACCTCCAGGCGCGGCGGTCGGGTCGTGTGAGGAGAACTGTTGCAACACAACAAGGAGGACGACATGACCGTGCAGATCGCAATCAACGAGTCCGCGCACTACCCCCACTCGGTGGAGGAGATCTGGAAGCTGTGCGGGGCCCCGGGAGAGGCAGACCAGTGGCTGCCCGCAGTGGCGAAGTCCTGGCTCGACGGAGATGTTCGATACGCGGAACTGGCAGGCGGCGTGGGAACGGCGCGTGAACGGATCACCGAGCATGTCGACGCACGTCATTACTACGACTACGACTACATCGACGGCCCCCTGGTGCTGAAGGCCTTCAGCTCGCGATTTGCCGTGGTCGCCGCGTCGGAAGGCGGTGCCGACATTCTGTGGACCGCGCAGTTCCAGGCCGACAACGAGACCGAAGGTGACGAACTGCGGCAGGCTGTCAGCGGCATGTACCAGGGTGGGCTGCAGCGGATCGGTGAGGTCCTGGCATCGGACCGAGTGTGAGGGAACCGGCACCTGCTGGTGGCTTTCATCTCCTCATCGGCTCTGTAAGGAGATTGATGTGAACGCGAATCGGCTACTTCCCCCCAATCCCGACGATCCCGACGAATACGCAGCGCTCCGGAGCGAAGTTCGGTCGTTTCTTCGGGAATGTCTGGATTCGGGGCAGTTCACGCCGGGAGTGGACACGTGGCTGACGGGGTGGGATCCGGACTTCACACGCCTTCTGGCGACTCGTGGATGGATCGGAATGACGATCCCGACGGAGTACGGCGGCCATGGGCGATCGCACACCGAACGGTTCGTGGTTACGGAAGAACTCCTCGCGTATGGTGCTCCGGTTGCTGCACACTGGATCGCCGACCGTCAGAGTGCACCGTCGCTGCTGAAGTTCGGGACGGATGAGCAGAAGCTGACGTTTCTTCCCGCAATCGCGCAGGGCACCTACTTCTTCGGAATCGGTATGAGCGAACCCGATACCGGATCCGACCTTGCAGGCGTGCGTACCAAAGCGGTTCAGGTCGACGGAGGGTGGCGGATCAGCGGTACGAAGGTGTGGACTTCGGGCGCGCACCACGCCGATGCGTTCTTCGCTCTGGCACGGACGTCGCCGAAGGATCCTGCTGCCAGGCACGCAGGTCTGAGCCAGTTCATCGTCGATCTTCGATCAGATGGTGTGGAGATCCGTCCGATCATCTCCATGACGGGTAGCCATCACTTCAACGAGGTCGTGATGGATGACGTGTTCGTCCCGGACGGCATGGTTCTCGGAAAGATCGGCGACGGTTGGCGGCAGGTCACCTCCGAACTCGGCTACGAGCGGAGCGGACCGGAGAGGTTCCTGTCGACATTCGTGCTGCTTGCCGAGGCCGCCGAACAGGCGGGTGCACGGGGTCGCGCCGGTGACGACGACGGTGGGATCGGTCGCTACATAGCGCGGATCACCGGTCTTCATCACATGTCGTCGGCTGTCGCAGGGGCGCTGCAACGCAGCGAGGCCGCCGATAGTGCCGCAGCAGCAGTGAAACTCCTCGGGACGACGACGGAAGGCGACATCGCCGAATATGTCGACCTACGTCTCGATCGCGACGACGTGCCGGAACCCGATCGTTTCCGCGAGTTGGTCGACTCTGCTGTCCAGCAGCGGCCGGGATTCACGTTGCGGGGTGGCACGACCGAGGTACTCGAAGGTGTCTTGGCTCGAGAGTTGGGATTACGCTGATGAATTCGACTGCACTGATCGATTCGGACGTCGTCGACATGATGACGTCGGTATTTGCTGCCCACTGTGCAGACCGGATCACACCGGGCGCTGCCGTCGAGTTCGACGAGAACCTGTGGCAGGTGCTCGACGAACTCGGTTTGACGCGGCTCACCGGCGCCGAGTCCCACGGTGGGAGCGGGGCTGATTGGCACACGGCATCGGCGTTGCTTGCTGCTGCGTCGGGTGCTGCGGTGACGGCACCTCTGGTGGAACACGACCTGCTCGCGGGGTGGTTGCTCGACACTGCGGGTCTCCCGATGGGGGATGGACTCGGAACCGCGTTTCTCATGGACCCTTCCGGTACGACCCACGCAGTACCCTGGGCTCGCCATGCCCGGTTCGCAGTACCGCTGCGACTCGACGGCGACCGCTGGGTGGTCGCACACGTCGACGCCGACCGACTCGACATCCGGCGCTCCGAGAACCTCGCCGGCGAGCCCCGAGACACGGTGACCATCGAGGTGGACGACGTGAAGTGGGTACCGGTGCTCCAGGGTACCGCCGAATCGTTCTTCCTCAGGGGTGCGCTCGCTCGGGTCCTGCAGATGTGCGGTGCCATGGAGCGAGTCGTCGAGTTGTGTATCGAACACGTCTCCGGTCGTGAGCAGTTCGGTCGCGCCTTGTCGAAGTTTCAGGCCGTGCAGCGTCTGGTCTCCCATGCGGCCGCCGAGACTGCTCTGGCGAGAGCGTCGGCGGATGCCGCTGTGGCGCATGTCGAACGAGCCGGGTGGGACGACAGAGCGTCGATCGCAGTGGCAGTCGCGAAATCCTGTGCCGGACACGCAGCGTCCACCGTCGTCCGCAATGCGCATCAGGTTCACGGCGCGATCGGTACGACGTCCGAACACGATCTGCACAGGTTCACGCGCCCCGTGCTCGCGTGGAGGTCGGAGTTCGGATCGGTGGCCCGCTGGGATCGGCTACTGACGAAGGCTGCTGTCGATGCGGGTCGGGATGGTGCGTGGAGCCTGGTCGCGCACGGTGGTGCAGTACCCGACCTCCTCGCGATTGTTCGCGGGTGACGAAAGGGACCGGTCTCCGAGGAGGCCGGTCCCCATCGTCGCGTGTTCTGCTCAGGAGTTCGTGGCGTGCGAGGGAGGCCAGTCATTCACCATGTGCAGGCCACGCCCCAGATGCGCGGCCCCGTCGATCTGCAATACCTGACCGGTGATCATGCGAGAGGCCGGAGTCGCGAGGTATGCGACGAGCTCTGCCACGTCAGCGACCGGAGTCGGGCGTCCCGCGGGAACGGATCGCGGAACCACGTCTTCGAGCAGGGACGTTGCGATCGCCGCAGGGAGTAGCTCGGAGATGACAACACCGGGCGCGACGCAATTCGCTCGGATCCCGAGATGCGCCCATTCGAGTGCGATCGTCTTCGTCATCGCGAGCACGCCGGCGCGTGCGGCAAGGGAATGCGCGAGCCCGACGGAGCCTCGATCGACGCCCGACAGGGAAATATTCACGATGCTCCCACCACGCAGTGCGAGAAATGGTTTGGCCTCGGAGATGACCGTGAATACCGAGTTCAGGTTGAGGTCGACGACAGACCTGAATCCATTGTCCGTAATGTCGTCTGTGGCCGCGTAGAACTGACCGCCGGCGTTGTTGACCAGGATGTCGATTCCGGTGTCTGCAGCTGCTTTCGCAATCACAGACCTTATGAGTGTGGAGTCACGGACGTCGGCCTGAAACCACCGAAAGCTACCGGACGTACCTTCCGTGTATTGTTCGGTATCCCGCAGGGAATTGTCGTTGCGGCCGATACCGACGACGTGTGCACCGAGTTCGGCCAGACGAATGGCAATCGCTTGCCCGATGCCACTTCCCGCGCCGGTGATGACGGCGTGACGGCCGGACAGCGAGTTGTCCGAGAGGATTCTGATGTCGGTCGAATCCCACGCGGCACCTGCTTGTTTCGGATGAGGTCGATCTGTCAGCACAGCCGGGGTCCTTCCTTCGGGCCCTCTGCGTGCGTCTGCCCTCGAGTGGCGCAGGGGACTACTTGTTGACTCGTCTTGTGCAAAATAGGGTATAACATATCTATCTTTAATGTCCAGGTGTCTTTCGTTGATCGTGGGCACCCGCGGCCGGATATGTAGGGATACCGTCGATTCCACGGCAAGTTCGAAGAGAAGGGAAATGGGATGCGTGCTCTCCGATATCTAGGTGTCAACGACGTCGCCTTCACTGAGGTAGACAAGCCCACTGTTCCGCCCGGGCATGTGCTCGTCGAGGTTGCTGCAGCCGGTATCTGTCAGACGGATGTGCATGTGCGGGCATCAACCGTGCAAATGCTGCCGTCGGGCGTCGTCCTCGGCCACGAAATCGCCGGTCATGTTGCCGAGTCGGCCGCGGACGTGGTGAACTTCGGTGTCGGTGACCTCGTCGTCGTGTACCCGGTGTGGTCCTGTGGCGTGTGCCGTCAATGCATTGCAGGTCGCGAGAATGCATGCCTGAGCACAGGCGGACGCATGTTGCCGGCCCCCACGCCCGGGGTGTCCGTCGACGGGGGAATCGCCGAGTTCGTGACGGTCCCGGCATCCGCCCTCGTGCCTGCCGACGGGCTGGACCCGGCATTCGCGGCGGTGCTCACAGACGCTGCAATCGTGCCCTACCACTCCATCAGGGCTGCCGAGGATCTTCTCCGGCCAGGTTCATGCGCTGTGGTCATCGGGATCGGTGGGTTGGGGCAATTCGCGGTGGAACTACTGCGTGCGCTCACCGGCGCGACCGTGATAGCCCTCGATGTCAAGGACTCTGCCCTGGAGGGGGTACGTGACAAAGTCGACCACACATTCCGGTCAGACGGGCCCGGCGTGATCGAAGCCGTTCTCGAAGTGGCCGGAGGGCATGGTGCCGACTTGGTCCTCGACCTGGTAGGAAGCAGTGCAACATTGACGCTGTCGGCATCGGTCGTGGCGCCGTACGGTGCGATTCGAGTGCCGGGCTTGAGCGATGGAGTTTTCGAGTTCGAAACATCCCAATTGTCCACTTCGCTTCCCTGGGGAGCGTCGATTACTCGGCCCTACAGCGGAACTCGACAGGACCTGCACGATCTCGTCGCCCTTGCGCGGACCGGACGGATCAGCGCCAATCTGAAGCGCTACAGCTTCGATGAAGCGCTCCACGCCCTCGACGACCTGGAGTCGGGCAAGATCAATGGGCGCGCGGTGGTGATGATGAAGTAGCCGGTCACGGTGCGGGCGCGAGAAGATCTGCGGGGATCTGCTGGTCCTGTTCGAGCGCTCCGAAGAACTGGATCGCCCGCTCGCGATCCCACAGAAGTACGTTGCCGACGCCGTATACGTCCTCGAACCCTCCGACGGGCACAGTGGCCGTCACCGTCTCGCCGCGCATCGCCCACGCGAGCCGGCCGAGGTTCCACAGGTGATCGCCTTCGTCGACGCGCACCGAGCCTGCCGCGCCCGATACGAGCGGCCACAGCCGGAACGGATTGAGGAAGGTGGTGGGGCTGGTCGCCTTACCCAGCAACGCCGACATGAACAGCCGCTGGTTGTTCATCCGGTCGAGGTCTGCGAGTGGTGTGGCGCGGGTGCGTACGAATCCGAGCGACTGCGCGCCGTTCAGTTCCTGGCAGCCGGCCTCGAGTTGCAGGCCCGCGAGCGGGTCGTCGATCGGATACGGGACGCAGATGTCGACCCCGCCGACCGCATCGACGATCGATGCGAATCCGCTGAAGCCGATCTCGGTGTAGTGATCGATGTGGATGCCCGTCGCTCCTTCGACCGTCTGGACGAGCAGCTGTGGCCCACCGAGCGCGAACGAGGCGTTCAGTTTGTCCTGTCCGAAACCGGGCACGGGGACGTACGAGTCGCGGGGCAGGCTCACCATCGTGGTCGCACCGCCCCCGCTGGGGACGTGGACGAGCAGGATCGTGTCGGTGCGATCGGGGCCGACGTCGCCGCCGGTCGCGAGTTCCTGTTCTTGCTCGGGCGTCAGCCCGATGCGGCTGTCGGACCCCACCAACAGGAAATTGGTTCCGGGAGTGTCGCCGATACGGCCCTCGTAGTCGGCGAGTGCATCGATCCGGTCGAGTTTGCCGTCGAAGTAGACGACACCCGCGACCGCCGCGACGAGAAGGACCGCGAGCAGCGCGCCCACACGACGCAGGGTGCGTCGAGCGCCGCCGGGGCGTCGGCGCCGCGGTTCCGGTTCGGCGACCGGCGGTGGCCGGCGACGCGGAGGAGCAGGCGGTGGTGCCGACGCGGCACGTCGCTTGTCGACGAACGGCTCGGGTTGCTGCCGTGGCTGGTGCTGCTGTTGTGGCGGTGGCTGCCGACGCGGTGGTGGTTGCTGTGACGGCGGTTGTTGCCGAGGCGGTGGTTGTTGCCGAGGTGGTGGCTGCCTGTGGGGAGGCGCCGGCGCGGCGCGCTGCTCGGAACCGGGTGCCTGCGACCACGCCCGTGGCGGCGCGGCAGGGCTGCGCCGGATCACCTGGTTGCCTTCCGGGGAGGGAGGCGCGGCGGGTGGTGGGACGGGTCGGCGCATCGGCGGTTGCCGACGCGGCGGCGGCCCCTGCGGTGGGCGCGGCCGGTTCCGGGGATCGGGTTGGTCGCCGTTCACCCGGACAACTGTACGTTCACGGCAGCCATGAGACGTGCCCCCGCAATGCTTGGTATCCGATGAACGCGACGCAGTCGATCAGCGCGTGTGCGACCACGAGGGGCCACAGTTTCGAGGTGCGTTGCCAGTACCGGCCGAACACCAGACCCATGATGACGTTGCCGAATCCGCCGCCGAGCCCCTGGTAGAGGTGGTAACTGCCGCGGAGCAGTGCCGACGCCAGCAGCGATCCGTTCTCCGACCACCCGAGCTGCCGTAGCCGAGTGATCAGATACGCGACCACCAGTATTTCTTCTGCACCCGAGTTGGCGATGGCCCACAGCACTTCCGTGGGCAGGCGCCACCAGTAGTCTGCGAGGATGCTCGGCGCCACGTTGAGGTTGAGTCCGGCGGCGCGTGCCACGAGGTACAGCCCGAGGCCGGGCAGCCCGATGAGTGCGGCGAGCCCGGCGCCTGGAAGCCAGTCGCGGCGCAGTAGTGGACGCGCGAAGCCGATGATCTTCGGGCCGCGGCCGCTGCGCCACAGGAGATAGAGACCGAGTGCGGCCCATGCGAGCAGGCGGACGATGCCGAGGAGTTGTCGCGCGAGGTCTATGAACTGCTGCGACGACCGCGGCGCATTCAGCGCGACTGTCTGATCGGACAGCGGCTCCGGTGCGAGGGCAGCTTCCAATAGCGACAGGATCGACGACAGGCCGCTGAGCCCGAAGGTGACGAGCAGGACGATCGCAATTTCGATCCACAAGGCCCGGCGTTCGGCAGCATCGAGTGGCGTGCCGGGATTCTGCCGGGGTGGATTGAGCCAGGTGCGGATCGTCGTCACGGGAGAGATTGTGCCGGAACGCGCTGTAAAGCCGGCCGCGCGTTCAGTGAGCGGCGCGCATCCCGTTCATGAACGGGCATCCGACCAGTAGGCGCAGCGCTTTGCTGAGCCCGTTCGGCTCGTCGACGGGCTCCTGGAAGGGGATGCGGACGTCGTGGTCGCCCTCACCGGATTCGATGCGCAGACGCAGTCCGTACCGGTCGAGGCCGAGGGGGCGGATTCGGCCGGTGCGTGCAGACGGCGGGATTCGCCGCGCGATGCGGGCGAGGATGTCTGCGTGATCCTGCTCGAGGTGCTCGAGCCACGCGGTTTCGTAGGTGGCGAAGGGGTCGGGGGCGGCGTCGAAGACGTCCGGGAGGTCGACCGATTCGGCTCCGGTCGTGTCTGCAGCGACCACGGACGTGAGTCGGAGGACGAGTAGCTCAGAGTTGTGGCCGACGTCGAGGAGTTCGGGGTGCGGAAGGATCTCGGCGACTTCGGCAGCGACCTGTCGCGGTTCGTCGACGGGGAACAGGTTCCCGCTGAGCCAGATCAGCGACCGGACGGGGTTGCGCAGATTCAGGGGCGAGTGGTCGGTCAGTTCGAGCATCGCGGGCAGGCCTGCCGCTCCGGACTGCCAGGCGAGTGCCACCGCCGTGGCCTCGGCCGGTACGACGATCGCGATGTCTCCGTCTTCCTGCAGGAAGTGGACGGTCGTCTGGATCGGATCGCAGCCGTCGATCGCCAGATAGGTGGTATCCGCGCGGATGAGAGCGGTGCGCACGCGTTCTGCCGTCGTCGGCGCCGGAATGTCGGTCGTGGTGGTCTGCATGCGAGGCCCTCCTTCTCATGTAGGTGAGGCAAACCTAAGTCATTGTGACGCTGGTCGCAAGGGTTACGCGCGTTAACCTGAACGACGTGTCGATCCCACTGCCCCTCGGAATGCCGCCCTCGCGGGAAGAGCCGCGTGGCCTGCTCGACGCGCTGCTCTCCACTCGGCACACGGACCTCGCGCTCGCCGCGTCCGGGCCGGAATCGGCAGCGCCGATCGTTCCCGCGAGCGAGATTGCGGAGGTCCCCGGTCGTGATGTCGTCGTCGAGCTCGATGCCTCCGCCGAAGCGCCGTCACCCGCAGGGTGGCGACCCGTTCGTTACCAGCTCGACTGTGCGCGAGGTGACCTCGACGACGTGCTCGCGTTCACCGCCCCCGCGCCGTTGGCGGTCTACGTGCAGGTCGACGACCCAGCGCTCGCCGACACGGCCCGTGCACTCACCGAAGCGGGGCACATCCCGGGGTTGCCGACCGGCCACACGCCGGGCGCCGTGGCAGATTTCCTCGCCGTTCTCGCACACGCCGACACCGGGTTCGTTGCTCGTGCACAGACGGCCTCCGACGTGCTCGCACTGCTCTCCGGCACGGCGGCAGCGCTGAGCGGTTCCGACGTCCGTGACGCCCTCACCGCACCCGATGCCGACCGGCTGGGCCGCTTGATCCCCGAGGCCATCGGGGCATTGCGCGAGATTCTGCTCGCTGTCGAGGTCGACGACACCGACGCGGTGCTGGGTGGGTTACGAGAGCTGGGTCTCACGTCGCGCTGAGACGGTTCACTTTTCCGACGCATCCAGGCAAGGGGCGATGCGTAATCTGGAAGCCGTGCCCCGTATCGCGTATTTCGGCCCGACCGGAACCTTCACCGAAATGGCCCTCGCCCGGTTCGAGGACCTCGGTGTCTTCGACGAACCCGTCGTGCGCGTCGCCGCGGCCAGCCCGCCTGCCACGCTGCAGTTGCTGCGCGACGGTGAGGTGGACGCCGCGGTCGTTCCCATCGAGAGTTCCGTCGAAGGTTCGGTTCCCCCGACGATGGACGCGCTCTCGATGGGGCCTCGCTTGCAGATCGTGGCGGAAACCGAACTCGACATCGCGTTCACCGTCGTGGTGCGCTCCGGGATGACATTCGACAAGATCGAGACCATCGGCGCGTACCCGGTGGCAGCCGCCCAGGTTCGGCAGTGGGTCAGTGACACGCTGCCCCACGCCGCGATCGTGACCGCATCCTCCAACGCGGGTGCCGCCGAGGACGTGGAGGCCGGCAAGGTCGACGCGGGTGTGTCGACCGCGCTCGCCGGTGAACGACTGGGCCTCGAGGTCTTCGCGGATGGCGTAGCGGATTTCGCCGGAGCCCGAACACGGTTCGTTCTCGTCACTCGTCCGGTTCCGGTGCCGAAGCGGACCGGCCGCGACCGCACGTCGGTGATCCTGCAGCTCCCCAACGAGCCAGGGTCGCTCGTCCGTGCGATGACGGAGTTCGCGACCCGCGGCATCGACCTGACCCGTATCGAGTCGAGACCCACGCGAAAGGAATACGGCACCTACTTCTTCCACTTGGACTGTGTGGGGCATATCGACGATGCACTCGTTGCGGAAGCACTCAAGGCACTTCACCGTTTCGCCCAGGTGCGGTTCCTCGGTTCGTGGGCGGCAGTGTCCGAGCCGGGCGTCGCCCCGGTGTCGGACGAAGACGATGCACAGTGGCTGGAGCAGTTGCGGCGCGGAGAGGAAAGCAGTTGAACGGGAGATTGATCCTGGCCCGGCACGGCCAGACGGTGGCGAATGTCGAGAAGCGGCTCGACACGAAGCTTCCCGGTGCGGAGTTGACGGAACTCGGTGTCACGCAGGCGAAGACGCTCGGCAAGAACCTCATCGAGCGGGCACCGACGCTGCTCGTGTCATCCGAGGCGATTCGCGCACGGCAGACCGCGCAGCATGCGCAGGACCCGGTGGGTCTGCAGGCGTCGGCGCGCGAGGGGCTGCACGAAGTGCAGGTCGGTGAACTCGAGGACCGCAACGACGAAGAGTCGCACGCGATGTTCGTGAAGGTCTACCAGGCGTGGCACGACGGCGACCTGCGTGCGAGGGTGCCCGGCGGCGAGACCGCGTTCGACGTGCTCGACCGATTCGTGCCTGTGCTCGACGAGCTGCGCGCCGACTACCTCGAGGCGGGATCGGGCGACATCGTCGTGGTCAGCCACGGCGCCGCGATCCGTCTGGTCGCGTCATACCTCGGTAAGGTGCCCGGCGGTTTCGCGAGCGGCAACCACCTGGCCAACACCGACACCGTCGAACTCGTGCCGGTACCCGGTGGCGGATGGGAGTGCGTGCGGTGGGCGGCAGTCCACGCACCGTTCCACGACACCGCCCGTGCAGGAGCCGACGACCCGATGGGGTGAGCCGGAGCGCTGCGATCGTGACGCAAACAGGGGGGCCGCATCCAGTGGATGCGGCCCCCCTGACGTCACACTGGTCAGACAGTGCGGACGTTCGTGGCCTGCGGGCCCTTCTGCCCCTGGCCGACCTCGAACTCCACGCGCTGATTCTCATCGAGCGACTTGAAACCGCTGCCCGCGATCTCGGAGAAATGGACGAAAACGTCGGGGGTTCCGTCGTCGGGCGCGATGAATCCGAAGCCCTTTTCGCCGTTGAACCACTTGACGATGCCCTGTGCCATACCGATACTCCCTACACACTCGATCCGGATCCTCACATCGAGGCTCCGATCTCGATGAAGTCATTCTCCCATCCCTGATGAGATCGCGGGACCCCGCACCGTGCTTCGGGCCGGCAGAGGGCCGATCGTGGAGGAAACGGCTCAGGTTTCGTCGCGGAGTTGCGCCTGATAGCCGCTGGTGAGCCAGAAGACGGTCCGATCGATCGTGGGCACGATGTCGGTGATCGGGATGAGACCCTCACGGCAGCGTCCTACCAGGCCGTATACGAGACTCGACAGGATTGTTTCCAGTTCTGCGACGAACTCCGGATCCACGTCGGACAGCACCGCCATGCCGATCGGCACGACGGGATCGAAGCCCCGCACTGTGAGGGACGCCCCACCCGGCGCGGCTCGCACCCGGAAGTACGCGAAGAGCATCGCGGGGTGCTTCTCCCAGGGCTCGAAGATGGCGCGGATGACCCGCATCATCGCTGGGTGCAGAGGCTCGTCCGGGTTGCGGCTCCGCATGACGATTCCGGAGTGATTTGCCTGCATCCAATGTTCGATCGCAGCGAGAATCAACTCTTCGCGGGTGGCATACCGCTTGTAGATCGTCGTCAGAGATGTGCGCGCGCGGCGCGCGACCTCGCGAAGTTGGACGGCGTCGTAACCCTGGTTGTCGATGAGATCGACGACGGTGTCGAGCAGCCGGTCTCGAATCGGGTCCGCGCCGCCCTTCACCTGGGTGTTCTCCATTTCGAAAAATTTCCTTGTCCTCTGACGATAACCAGGTTATCGTGGCGTCAGTAACGTCGTTACTCACCGTATCTGCGGTGGCAGTCACATGGACAACGTTCCATCCTGCCGCTCGAACCCGAACTCACCCATGGGAGTGCCCTATGGCGGGATCGCCCAAGCATCTGCACGTCGATCGAGACATGTGCGAGGCGCACGCATTGTGTATCGAGATCGCTCCGGAGATTTTCGATCTTGCCGCCGACGACATCGCCACCTGCGACGAGAATCCGCCGCAAGAGTTGTGGCCCCGAGCGCTCTCCGCCATCAGTGCGTGCCCGCGCCAGGCCATCCGCCTCGTCGAGACCCCACCCCTCCTGCCACCTCGTTCACCGAAAGGTCCGTAATCCGATGACCGATCTCGCATCAGTCGACTACTTCACCGACGGAAACGTGGCCCAGAGCCCCTTCGAATACTTCGACCACCTCCGAGCGCGGAATCCGGTGTTCCGCGAACCGCACTACGGTGTCGTGGCCGTCACCGGGTATCAGGAGGTGATCGAAGCCTTCAAGAACAGCGAGGCGTTGTCGGCGGTCAATGCGATCGGCGGGCCGTTTCCGCCGTTGCCGTTCGAGCCGGAGGGTGACGACATCACCGGCCAGATCGAGGCGCACCGTCACCTGTTCCCGATCTTCGAGCACCTGGTCACGATGGATCCTCCCGATCACACCAAGGCCCGTGCGCTGCTAGGCCGACTTCTCACTCCCAGACGACTGAAGGAGAACGAGGAGTACCTGTGGTCCCTGGCGGATGAGCAGTTCGACGAATTCATCGACAACGGTCGCTGCGAGTTCCTCGGAGAATTCGCCAAACCATTTGCCACACTGGCCATAACAGATCTACTCGGCGTCCCGGAGGGAGACCGCGACGAGTTCCGCCGGGCGCTCGGGGCCGGCGAGAGATCCGGAACCCGGGTCGGCGCGCTCGATCACGAGCCCGTGGGGATCAACCCGCTGGAATATCTGGACGACCGATTCAGCGGATATCTCGCCGAACGGCGGCGAGAACCCCGCAATGACATCCTCAGTGGTTTGGCTACGGCGACCTATCCGGACGGATCGACCCCCGAACTCATGGAAGTCGTGCGTCCCGCCACTTTCCTGTTCGCTGCTGGTCAGGAAACAGTGACGAAGCTTCTCAGCTCGGCGCTGCGAGTGCTCGCAGAACGGCCCGAGTACCAGAAGATCCTGCGGGAAGATCGCAGTCTCATCAAACCGTTCATGGAGGAATCGCTCCGATTCGACAGTCCGACGAAGGTGGACTTCCGCCTCGCACGCAAGTCCACCAGAATCGGCGACGTCGACATTCCGGCGGGCACCATCGTGATGCTGGGACTTGCAGCGGCCAACCGTGATCCACGTAAATTCGAGGATCCGAACGAGTTCCGGCTCGATCGCCGGAACGCCCACGATCACATCGCGTTCGGGCGCGGGCTGCACACATGTGCCGGTGCACCGCTCGCCCGCATGGAGGGCCACGTCACTCTCCACCGCCTTCTCGATCGGATGAGCGACATCCGCATCAGCGAACGTGACCACGGACCGGCGGACAATCGCGTGTTCCTCTACGAGCCCACCTTTCTGCTGCGTGGTCTCGTCGAGCTGCACATCGAGTTCGAGCAGACCCCGAAATAGCCGGGTCCGGCAGAGACAGCTCGGAAAACACTGCATCGAGCAGTCGCTCGATGCCGACGAGAGGTGGAACATGTCAGGCAGAGTTGAGGGAAAGGTCGCGCTCGTCACAGGGGCGGCGCGAGGTCAGGGACGCAGTCACGCCGTGCGTCTGGCACAGGAGGGCGCGGACATCATCGCGCTCGATATCTGCGGCCCGATCAGGGACGATGCGCAGATCGCTCCGGCGACTCCTCAAGACCTGGCCGAAACCGTGGAACTGGTCAAGGGTTTCAACCGTCGGATCGTGACTGTGGAAGCCGACGTCCGCGATTTCGATGCAGTGAAGGCCGCGGTGGACAACGGCGTCGGACAATTGGGCAGACTCGATGTGATCGTTGCCAACGCCGGGATCGGAACGGGTGGCACCCCCTTGCACGAGACCGACGAGTTCGACTGGCAGGAAATGCAGGACATCAACCTCTCGGGTGTGTGGAAGTCGGTGAAAGCCGGTGTACCCCATATTATCGAGGGCGGCGCAGGCGGATCGATCATCCTGACGAGTTCAGTGGGAGGGTTGAAGGCCCATCCCAATATGGGGCCCTATATTGCGGCGAAACACGGCGTGGTCGGATTGATGCGCTCGTTCGCGGTCGAACTGGGACAGCACTTCATTCGGGTCAACACCGTTCACCCCACGAATGTGAATACACCGATGTTCATGAACGAGGGCGCGATGAAGATGTTCCGACCCGACCTCGAGAACCCGGGCCCGGAGGACATGAAGGTGGTTGCGCAGCTCATGCACGTGCTGCCGATCGGTTGGGTGGAGCCCGAGGACATCAGCAATGCGGTGTTGTTCCTGGCATCCGACGAATCTCGTTACGTCACAGGGCTTACCCTGTCGGTCGATGCGGGAAGTGCGCTCAAGTAGTGTCCATCCCGGTGCCGGGCCCCTACTCCCGCCTGGGCGGAATGTCGGGCTCCGGCGCCGGCAATGGTGAACCTGAGTATCCGGAGCGACGAATTCCCGGGACGAGAGTCTTTCGTAGTACGAGCAGTAGCGGGTTGAACAGGAGGGACGTTCACCCTATGAGTTCGACGAAGAGCGCTTGCGCGGCCTGAGTTGCCGCTTCCTCGTCGCCCTCGATCACCGCGGTCACCAGGGCGGTGTGCTCGTAGTGGAATCCTCGTCCGGTCGTGTGGACGTGCCGATCGACGGTCTGCCGGATCGACGGCAGCAGTGAATCGTAGAACTCGAGGTACACGGCGTTGTGGCTGGCTTCGACGATGGCCCGGTGGAGCGCGATGTCTGCTTCGACCGCTGCATCGGTATCGGATTCGGCGAAGCGGTTGTTGCGTTCGTCCAGGAGCTTCTCGAGGCGCGCGACATCGTCGGAGGTGCGCCGGCGCGCTGCGAGGACGGCCGCGGTGACGTCGAGTGTCTGTCGCAGTTCCTGCACGTCGCGCTCGTGTGCGGTGGCGAAGTACTTGCCGAGGGTGCCGCCGATGTCGGAGGTCGCGACGACGTAGGTTCCCGAACCTTGACGGCGTTCGAGGAGTCCGGTGTGCACGAGTGCCTGTACGGCTTCTCGGACGGTGTTGCGACTGGTGCCGGTGAGCGCAGTCAGTTCCGGTTCGGTGGGGATGCGGTCTCCGACCGCCCAGCGACCGCGGCAGATTTCACTGCGTAGTTGTTCGGTGACCTGCGAGATCAGGCTCGCGCGTCGGACCGGTTGTCCCAAAGTCATCATGTCATCCTATGATTTCTGGCGTGAGTCTTCTACGCGGCCGTCTTCTTGTCTTCTGTGCGATCGCGATGTCTGCACTCGTACTCCGGCTTGCCGTCACCTCGTTCAGTCCGCTGGCATCGCAGATTCGAGAGGACATCGGCTTCTCTCCGACGGTCGTGGGTGTCTTCGGCATGGTGCCCACCGCCATGTTCGCGCTGTTCGGTATTGCCACCCCGGCCCTGGCCCGACGGTGGGGGCTCGAGCGGACCGCTCTGGTCGCGATGCTCATGGCCGGCGTCGGCATGGCAGCTCGGGCGTTCATGGACGAGACGTGGTCGCTGCTCGCGCTCTCCGCCCTGGCACTCGGCGGGATGGGAATCGGCAATGTCGTCATTCCGCCACTGGTGAAGCGGTATTTCTCCGACCGCCTGGCGTTGGTGAGTTCGGTGTACATCGTCGGCGTCCAGTTGGGAACCATCGCGCCGGCGTTTGCGGCGGTGCCGCTCGCCGATGCCTACGGGTGGCGCGTGTCGATCGGAGTCTGGGCGGTCTTCGGTTTCGCTGCCGCAATGCCCTGGATCGTCATTCTTGCCCGTCGGCGTGGGGCGGCCGCGGAGGAGCAGACCGGCGAGGCGCCGCAGGTGCACGGTCAGGTATGGCGCTCGCCCGTGGGGTGGGGAATGGCCGGAATGTTCGGCATGACCTCGCTGGTCACCTACTCGATGTTCACCTGGATCCCCGACATCCTGGGCGATGCGGGTGCGAGCCCCGCTTTCGGGGGCGCGATGGTCGGATTGTTCTCGCTGATGGGTCTCGTCGGCGCCTTCGGGGGCCCGACGATGTGCGCTCGGATGAACAACCCGTTCCCTGCGGTGCTCGCGTGCGCGGCCTGCATGCTCGTCGGATTCGCCGGACTGTGGATTGCGCCGATGAGCGTGCCCATCCTGTGGATCGTGCTGCTCGGCCTCGGGCCCAGTACCTTCCCGATGGCGCTGACCCTGATCAACCTGCGTACCCGCACACAGGCCGGCTCCTCCGCCCTCTCCGGATTCACTCAGGGCGTGGGCTACGCCGTCGCGTGCGCCGGGCCCCTCCTGTTCGGCGTCCTCCACGACGCCACGTCGGGATGGACGGCGTCGTTCGCTCTCCTGACTCTCGCGGTCGTCGTGCTGGTCACCGGTGGCTACCAGGCCTGCAGGCCGCGTGCTCTCGAAGACAGCTGGCACAAGTCGGATACGCCCGAGAAAGACCTCGCTGCTCGCTGACGGTGGTCGGTATCAGCGAGGAGCGGCCAGCCGGACGTGCGTGTTCGACGCGCCGTATCCGTCGTAACCGCCGCGCCGCTCGAGCAGTTCGACCTGGAATCCACCGGGGACGGGCAGTGTGTAGGCGTGGAACAGTTCGCCGTCGCCCACCCGGTCGTACAGCAGTCCGTGCTCGCGCAACGTGTCCAGCAGACCGGGCTCGAGAATGAATCGCGCGTCGAGGTCGACGTAATAGTTCTCCGGGGGCGCCAGGAACTCGACTCCCCGCGACCGCGCGCGGCGGACTTCGGCGACGACATCGGTCGTCGCGAATGCCAGCTGCGAGATACCGTGTCGCTGCGGAACATCAGGACCCGTCTCGGAGACGTTGAGTGCGACGCGAAGATTTCCCTTGCGTGCGCGCAGCGCCCGGATCCGTAACCGGCCCTGCGGCTGGATGTACTCCTCGGGAGCTTCCGGTTCGAGTCCGAACAGGGTGCGGAAGAACGACAGCTCCTGGTTGAGCTCGTCGGCGGGGACTGTCATGTCGACGTGGTCGAGACCGAGCCAGCCGAGCTCCTGCGCAGCGTCGGTGGACGGGACGAAGTCGGTGCGCCAGTCGTCGGCGTCTCCGGGCTCCGAACTGACGAACACATGTAACCCGGAAGGCGACGTGATGCCCGGAAGATCGGCTTCACCTGCCCCGCGCGTGCGGTCGACCGCGGGCCACAGCAGAGCGGCGGCGCGTTCCGCGACGTCGGACACCGGTGGTGCGACGAGCCCCAGGGCGGTGGCGGCCGGTCCCGGTGCGGGTTGCTCGTTGAGCACCACGTCGGCGCCACCGTTGCTCCACCGGACCACCGGCTTACTACGATGCCGCCCCGCGATGTGGAAGCCCAGTCCCGTCAGTAGTTCGGCATAGGCGGAGCCGGCCGGTGCCGCCAACTCGACGAACGCGACATCGGTGCGCTTCGGTACTGGCGGGGCAGCGGAGATCTTTTCGCGGACCGGTCCGGACAGGCGCTCGCCGAGCTGATCTTCGAGGAAGACCAGTGATCGCATCGCGTCGCGCGCGGTCACGAACGGATCGGCCTCGCGCACCACGTCGCTGAAGATCTCCAGCGACACCGGGCCGGTGTATCCGGATCCGAGTACCGCGGCGACGACGCCGGCGACGTCCAGGGTGCCCTGGCCGGGGAAGCACCGGAAATGCCTGCTCCACTCGAGCACGTTCATGTCCAGCACGGGCGCATCCGCGACCTGAAGGAAACCGATCCGGTCGCCGGGGATGCCGGCGAGTGCGGCACCGTCGTCGCCCCTTGCCAGCATGTGGAAGGTGTCGACGGCCAAGGTGATCGCCGGGTGGTCGGCTTGTTCGACGACCGCCCAGGCCTGCCCGACCCGGTCGATGTGCCGTCCCCACGCCAGCGCTTCGAAGGCGACGGTGACACCGAAGGACGCGGCGAGGTCTCCGACGGCGTGCAGCTGCTCGGCCGACAGTTCGGTGTCGTCGATCGCGTCGGGCAGAGCATTGGAACATGCGAGGAACACCGTGGCCCCGAGTTCCGTCATCACCTCGAGCTTGCGTTGCACACGGTGCAGCACCGCGGGGAATCTTTCGGGAGCAACACCTTCGATGTCGCGGACCGGCTGGAACAGGTCGATCGACAGACCGAGCTCGGCGCAGTGGGCAGCCACTTCGCGTGGCGAGAGCGGCGACGCGACGAGATCGTTGTCGAAGATCTCGATGCCGTCGAATCCTGCGGCGGCGATGGCGTCGAGCTTGTCGTTGAGCACGCCGGACAGTGAAACCGTTGCTATGCCTTTCCGTATGCGACTGCCTTCCCGTATGCGACTGCTGGACATCAGTGGGTCAGCTCCTCGAAGTGCCGCACCATCCGCTCGGCGTCAGGGGTGCGGCCGGTGAAGTACTCGAACGCGCCGACCGCCTGGAACACCGCCATGCCACCGCCGGGCACGACGCGGCAGCCGCGCGACCGCGCGAGCCGGATCAGTTCGGTTTCGAGCGGGAAGTAGACGACGTCGGAGACCCACAGGTCGTCGCGGACGAGATCGGCGGGCACAGGCAGTCCCGGGTGCCCGGTCATGCCTGTCGGGGTCGCGTTGACGAGACCTTGCGCGTCGCGGAGGGCTCCGGCGAGATCGTCCGTTGCGGAGACGCGCTCGTCGCCGAACCGCTTGGCCAGCCGGGTCGCGCAGTCCTTCGCTTTCTGCGTGTCCGTATCGATGATCGACACGTGTGCAGCGCCCTGGTCGAGGAGGGCATAGCCTACTGCGGCTCCGGCGCCACCTGCGCCCACGAGCACGGCCGTGTCGGTGACGGACTCGGGAAGCCGACGGCGGAACGCACGGCCCCAGCCGGACCAGTCGGTGTTGAGGCCGAGTGCTCTGCCATCGCGGAAGACGACGGTATTGACCGCGCCGAGGTCGCGGGCGTCGTCGGAGAGTTCGTCGAGGAGCGGGATCACACGTTGTTTGAACGGGTGAGTGATGTTGAGTCCGTCGAATCCGAAATTCTTTGCCCAGGAAAGGAGTTCGGGAAGGTCATCGGCGTCGAACCCGATCTTTTCGGCGTCGAGTCGCCGGTAGGTCAGATTGAAGCCGGATTCGAGGCCTTCTCGTTCCTGCATGGCGGGGGTGAGCGACCCACTGATTCCGGCACCTACGAGACCGAGGACGAACGAGGTTCGATCGGTGTTACTGGTGGACACGGTGGATCTCCCGGTTGATGTCGAGCGAGGCGAGGCGGCGGATGGCGAATTCGTAGCCGGAGGCGCCGCAGCCTGCGATGACGGCCTGGGCGACCGGTGTGACGTACGAGTGGTGCCGGAAGGGTTCGCGTGCATGGACGTTGGTCAGATGGACCTCGATGATCGGCGCGGCCACGGTGATCAGCGCATCGTGTAGAGCAGCCGAGGTGTGGGTGTACGCGCCGGCGTTGACGACGAACCCGGAGGTGGTCTCGCGCACCTCGTGGACGAAGTCGATCAGGTCGCCTTCGTGGTTGGACTGCCGGAAGTCGAGGTCGTAGCCGAGCTCGTCGGCGACCCGTGCGCAGAGCGCTTCGACATCGGCGAGGGTTGCGGTGCCGTAGAGCGCGGGTTCGCGCTTGCCCAGCAGGTTGAGATTGGGGCCGTTGAGCACTGTGAAGGTAGGGCGGCCGGTCATCCTGCGACTCCGGCCGGGACGCGGGTGACCTCGTCGGAGGTGTGGGTTCGTCCGAGGTCGCGAGTGAGCACCTTGTGCGTGGCCTTCGGGCCGGACAGGACTGCGATCAGCGAGATCAGCACGGCGCCGAATGCGAACAGCGCCACGCGGTACCAGTTGTCGGCGTTGCCGCCCATCAGTGCCCCGGCGATAGCGGGGGTGAATCCGGCGAGAGCGAACCCGAACTGGGTTCCGATGGCCATTCCGGAGAGCCGGACGCTGGTGGGGAAGTACTCGGCGTATGTCGAGGGCCAGCAGGCGTTCGGCATGCTGTAGATGATGCCGGCCAACAGGATGCCGGTGATCAGTACGAGCGCGACATTGCCGGTGGAGATCGACCACAGGAATACGGTCACCATCACGGCGGTTCCGATCAGCCCGGCGACGAACACGGGTTTGCGGCCGACCCGGTCGGACAGTGAGGCCCAGAGCGGGATCGTGCCCACCGCGATGATGTTGGCGACGATCGCGAGCCACAGCATGGTGGTCGAACTGATGCCGATGCCGTATTCGTCGGAGGTCGCGAAGTTCAGAGCGAAGACCTGGAAGACGGTGTTGACCATTGCGATGAACGAGGCGAAGAACACACGCAGTACGCCGCGCCAGTGGTGGCGGAACAACAGTGCCAGCGGAGCGGGCGGCACCTCGGCGCTCTTCTTCTCGGCGTGGAATTCGGGGGTTTCGTCGAGGGAGCGGCGGATGATGAACCCGACGACCAGGAGCGCGGCGCTGATCCAGAACGGGATTCGCCAGCCCCATGAATGCAGCTGTTCGTCCGACAGCAGTGCGATGACCGGCAGGAACACCAGTGGTGCGAGGACCTGTCCGCCCTGGGTGCCGCTGAGTGTCCAGCTGGTGAAGAAGCCGCGCCGGTCGTCAGGAGCGTGCTCGAACGACATCGAGTTGGCGCCGGCCTGTTCGCCCGCGGCCGACAGGCCCTGGAGGAGTCGGAGCGTGACGAGAAGGATCGGCGCGAGCATGCCGACCTTGTCGTAACTGGGGAGACAGCCGATGAGGAATGTCGAGACGCCCATCAGCAGGAGCGTGCCGATGAGGATCTGCTTGCGGCCGAATCGGTCGCCGATGTGGCCCATCAGGAACGAGCCGAACGGTCGGGCGACGTATGCAACACCGAAGGTGGCGAGGGACGCGACGGTGGCGACGGCCTGGTTGCCTTCGGGGAAGAAGATGGTGGGGAAGACGAGTGCGGCGGCTGTGCCGTAGATCGCGAGGTCGTAGTACTCGAGTGCACTGCCACTCCACGCCGCCACAGCCGCCTTGCGCGGCGTGCGCTGCACGGTGGTCGTTTCTGCCATGGGAATAGCCCTTCGGGGTTGCTACATCAATTGTCGGTGCAATCGACGGTAAGGGTGGCGGTCATCACATGACAAACGTTTGCCATTCTTTGCCATACTGATCTTATGACTGTTGAGCCCAGACGTGTGTCGCCCCGTAAGCGAGCCACCATCACCGATGTCGCTCGCGCCGCGGGTGTGGCTGCGTCCACGGTGTCGCGCTCGTTCACCAACCCGGACAGGGTCAACGTCACCACTCGGGAACACGTCCTGGAGATCGCCGCCGAACTCGGCTACACCCCCAACCCGATGGCGCGCGCGCTCGAATCGGGCCGAACCAATACCTTCGCCTTGCTGGTCCCGGACATCACGAACCCGTACTTCGCGGGCATCATCAACGGGGCGGAGCGCTCGGCTGCAGCGGCCGGCCGCACGCTCGTCATCGGCAATACCAAGGAAAGCGCCGCCACCGAACAGCACCTGGTGAAGCGGCTCGGCCCGGCAGTGGACGGCTTCGTCCTGGCCGCATCCCGGCTACCTGACGACGACCTCCGTAAGGCAGCCGAACTGAATGCGGTCACTCTGGTCAACCGGGCTACTCGCGGTGTTTCTTGCGTCGTCGCCGACTACGCGTCCGGGACCCGCCAGATCGTCGACCACCTCGCGTCCCTCGGCCACCGGTCGCTTCTCGTGCTCGGGGGGCCGCCGGAATCGTGGTCGGGTGCGCGGCGCTGGGCGGGTCTGCAGGCCGCGGCGGAACTGCACGAGATGAAGGTCCGGCGATTCGGTCCGTACTCCCCGACGCTCAGTGGCGGTCCGGCCGCCGCGGATGCGGCACTCGCCGCGGGTGCCACCGCGGTGATCTGCCACAACGACATGCTCGCGATCGGGGTCCTGCGCAGGTTGCAGGAGCGCGGCGTCTCCGTGCCGGAGCAGGTGAGCGTGGTCGGATTCGACGACATGTTCGGGTCGGCGATCTGCACCCCCACCCTCACCACGCTCGCGGAACGCACCGCAGACGCCGGCGCGCAGGCGATCGAGATGTTGGGTCGACTCGCCTACGAGCGGGTCGCCGAACCGGACTCGCTCGTGCTGCCGACGCATCTGGTGGTGCGCGGATCGACCGGCCAGGTCGCATGAGGTGCTCGACGGTTGTTCATGTACGCACGTCGGCACAGGTATCCTCGAGCCGTCCGGGCATAGCGATCGATAGGTTGGATACGTTCATGGGGAGTTCCACCGACGACACAGTCGCCGCGGAAGAGACGGTCGCCGCGGATTGGCGGACTCTCGAGCCGATGGAGCTCACTCCGATCCTGTCGGCGAGTCTCGACGCGTTCTACGAAACCGGCTTCCACGGCACGTCCGTGCGTGAGATCGCGCGGCGAGTGGGCGTGACGGTGCCCGCGCTGTACTACCACCACGAGAACAAAGAGGGTCTGCTCATCGCGCTGCTCGAGTTGTCGACGAGCGACGTGCTCTGGCGCTCGCACGCAGCCGACACAGACGGTGGTGCCGACCCGGTGCAGCGTCTGTCGAATGTCATCGAAGCGATCGTGCTGCGGATGACGATGCGCGCGCGCCTCGCTGCGCTCGAAGGTGAGGCGCGATACCTGAGCCCGGAGAATCGTCAGCGATATCGCGCGGTTCGCAAGGGGATCGAACAGATCGTGCGGCAGATCGTCGAAGAGGGAACCGAGTCGGGAGCGTTCGACGTCGAGGATTCGGCCGAGACCACCCGTGCCCTGCTGGGGATGTGCCAATCGATTCCGCGGTGGTACCACGCCGAGGGCACGCTGAGCCCGCCGGAAGTTGCGAAGAAGTACGTGAAGATCGCGCTCAAGATGGTCGGGGCTTCGCCCCGCACGTGACGGACCGTTGTCGTCGGCGACGACAACGGTCCGTGGGGTGCTCAGTGTGCGTGGTGGTGGTGGTGCTCAGTGTGCACGGAAATTCGCAGGCCGCTTCTCCTGGAACGCCGAAACGCCTTCCTTGAAGTCCGGACCGGCGAGCAGCTTCATCTGCCCGTCCCATTCGCGGGTGAAGGCGTTGTCGAGCTCGGTGAGCGTCGCGTCGTTGATGGCGTGCTTGGTGGATGCGAACGCGGGGGTCGGGCCGTCCGCGAGTCGCTTCGCAAGTTCCTCGACCTTGCTGTCGAATTCGTCGTCCGGGTAGGTATCGGCGATGAGTCCGGCCGCGAGTGCCTCGGGGGCGGGGAGGCGCTCGGCGAGCAACGCCATTTTCAGGGCGCGGGCGCGTCCGACCGACGCGGCGACCAGGGCGGTGGCACCGCCGTCGGGCATCAGACCGATCTTCGTGAACGCGAGGAGGAAGTAGGTCGATTCCTTGGCGACGGTAAGGTCGCACGAGAGTGCCAGCGACACACCGACACCCGCTGCGGCACCGTTGACGGCGCCGATGATCGGACGGGGGAACGCGCGCAGCAGTGCGGCAACGCGGTTGGCTGCGTCGATGGTGTCGCTGGTCGGCGGTGCGGACAGGTCGCGACCGGCGATGTCGGCGCCCGAGCAGAACGCCCGGCCCGTGCCGGTGAGGATGGCGACGCGGATGGACTCGTCATCCGCGTACTTCTCGAAGGCATCGCCGATGGCGGTGAGAGTGACCGCCTGCACGGCGTTCATGCGCGCCGGCCGGTTGATCGTCACACGCAGGACGCCGTCGTCGACCTCGACGTCGACGCCGGGCAGATCGTTGGTGGGGTTCTCGGTCATGCTGTGTCCTTAGGTGGGTTCTGTATCAGGAGCGAACAGAGAGGGCGACTTTGCCTGTGGCGGAACGGGTTGCGAGAGAGTGCAGCGCATTCGCGGCCTCGGTCAGGGGGTGGACGGTGGGTTCGGGGACTCGCAGGGCGCCCGACCTCAGCAGCGGCTCGAGCATGCTCCACTGCTGCGCAGGGTATTCGGGAAGTATGCGGATGTGCTCGCCCCATCCGGCTCCGACCACCGAAATGTTCTTGAGTAGAAGTCGATTGACCTTCACGGTCGGGATCTCGCCGCCGGTGAAACCGAGCACCACGGCGCGACCGCCCGGGGCGAGGCTGCGGAGGCTGTCGGTGAACCGGTCGCCGCCGACGGGGTCGAGCACGATGTCGACGCCTCGGCCGCCGGTGAGTTCGAGGGCCTTGTCCTTGAATCCGTCGACACGGATGACGTGGGTCGCTCCGTTGGCCTCGGCGACCTCGGCCTTCGCGTCGGTGCTCACGACCGCAATCGTCTCGAGACCCAGGGCTGCGGCGACATTGAGCGCTGCGACGCCGACACCGCCTGCGGCGCCGTGGACCAGCACGGACTCGCCGGGGCGGTAGCGTGCGCGCTCGTCGAGGGCGAAATGCGCAGTCAGGTAGTTCAGCGGCATGCCGGCTGCGGCCGTGAGTGACACGTGATCCGGGAGTGCGAACACCGACCGGGGGTCGACGGCGACCGTCTGCTGCCATGCACCGCCGTGCGCGAGTACGGCGACCCGTTGACCGGGTGCGAACCCGCTGCTCTCGGGCGCGGAACGGACGATCCCGGCGCCTTCGGACCCGAGGACGCAGGGGAGGGGGCGGACCACCTGGTAACCGGCGCTGGTCTGGAGGAGATCGGGAAACGAGACGCCTGCGGCGTGGAGGTCGACGACGACGTCGCCGGGGCCTGGGGTGGGTTCGGGGATGTCGACGGTGTGTACACCGTCAGGACCGGTGTTCTGGGTCAACTGTGCAGCCTGCATGGGTCTCCCGCCGTGTGGTGGCCGAAATCGGTGTCCGGGCTCACGGCCAATCATTACCAGACGTAACTGATCGGGCGCTAGATAAAGCTTGCTGTTGACCGAGCGATCGTTCCGTGGTACTCCTTTAGCGATCGATAAGTAACAGAATCCGGATTCGAAGGGGCACGCATGGCCGACGACACGACCGCTACCGAACCCGCCGCACTGTACGAAAAGCGTGGTGGGGTCGCGATCATCACACTCAACCGGCCCAAGGCGCTCAATGCGGTCAACGGTGCGCTGTCGACGGCAGTCGGCACGCTGCTCGAGCAGGCAGAGGGCGACGACGACGTCCGCGTCATCGTGATCACCGGATCCGGACGTGCGTTCTGTGCGGGTGCCGACCTCAAGGCCATCGCAGCAGGGGAGAACACCTCCGCGGACGGACACCCCGAATGGGGCTTCGCCGGATACGCACAGCACTGGATCAGCAAGCCCACGATCGCGGCCGTCAACGGATTTGCGCTCGGTGGCGGAACCGAACTCGTCCTCGCCAGCGACCTCGCCGTGGTCGACGAGGAAGCCAAGCTCGGACTGCCCGAGGTCAAGCGCGGACTGTTCGCCGCCGCCGGCGGAGTGATCCGCCTGCAGCAGCAGATCCCCCGCAAGCTCGCCCTCGAACTCGCCCTCACCGGCGAGCCCATCTCCGCCGCGCAGGGAAAGGAATACGGCCTGGTCAACCGGGTCGCTCCCGCCGGCACCGCCCTCGACGTCGCACTCGAGATCGCCGAGACCATCGCCGCCAACGCGCCGCTGTCGGTGCGCGAATCGAAATCGATGATCTACCGCACCGCGAACCTCCCCGACTGGGAGGACGCGGCGTGGAACGCGAACGTCGAAGCCCTGAAGGTCGTCTTCAGCAGCGAGGACGCCATCGAGGGCCCCACCGCGTTCGCCCAGAAGCGGCAGCCCGTGTGGAAGGGCCGCTGACCCACAAGCTCGGCCCGGTGTCGCGGCGAACGCTCCTGTGACATCGGGTCGCACCAACCGCTCCCGGGACATCGGGTCGCACCAACCGCTCCCGGGACATGGGGTCGCACCAACGACCGTCCCGTTCGAACATCAGGAGTCACCATGACCAATGCAGTCATCGTCGACGTCGTCCGCACCGCGGTCGGCAAGGGCAAACCGGGAGGGGCGCTCTCGAGTACCCATCCCGTCGAACTGCTCGCGCACGTGCTGCGCTCGCTCGTCGAGCGCAACGGCATCGACCCCGCCCAGGTCGACGACGTCATCGGCGGTTGTGTCAACCAGGCGTCCGAGCAGGCACTCAACATCTCCCGCACCGCGCTCCTCGCGGCGGGCTTCCCCGAATCCGTGCCCGCCACCACCATCGACCGCCAGTGCGGTTCGAGCCAGCAGGCGGCCCACTTCGCGGCACAAGGCGTCATCGCCGGGGCGTACGACATGGTCATCGCGTGCGGCGTCGAATCAATGAGCCGAATCCCGATGGGCACCTCGTCGATGGGCAAGGACACCCACGGGCCGAGCATTCGTGCTCGCTACCCGGAGGGCCTGGTCAATCAGGGCATCTCCGCCGAGCTGATCTCGGCGAAGTGGAAGTTCGACCGTGACGCGCTCGACGCGTTCTCCGCGCAGTCGCACCAGCGCGCCGCTGCCGCCATCGCCGCGGGACACTTCGACAAGGAGATCGTCCCGATCGAGGTCGCCAACGCGGCAGGCGAGCAGGTGAAGCACACGGTCGACGAGACAGTACGCGCCGCCACCACCGCAGAAGGACTCGCCGGCCTGAAGCCGTCGTTCTACACCGAGGAGTACGCCGCCCGGTTCCCTGAGGCACAGTGGATCATCACCCCCGGTAACTCGTCGCCGCTCACCGACGGTGCCTCCGCCGCGCTGATCATGAGCGAGGAGCTCGCCAGCAAGCTCGGCCTCACCCCGCGTGCCCGATTCCACTCGTTCTCCGTCGCCGGCGACGACCCGGTCTTCATGCTCACCGCGCCGATCCCGGCCACCAAGAAGGTTCTCGCGAAGGCGGGCCTGAGCATCGACGACATCGACGCATACGAGGTCAACGAAGCGTTCGCTCCTGTGCCGCTCGCATGGGCGCACGAGTTCGGTGCCGATCCGGCGAAGCTCAACCCGTGGGGCGGCGCCATCGCGCTCGGTCATGCGCTCGGATCGTCGGGCACCCGCCTGCTGAGCACGCTCGTCAACCACCTCGAAGCGACCGGCGGCCGTTACGGTCTGCAGACGATGTGTGAGGGCGCAGGCATGGCCAACGCCACCATCATCGAACGTATCTGACACACCACTATTCGGAAGGATATTCAATGATCGTCAATGACAGCGTTGCCGTCGTCACCGGAGGCGCCTCGGGTCTCGGCCTGGCCACCACCAAGGCGCTGATCGCCGACGGTGCGACCGTCGTCATCATCGACCTCCCCTCCTCCAACGGTGAAGCCGTCGCCAAGGAGCTCGGCGACCGTGCGCGCTTCGCGGCGGCCGATGTCGCCGACGAGGCAGCAGTGGTCGCGGCTCTCGATCTCGCCGAGTCCCTCGGACCGCTGCGTGTCGCAGTGAACTGCGCCGGCATCGGCAACGCAGTCAAGACCGTCAGCAAGAAGGGCGCGTTCCCGCTCGACGGCTTCAAGAAGGTCATCGATGTCAACCTGATCGGCACGTTCAACGTGATCCGCCTGGCGGCCGAGCGTATTTCGAAGACCGAACCGGTCGACGGCGAGCGTGGCGTCATCATCAACACCGCCTCCGTCGCCGCGTTCGACGGTCAGATCGGCCAGGCCGCGTACTCCGCGTCCAAGGGCGGTGTCGTCGGCATGACCCTGCCGATCGCCCGCGACCTCGCGTCGCTGCTCATCCGCGTCGTGACGATCGCTCCCGGCCTGTTCAAGACGCCGCTGCTCGGTTCGCTGCCGGAAGAAGCTCAGGCCTCGCTCGGCCAGCAGGTTCCGCACCCGGCCCGCCTCGGTGATCCCGCCGAGTACGGTGCTCTGGCCGCGCACATCGTCTCGAACGCGATGCTCAACGGCGAGGTCATCCGTCTCGACGGCGCCATCCGTATGGCACCGCGCTAGACACCGCACGACGCACACGCGAGAGGATGGGATCGATGACCGCGCAACCGGAGATCAAGGCCGCGGATTGGCGGGTATTCGAGCAGCTGCGATACGACCCCATCCTCGAGCACGCGCTGGAAGCCTTCAGCGAGAACGGCTTCCACGGAACCACCGTGCGCGACCTGGCCCGCCGGGTCGGTGTGACGGTGCCCGCGCTGTACTACCACTTCGAGAACAAGGAAGCCGTTCTCGTGACCCTGCTCGACGCCGCCGTCCTCGACCTCATCGACCGTGTTCTGGCCGCGGTCGCGGATGGTGGCGCCGACCCGGTCGCCCGATTCTCCAATGCCGTCGAGGCGATCGTGCTCAACATGACGTTCCGCGCCATGCGTTCGGGATTGGATTCCGAACTGCGCCACGTCTCTTTCGAGAACCGCCGCACCTACGCTGCGACGCGGAAACGCCTCGAACTCATCATGCTCGACCTCGTCCGCGAAGGTGCCGAGGCCGGAGTCTTCGACGTCGACGATGCCGAGGAGACCGTGCGGGCCATGCTCGGCATGCTCCAATCCATCGCCCGCTGGTACCAACTCGACGGGCCACTCACCCCGGCGCAGGTCGCCGACCGCTACATCGTGATCGCCCTGCGCATCGTGGGCAACCACGCCACCACCTGAACGTCTCACTGCGAGGAGATCTTTCGTGCTGTCCACAGCTTTCACCGAAACCTTCGGAGTTCGTCACCCCATCGTGCAGGGCGGAATGCAGTGGGTCGGCCGCGCCGAACTGGTCGCCGCCGTCGCCAACGCCGGCGCGCTCGGCATGATCACCGCACTCACCCAGCCCACCCCCGAAGATCTCGATAAGGAGATCGCCCGAACCCGTGAGCTCACCGACCAGCCGTTCGGTGTCAACCTCACCATCCTGCCGTCGATCACGCCGCCACCGTACGACGAATACCGCCAGGTCATCATCGATTCCGGTATCAAGATCGTCGAAACCGCGGGATCCAATCCCGCGCCGCACCTACCCGACTTCCACGCCGCCGGAATCAAGGTGCTGCACAAGTGCACCAGTGTCCGCCACGCCGTCAAGGCACAGGATGTCGGTGTCGACGGCATCAGCATCGACGGATTCGAATGCGCAGGTCACCCCGGTGAGGACGACATCCCCGGCCTCGTGCTCATCGCTGCGGCAGCAGAGCAGATCAGCATTCCGATGATCGCCTCGGGCGGTTTCGGTGATGGTCGCGGTCTCGTGGCCGCTCTCGCCCTCGGTGCCGACGGCATCAACATGGGCACCCGATTCATGTGCACCGTCGAATCGCCGATCCACCAGAAGATCAAGGAAGCGATCGTCGAGGCGAAGGAAACAGACACCGAGTTGATCTTCCGTACGCTCCGCAACACCGCGCGCGTGGCCAGCAACAGCGTCAGCCGTGAGGTAGTCGAGATCTTGGGCCGCGGTGGACAGTTCCCCGACGTGCAGGAACTCGTTGCCGGTGCGCGCGGTCGCCTGGTGTACGAGAACGGCGACCCGGAGGCCGGAATCTGGACTGTCGGTACCGTCCAGGGCATCATCCACGATATTCCCTCTGCCGGTGAGCTCGTCGAGCGCATCGTCGCCGACGCGGAAGCCTTGATCTCCGAGCGTCTCGCGGGTCTGATCGACCGCGTGAACGCCTGATGAGCGCCTACTTCCAGGAGAATTCATGAAGCGTACCCATTTCGAGGGTGATCATGAGGCGTACCGGGAAACGGTGCGCGAGTTCTATGCCCGCGAGGTCGAACCGAACTACGAACGCTGGGAAGAGGAACGGCTCATCGACCGGTCCGTGTACCTGGCGGCCGGCAAGGCCGGGATTCTGGGCCTCGGAGTCCCGGAGGAATTCGGTGGGTCGGGTGTCACCGACTACCGGTTCCGTCAGATCGTCCAGGAGGAGACGGCCCGCACGAACACCACGTCGTTCGGTGCGACCCTGGCACTTCAGGACGACATCGCCATCCCGTACCTGCTGCATCTGGGCACCGAGGAGCAGAAGGCTCGCTGGCTGCCGCGTATGGCCTCCGGCGAGATCATCGGTGCCATTGCGATGACCGAACCGGGTGCCGGTTCCGACCTGCAGGGCGTCAAGGCCACCGCGGTCCGCGACGGTGACGACTGGATCATCAACGGCCAGAAGACCTTCATCACCAACGGCATCCACGCCGACCTCGTCATCGTCGTGTGCCGCACCGATCCGAGTGCCGGGTCGAAGGGGTTCTCGCTCATCGTCGTCGAGCGCGACACTCCCGGCTTCAGCCGCGGACGCAAACTCGACAAGGTCGGTCTCGCCGCGCAGGATACCGCGGAGCTGGTGTTCGAGAATGCCCGCGTACCCGCCGAGAACCTGCTCGGCACCGAGGGTCGCGGCTTCATCCATCTCATGGAGAACCTGCCGCTCGAGCGGATCGGCATTGCTGTCAGCGCCATCACGTCGGCGCGCGCGGCCTACGAGTGGACCAAGCAGTACGTGTTCGAGCGCAAGGCATTCGGAAAGCCGATCGGCGATCTGCAGAACACCCGATTCGTGCTCGCGGAGATGCTCACGGAGATCGAGGTGACCGAGTCGCACGTCGACCGGTGCATTCTCGCGCTCAACGCCGGTGAGCTCACCGCGGTCGATGCGTCGAAGGCGAAGTGGTGGGCCAGCGAGTTGCAGAAGCGTGTCGTGGACCGGGGTGTGCAGCTGCACGGCGGTTACGGGTTCATGATGGAGTACGCGATCGGTCGCGCCTACCGGGACGCGCGCATCCAGACCATCTACGGTGGCACTACCGAGGTCATGAAGGAAATCATCGGCCGCGACATCGCCGCCGAGTTCAAATAACGAGGTCACCCATGGGAGCGGCATGTTCGATCTGACCGGTAAGAGGGCTCTGGTGACCGGCGGATCGGCCGGTCTCGGGCTCGGCATGGCGCGCGGACTTGTGCGCGCAGGCGCCGACGTGGCGCTCTGGGGACGTAGTACCGACAAGCTCGAGGCCGCGGCGGCCGGACTCGCGGATTTCGGCACGACGGTGTGCACGCGGTCGGTCGACGTGGCGGACGAACAGGCGGTGATCGACGGCGTCGTGGCCACCGTCGACGCTCTCGGTGGCCTCGACATCGTCGTCGCCAACGCGGGTATCACGGGGCAGCTGCAGAAGTTCCCGGAATCGTCGACCGAGCTGTACCGGGAGGTGATGGCGACCAATGTCGACGGCGCATACTTCACGTTGCGGGAGACGTCGAAGATTCTCGTAGCGCAAGGCACCGGCGGGTCGATGATCGTGACGTCGAGCCTCGGCGCGCTCCAGGGTGCCGGTCGGAATCAGGCGTACGGCGCGACCAAGGCTGCGGTGCTGGCCATGGCCAACGGCTGCGCGGTCGAGTTCGCTCGTTTCGGTATCCGGGTGAACAGCGTTCTGCCCGGCTGGATCGCAACCGATCTCACCGCGCAATTGCAGGACTCCGAGGTGTTCAACAGCAACGTCATCTCCCGGGTACCGCTCGGTCGCTGGGGCACGCCCGAGGATTTCGAGGGTATTGCCGTCTACCTGGCGAGCGATGCGTCGCGATTCCAGACCGGAAGCACGACCCTCATCGACGGCGGATACAGCATGTTCTGATTCCCCACTCTCCGGGCCGACCTATTGCGCGGCCCGGAACGATCGGGAAATGTAGAGCGCGAAAACCACATTCTACGAAAGGGAGAACATGGCGCTCACCGCACTGCTGGAGCTCGAGTTCAAGGCCGATTCGCTCGACGACGCGAAGAAGGTCATGACACGCGTCCTGGACGAGACCCGGGCGTTCGACGGGTGCGTCGGCATCGAGATCCTCGTGGACCAGAAGAACGAGGCACGCTGGGTCGTCGTCGAGAAATGGCAGTCGCAGGCGCACGACACCGCATACCGCAAGTTCCGCGCGGGTGAGGGCGCGATCACCGATCTCGGGCCACTGCTCGCAGGCGCGCCGAAGCTGACCCACTTCGACACGCTCTGACAAGCGAATCCCCAAGTGGGGCGCGCCATGGCGCGCCCCACTTTCACGCGTGAAATGTGTGAGTGGGTAGGTCGTCGCCGAAGAGATCCGGCATGTCGGTGCTGACGCGATCGGGGAACGATGCCGGTCGTTTCTCGAGGAACGCGGCGATGCCCTCGCGGGCATCCGGTCCGACGCCGCGGATGTTGATGCCGCGTGATTCTGCCCGGTGGGCGAACATCGGATGGTCGGTTCCGAGCATGCGCCACATCAACTCCCTGGACAGTGCGACGGATACCGGGGCCGAATGTTCGGTGATTCTGCGTGCCAGGGCGAGCGCTTCGTCGAGTACGGATGCCTTCGGATGGAGCGCGTAGAAGAGACCTGATTCGTACGCTTCCGCGGCGTCGATGAGCCGACCGGAGTAGACCCAGTCCAGCGCGCGTTGCATCGGCACCAATCTGGGCAGGAACCACGACGAGCACGATTCCGGAATCAACCCGCGACGATTGAAGACGAAGCCGATGCGTGCGTCGTCGGCGGCGAGCCGGAAGTCGGCTGCCAGGGTCATGGTGATGCCCACACCGACGGCGGGACCGTTGATGGCCGCGATGATCGGTTTGCGCGACTCGAACATGCGTAGGACGACCCGTCCACCACCGTCGCGGCGCATCTCGTTGTCGGGGTGCTCGTCCTGCCACTCGGTGAAGGTGTCCGCGCCGGCGGAAAGATCGGCCCCGGCACAGAACGCTCGTCCGGCACCGGTGAGCACGACGGCACGGACGTTGTCGTCGGTGTCGCAGCGTTCGTAGGCGTCGATCAACTCGTTCTCCATGATGGTCGTGAAGGCATTGAGCTGGCCGGGACGATTCAGGGTTATTGTGGCGATCCCATCGGCGATGTCGAGTCGAATGTGCTCCATCGGGACAGCATCGCACGGTTATTGAACGATCGCTAGGACGGATTCGGGACGCGTGACTCTACGCTGTGCGTAGTTGGTCGGCGATGAGATGGGAAGAGAATGCGTGCTGCAAAAGGGGCGATGCCGGGTGCCGGTCGCCAGGTGATCCTGGATTCTGCCATCAGGAACATGAACCACCGCGGCTATCACGGCACGTCCATGCGCGACATCGCGCGCGACGCCGACATCACAGTCGCATCGATCTATCACCACTTCAAATCCAAGCAGGAAATCCTGCAGGACATCATGACCCGAGCGTTGCACGACGCTTTTGCGATGACCCGGTCCGCGCTCCTACGTTCGGGCGGGTCCTCCGCCGAACAACTCCGCGCGGTGGTGCGCGCGTGGGTCATTTTTCATACGACGCGACAGTCCGACGCCCTTGTCGGCGCCACCGAGCTGCGCAGCCTCGACGATGAGGGTCGCCGACTGGTGGTCGCACTGCGTGACGAACAGGAGAGCGTCTTCCGCGAGATCATCGACAGGGGAGTCGAAGACGGGGTGTTCACCACTGCACTGCCGCTGGATGCGTCGCGCGCCATCATTCACATGGGGCAGTCGGTGTGCACGTGGTGGCGTTCGGACGGGCCCTTGACGCCCGAGGAGCTTGCGGAGCGATACGCGGAGCTCGCGCTTGCCATGGTGCAGCCCGTGGACGGCCGGTAGCGCAGAATCTCCGTACGTCTGCGCTGGTCACCTTTGCCGTCTGACGAGTGAACGATTGATTGGCCGAGGGTGAAGACCTCTCCGACAAACGCGTAGTTCTACAGAAACCAGCAGTTCAATGCGAGAGAGTTGACACGCGTCGTGCGCTGGGTCACGATTGCGCTACCCGAACGATCGTTTGGGTGCGTGATCGAAAGGAGGCCCATCGATGGCCGCTCCCATGGCCGACGCAGTGGCCGAACTCGACCTCGACGCACTCGGTGTCCATCTGCAGGCGACCCTCCCCGGGAGGATCGCGGGGCCCCTGAGCGCCACACTTGTCGGTGGCGGTCGCTCGAATCCGACCTATCGCCTCACCGACGGCGAGAACATCTGGGTGCTGCGCAGGCCTCCTTATGGTCACGTACTTCCCAGCGCGCACGACATGAAGCGCGAGTACACGGTCATCGACGCTCTCGCAGGCTCTGCGGTCCCGGTACCTGCTGCAGTGCATCTGTGCGAGGACGTGCACATCCTCGGCGCGCCGTTCTATCTCATGGAGCTCGTCGACGGCGGATCCGTCGGTACCGTCTCGCAGGCCGAGGCCCTCACCCCTGGACAGCGTCACCGTCTCGGTCTCGACCTCGCAGACAAGCTGGCCGATCTCCACGACATCGACCCAGCGTCGGTCGGGCTGAGCGAATTCGGCAGGCCGGACGGGTATCTCGAGCGTCAGCTGAGCCGCTGGGAGCGGCAGTGGACGTCGTCCAAGACCTCGGAGCGCTCGGAGGTGGCCGCTCTACTCGGTAAACTACGCAGAGCTCTGCCCCGCACCCGATTCCCGGGAATCGTGCACGGCGACGTCAAGCTCGACAACGTGCTGGTCGCTCACGAAGACCCGGCGAGCATCGTCGCTGTGCTGGACTGGGAAATGGCAACTCTGGGCGACACGCTCGCCGACGTGGGCATCATGCTCAGCTTCTGGGATGTGCCCGGCTCGCCGTTCAACCCTGTCACGAAAGGTCTCGCGACGCTCGACGGCTTCCCCACCCGAGCAGAACTCGTCGACCGTTACGCGACCAGGCGCGGAATCGAGCTCCCCGAAATCGACTGGTACACCGTGTTTGCCGACCTCAAGATCGCGGTCATCCTCGAAGGAATCCACGCCCGCCATCTGCAGGGCGACACAGTCGGTGAAGGCTTCGAGGACATCGCGGACATGGTCGGCCCTTTGCTGCAGCGCGCACTCGAACTCGCCGAGACGTCGTCGCTCCATGAACTTCGCCACTAGGCACCCACACCGATCGGAGACAGCATTATGGATTTCGCGTACAGCCCCAAGGTCGAGGAGCTGCGGGAGAAGCTGGCCGAGTTCGTGCAGAACCGCGTCCTTCCTGCCGAGAGGATTGCGGCGCAACAGCTCGCGAGCAAGCCCGACTTCTGGGGTGCGCCGCCGATCATGGCCGATCTCAAGGCTGCGGCCAAGCGGCAGGGACTGTGGAACCTCTTCCTGCCGGAGGACGGTGGCGCCGGCCTGACCAACCTCGAGTACGCGCCGCTCGCCGAACTCACCGGCTGGAGTCCACAGCTCGCTCCCGAAGCACTGAACTGCAACGCGCCGGACACCGGCAACATGGAACTACTCGCCCGCTACGGCACGGCGGATCAGAAGCAACAGTGGCTTGCCCCGCTCCTCGAGGGCGAGATCCGCTCCTGCTTCTCGATGACCGAGCCCGACGTCGCGAGCTCGGATGCCTCCAATGTGCGGCTCGACATCGCCGAGGACGGCGACGACTGGGTACTCACCGGACGTAAGTGGTGGACCACCGCCGCGCTGCGCGAAGACAACCGGGTCGCAATGGTCATGGGCGTCACCGATCCCGACGCGCCTGCCGGCTCGCGTCACTCGATCGTGCTGGTACCCACCGACACCCCCGGCGTGACCATCGAACGCTCCACCACGGTCCTCGGATTCGACGACCGGCACGAAGGTGGCCACGGCGAGATCGTCTACGACCGCGTTCGGGTCCCGAAAGCGAACCTGCTCGGTCCGCGCGGAAAAGGCTTCGCAGTGGCTCAGGCCCGCCTCGGTCCGGGTCGCATCCATCACTGCATGCGCCTGATCGGCATGGCCGAGCGGGCGATCGCGCTCATGACCGAACGCGCGCGCACCCGGGTGGCATTCGGCAGACCCCTCGCAGACGAAGGCGTCGTCCAGGCGACGATCGCCGACGCTCGGATCAAGGTCGACGCAGCACGTCTGATGGTGCTGCGCGCGGCATGGAGAATGGACGTCGAGGGCCCCAAACAGGCTCGCCACCACATTGCTGCTGCGAAGGTCCTGGTGCCGTCGACGGCCAAGTGGATCATCGACGAAGCAATGCAGATCTTCGGTGGTGCCGGATTGTCCGAAGACACGCCGCTCGCCATGCTGTACTCGCAGGCCAGATTCCTGCAGATCGCCGACGGCCCCGACCAGGTGCACCGTCGTTCGCTCGCGCGCGCCGAATTCGCTGCTACCCCCGCCATCCGAGAGATTCGCGGATGATCGGCGAACACTGACGCTCCCGCCCCCCAATTCCCCTGGTTCGAAAACGAGGACCTACGATGTCCGAAACACAAACCCACGAACAACCACTCGGTACGCCAGCGGGTCCGGCCCCCCGTGCCGGCCGCGCCGCAGTTGCCGCCGCGATCTCCACCTCGCTCGAGTGGTACGACTTCTTCATCTATTCGACGGCCGCTGCGCTCGTGTTCAACGTGACCTTCTTCGCCACCGGCAACGAAGTCGTCGCGGCAGTGAACTCCTTCGCGACCGTCGCCGTCGGATTCATCGCGCGGCCCATCGGCGGTATCCTCGCCGGGCACTTCGGTGACAAGGTCGGGCGCAAACCCGTGCTCGTGGCCGCCGTGGTGCTCATGGCGGTTGCAACGTCGCTGATCGGCTTCGTGCCGAACACCGAGATCGTCTGGCTTGCACCGATGCTCCTGGTCACCTTGCGTATCTGTCAGGGCCTGGCGGTCGGCGCACAGTGGGGCGGCGCAGTCCTGCTGGCCACGGAGAACGCCCCCGCGAATCGTCGCGGATTCTTCGGTAGTTTCGCCCAGCTCGGCGTTCCGATCGGTGTAGTCCTCGGCAACGTCGTCTTCCTGATACTCACCGCAACCGTCGCCCAGGACTCGTTCCTGTCGTGGGGCTGGCGCATTCCGTTCTGGATCAGCCTCATCATGCTGCCGGTGGCGTTCGCGATCCATCGCTACCTGGAAGAGACCCCCGAGTTCAAGAAGATCGCTGCGAAACTCGAGGAGGCTCCGGCCGCGCGTCGCTCTCCGATCGTCGAAGTGCTGCGCAAGAATCCGGGCACGGTACTCATGGCCGCGGGCTCGAACGCGATCGGTGTCATCTTCTTCTACACGATGATCACCGGCTCGGTGCAGTACGCGACAACCTACCTCGGCCTCGGCCGCTCGACCGTGCTCACGTTCATCCTCATCGCGTGCCTTCTCCAGATCCCGTTGGTGCCGTTGTTCGGTCATCTGTCGGACCGTATCGGCCGGAAGCTCGTCTTCGGTGCGGGTACCGTCGCCATGATGGTGTGGGGTGTGCCGATGTGGCTGCTGATCGGAACATCCGGTCCGGACACGGTGTGGCCGTTCGCGGTTGCCGTGATCGTCGGCGTTGTCGCGATGTCGCTCCAGACAGGCACGCAGGGAACGCTATTCTCGGAGCTTTTCCCGCCCGAGGTGCGCTTCTCCGGAGCATCGCTCGGCTACCAGATCTCGGCCATCATCGGCGGCTTCGCTCCGATGGTGATGGTGTTGCTCATCAACGGCGAGGCCGGCAATGCGTGGAAGGTAGGCGTATTCCTCGCCCTCTCCGCCGCGATCGGGCTGCTGTGCCTCATCGCAATCGTGCGGAGGTATTCCCGGCCGCACGAGTCTGCGGACGCAGCCTGACCCGATACGACCAGGAGTAGACAGATGCTGGACTTCCCGGATACCCACGCTGCGGCCGACCCCGGTCGTCCCGCGTACATCATGGCGGACACCGGTGCCGTCGTGACCTACGGCGAGCTCGTCGCGGAGTCGCGCGATATAGCAAAAATGTTGTGGTCCAAAGGTCTTCGTCACGGAGACTGTGTGGCCGTATTGATGGAGAACTGTGCGTCGTTTCCGAAGATCGCGTGGGCGGCACAGCGCATCGGACTGCGCTATGTCACTCTGTCCACGCGTCTGCTGCCGGATGAAATCGCATACATTCTGGGAGATTCCGGAGCATGCGCACTGTTCACGAGCGGGCGCTGTCTCGATGCGGCAGCCGATGCCGTAGATCTGACCCCGGGAGTGCAGCACCGCTTCACCGTGGACGAGGCTGCCCGGGGATTCGAGAATCTGGCGGTCGAACTGGACTCCGTTGCGCCTGGAGTGGTTCCGGACGAGCGTGAAGGTGTGGATCTGCTGTATTCGTCCGGCACAACAGGTCGGCCCAAGGGTGTCGTGGCGGACCTGCCGCTCCACCCGCTCGGGACGCCGCCGGGCGTGGCCGGCCTGCTGCACACCCAGTGGGAGATCGGCCGGGACAGCGTGTACCTGTCTCCAGCGCCGCTGTATCATGCTGCACCGCTACGTTTCACCATGACGGTGCACCGGTACGGCGGCACCGCGATCGTGATGGAGCGGTTCGACCCGGAGAAGGCGCTCGAACTCGTCGAGCGCTACCGGGTGACCCATACCCAGATGGTGCCCACCATGTTCATCCGGATGCTCAAACTCCCGGAGGCGCAACGCACCGCATTCGATGTCTCGTCGCTGCAAGTGGTCATCCACGCCGCGGCGCCGTGTCCGCCGGACACCAAACGAGCAATGATCGACTGGCTCGGACCGATCATCCACGAGTACTACTCGTCGACAGAGAACAGCCTGTTCACCGCTCTGGACTCGCAAGAGTGGCTGGCCCACCCGGGATCGGTGGGGCGATCGATCCTGGGTACCGCACACATCCTCGACGAGTCGGGGGAGGAACTGCCACCGGGGGAGTCCGGCACGATCTGGTCGGACGGCGGGCTGATGTTCGAGTATCTGAATGATCCGGAGAAGACCGCGGCAGCCCGCAACGAGATCGGTTGGACGACGGTGGGCGACCTCGGATATCTCGACGAGGACGGCTACCTCTACCTGTCGGATCGGCGCGCCGATCTCATCCTGTCGGGCGGTGTCAACATCTACCCGCGTGAATCGGAGGACGTACTCGTGGTGCATCCGAAGGTTGCCGATGCTGCGGTGTTCGGTATCCCACACGACGAACTCGGTGAAGTCGTGCACGCGGTAGTGCAGCCCGCACCCGGCGCGGCGAGCGGCAGTGCGCTCGAGGAAGAACTGCTCGCGTT
The DNA here is from genome assembly GCF_036327795.1 of Rhodococcus artemisiae. Lineage (NCBI taxonomy): Bacteria > Bacillati > Actinomycetota > Actinomycetes > Mycobacteriales > Nocardiaceae > Rhodococcus > Rhodococcus artemisiae. The sequence goes on from NZ_JAUTXY010000004.1 coordinate 355,045, forward strand.
CCTCCGGGAGAAGCTGTCGACCTACAAGTGCCCACGCCGGATCGATTTCGTCGACGAGTTGCCTCGTCACGCCACCGGCAAGCTGTACAAGCGGCTGCTGCGCGACCGCTACTCGCAGAAGATGGTGTCGTGACCGCTGTCGTCCTCTCGACCCCGATCGCCGGCGTTGTGCAGGTGACGATGAACCGGCCTGATGCCCTCAACACTCTGACCTCGGACTCGGTGGCCGAGTTCCGTAGTGCTCTGGCGGACATCGCCGCCGACCGATCCTGTCGTGTCGTGGTGCTCACCGGGGACGGCCGTGCGTTCAGCGCGGGGCTCGACCTCCACGGCTACGGCGACGAGGACCGGATCGCCGCCGAGGGCGCGGTCGGTCGGATGCTCTCTCGGCAGCGGGACCTCGCCGGGCTGGCGCAGCAACTGCACGAACTCCCGCAACCGGTGATCGCCGCGGTCAACGGACCCGCGGCAGGCGGTGGACTCGCGCTGGTGTGCGCGAGCGACATCCGTCTCGCCGCGACGTCGGCGGTCTTCGCGGTCTCGTTCATCCGTGCGGGCTTCTCCGCCTGTGATATCGGGGTGTCGTGGCTGCTGCCACGCATTGTCGGCGCCGGTCCGGCCCACGAGCTCATGCTCACCGGCCGGCGCATCGACGCCTCCGAGGCGCAGCGCATCGGGCTCGTCACCGCAGTCTTCGATCCGGAGGAACTGCTCGACTCCGCGCTCGCGAAGGCCCGGGAGATCATGCTGAATCCGCCGTTGTCGGTGGAGCTCACCAAACAAGGCATGTGGATTGCACTCGAGACGCCGTCGTTCGACGCGTCGGTGGAATTCGAGAACCGTCAGCAGGTGTTCACCGCGCTCACCGAGGATCGCAGGGAGGCGACCGCGGCGTTCCTGGAGCGGCGGCCTCCGTCGTATCGGCGCAGATAGCGCACGTACCGGAGACCGCCCGGTCGGTAGCCCCGGATTACCGGAGCGACAAGCGTCGGCGGGCCCCCGCATACTCTGCGGTCAGGCGCGCGACTACGTCTGCCGCGGGCACCACCGAGTCGATCGCGCCCACACCCTGGCCCGCGCCCCACACGTCGCGCCACGCCTTGGTGCTGTTGTCCGAGCCGAAGCTCATCGCAGACGGATCCGACTCGGCGAGGTTGTCGGGGTCGAGGCCCGCAGCCTCGATGCTGCCGCGCAGGTAGTTGCCGTGGACGCCCGTGAACAGATTCGAGTAGACGATGTCCGACGCGGTCGAGTCCACGAGCATCTGCTTGTAGCCGTCCACGGCGTTCGCCTCGTCGGTGGCGATGAACACCGACCCTGCGTAGGCGAGGTCTGCACCGGCTGCCTGCGCCGCGAGGATCGCGTTGCCGTGCGCGATCGACCCCGACAGGAGCAGAGGCCCGTCGAACCACTCGCGGATTTCCTGGAGGAGGGCGAAGGGCGACTGGGTGCCGGCGTGTCCGCCCGCGCCCGCGGCGACCGCGATCAGGCCGTCGGCGCCCTTCTCGATCGCCTTCCGTGCGAAGCGGTTGTCGATGACGTCGTGCAGCACGATGCCGCCGTACGAGTGCACGGCGTCGTAGACGTCGGTGCGTGCACCGAGCGAGGTGATGACGATCGGAACCTCGAACTCGACGACTGTCGCGAGATCCTGCTCGAGGCGGTCGTTGGACCGGTGCACGATCAGATTCACCGCGTACGGAGCCGACGGTGCGTCGGGATTGTTCGCGTCGTGCTTGGCGAGGTCCTCGGTGATCCGGGTGAGCCACTCACGTAGCTGCGACTGGGGTCGCGCGTTCAGCGACGGGAACGAGCCGACGATGCCCGCAGTGCATTGTGCGATGACGAGATCGGGATTCGACACGATGAACATCGGCGACGCGACGAGCGGCAGGCGCAGCCGGTCTTGCAGGACGGGTGGCAGACTCACAGCTCTCCCTCACAGGGTTCGGACGCGGATGTGCTGAGCGTAGAACCCCGGGTGATCGACCGGAAATCGTGGTGGGTCCGACGCCGGTCGCCGCCTTGCCGGGGCGGGCGGTTAAGGTGAATGCCGGAGTGTCGTGGTCACTGCACGTCACTGTTACGTCGAGTGTGGAGGTAATCGGGCATGTTTGAACTGATCGGCATGGTCATCGTGGTCGCTTGTATTGCCGTCGTCGTGGCCTGCTGCCTGACCCTGCTCGTGGCGTCGACCATCGGACCGCACTTCCTCCTGGCGTCGGACAAGAAGAACGCCGAGGTCGAGCGGAACACGCCCGCCCGCGTCTGACCCCGGCCCGACCTCGTAGGAGTCCGAGCGCCTACCCCCAGCCCAGCTGGTGGAGGCGCTCCTCTTCGATTCCGAAGTAATGTGCAATCTCGTGCACGACCGTCACCGCGACTTCGTGCACCACGTCCTCGTCGGTGTCGCAGATGTCGAGGATCGCGTCGCGGTAGATCGTGATCGTGTCGGGTAGCGATCCGGCGTAGTGGCTGTCGCGTTCGGTCAGCGCGATCCCCTGGTACAGACCCAGCAGGCTCGGCTCGTCCTCGTGCCGCGGCTCGACGAGCACCACCACGTTGTCGATCGCTCGCGTGAGTTCTGCGGGAATCTCGTCGAGTGCATCCGAGACGAGTCCGTCGAAGCGCTCGTCGCTCATCTCCACCATGGGGTCAGCCTCCCGGGAGGGGAGCCGCGCCGGGGAGCGGCGTGGGGAGCGACCTGCCCTCGGGCTGCGGAGGCGGCGGAACCGGCGGCTGGCCGTCGATCAGGATGTCGCCCTTCGCACTGCCCGTGATGGAGGCGAAGCCGCCGCCGTCGACCTGCTTGCCGACCGAGCAGTTGACCTTGCGGCTGCCCGCCAGCCAGCTGTCGAAGTTCACGTTGTCCCAGAACAGCGTCAGCGTCTTGTTCCTCAACGCCTCGGGGTCGCCCAGGTACTCGTTCACACGCTCCGTGCAGGTCTGCTCGAGGTAGGCGTCCTGATCCTCGACACTCGGCACTCCGCCCGGGAAGTTCTCGGACAGGTCCACCGTGGCGACCACTTCGAACGCATGCGGCTTCGAGCACTCGACGGGATCGGCCGGGACCCCGTTGTTGATGCCGATGCACAGGCCGACATCCCAGGCGCGGGACTGGTCCTGATCGGCGACCTGGCCCTTGATGGGCAGCAGGTTGCCTGTGGTCGACGAGAACTGCAGTCCACAGCGCAGCGTGCGTTCACCGGCGGCCCAACCGGCTTCGCCGGGGTTGATCAGTCCGACGCTGAACTTTCCGTGCGGATCGAAGTGGCCGCCCAGGTAGTCCATTGCCGCAGGTTCGCACTGCTCGTCGCGGAGTTCGGTGAACCGCACCACCGACGGGAAACGCGACCCCGGCCCCCACTCGGCGCCGGGGAACACGCTCAGGTCGATATCTCGGACCACCTCGAACAGGTGAGTCTGCTCGCAGTCCACCTTCGCGAGGTCGCTCGCATCGAGCTCCGTCCAGCTCAGACAGTCTCCGCTGGTGGAGGTACCGAACGCTTCACCGGCGACGGCACCGGTCGACGGCGACGCAGCGCTGCTGTTTCCGTCGACGGTGTCGGTGCCCTGGAAGCCCGCGACGACGAACGTCGCGATCGCGGCGAGGACCGCGCCCGCAGCTACGAATACCAACGCGCGCCGCGTCAGCTTTGCTGACGGCGGACGCCGTACCGGCTTCTTCTTCTTGTCTTCGGCCATCACCTCCCATCATGCCCTGGCCCAGTCCCTGCGGGTAACGTCGGTTCATGGCCGACGACCAGATCGATCCCCGTATCCAGGAGATCGCGCAGCGTTGCTTCGACGCAGCGCGCGCAGGCGACAGCGAGACCTTGGCGACATATATCGAGGCAGGCGTCCCCGCAAACCTGACGAACGGAGCGGGCGACACCCTCGTCATGCTCGCCTCCTACCGCGGGAACGCCGCTGCCGTGCGAGTCCTCATCGACAACGGCGCGGACGTGAATCGTGCGAACGACCGCGGCCAGACTCCGCTCGCCGGCGCGGTCTTCAAGGGCGAAGAAGAGGTTGTGCGGATGCTCACCGACGCGGGCGCGGATCCGCTGGGCGGGCACCCCACCGCGGTGGACGCGGCGCAGATGTTCGGGCGCGAGGACTACCTGCAGCTCTGGCAAAGGTAGGCTTCACCTTCGTGATCGACCTCAAGTTCCTCCGCGAGAATCCCGACACCGTTCGCGCCTCGCAGCGCACTCGAGGCGAGGACCCCAGTCTCGTCGATGCGCTGCTCGATGCGGATGCCTCCCGTCGCGCCGCTGTGCTGGCGGGCGACAACGCCCGCGCCGAGCAGAAGGCGCTCGGTAAGAAGGTCGGTAAGGCATCCCCGGAGGAGCGGCCCGCGCTGCTCGACGGCGCGAAGGAACTCGCGGCCGAGGTGAAGGAACTCGAAGCCGAGCAGAAGGCCGCGCAGGAGGCGCTCGAGCGGGCGCACATGGCGATCTCCAACGTCGTCCAAGAGGGTGCTCCGGCCGGCGGTGAGGACGATTTCGTCACCCTGGAGACGGTTGGTGACCTGCCGACGTTCGATTTCGAGCCGAAGGATCACCTCACTCTCGGAGAGTCGCTGGGCCTGATCGATATGGAGCGCGGCGCGAAGGTCTCCGGTGCGCGCTTCTACTTCCTCACCGGCTACGGTGCGCTCCTGCAGCTCGGTCTGCTCCAGCTCGCTGCGCAGAAGGCCACGGCCAACGGATTCACCATGATGATCCCGCCGGTGCTGGTACGCCCCGAGATCATGCGTGGCACCGGCTTCCTGGGGCAGCACGCCGACGAGGTGTATCACCTCGAGGACGACGACCTGTACCTCGTCGGCACGTCCGAGGTCCCGCTCGCCGGCTACCACTCGGGGGAGATCCTCGACCTGTCCGGCGGCCCGAAGCGCTACGCGGGCTGGTCGTCCTGCTTCCGCCGCGAGGCCGGCAGCTACGGCAAGGACACCCGCGGCATCATCCGCGTGCACCAGTTCGACAAGGTCGAGATGTTCGTCTACTGCAAGCCCGAGGACGCGACCGCGGAGCATCAGCGGCTGCTGGCGTGGGAACGCGAGATGCTCGCCGCGATCGATGTGCCCTACCGGGTCATCGACGTCGCAGGCGGCGACCTCGGATCCTCGGCGGCCCGCAAGTTCGACTGCGAGGCATGGGTTCCCACTCAGGAGCGTTACCGCGAACTGACGTCGACGTCGAACTGCACCACGTTCCAGGCCCGTCGCCTCGGCGTTCGTTATCGCGACGAGAACGGCAAGCCGCAGACCGCCGCGACCCTCAACGGGACGTTGGCGACCACGCGTTGGCTCGTCGCGCTCCTCGAGAATCACCAGCAGGCCGACGGCACCGTCGAGGTTCCCCCGGCGCTGGTTCCGTTCGTCGGGCGCGAGGTGCTCGAGCCCGTCGGCTGATCGATCCCATCAGGGCGGGTGTGCTCAGCTCAGGATGAGGCAACTCGTGGAGCCGGTGGCCAACAGTTTCCCCTGATCGTCGCGTGCTTCACCGCGCGCGATCGCAGTGCGGCGACCGGTGTGTTCGCAGAACCCTTGCACCCGTACCACGTGGCCCGGCTGTACCGCACGCAGATAACGCACCTGCAGGTCGAGTGTCGTGTAGCCGACGCCCGCGTCGAGTGTGCTCGACACGGAGAATCCCATTGCCGTGTCGAACAAGGTGGCGAGCACCCCGCCGTGCACGCTGCCGACGGCGTTGGCGTGGAACTCCTGCACCTCCAGGGTCACCTCGACGAATCCTTCCCGGGCGTCGGTGACGGTGAAACCCAGCGTCCGGGACGTGGGGTGATGGGGGATGTTGCCGTCCATCAGTCCGCGCAGGAAATCCAGTCCCTGCATATCGCGGTTGGCTGCCGATGTCGGTGCCGGATCTTCCCACGTGTAGGTGCGCTGCCGGTTCGGTTCGTTGTCCTTGCTCACAACTGACGACGGTATCGGACGACCATGTCGTTCGTGACACACGCGAGCCGGAGTGCCATGCTGGACCCATGCGCCGACGATGTTGATTCAGCCGTTCGACCTCGCTGTCCGTCCGGGCGGTCGCCTACGCGGCCACTCGCGAATTCGTGCCGCTCTACGGTCTCTATGCGCTGCTGTTCGAAGACCACGGCCTGAGCACCGGCAGTATTTCGTCGCTGTTCGTCCTGTGGTCCGTAGTTGCGTTCGTCTCGGAGGTTCCGTCGGGCGCGTGGGCCGATACGGTGTCGCGCCGTGGCCTGCTTCTCGGCAGTGGCGTCCTGTTCACGGCGACCTTCACGATCTGGATGGTCTGGCCCACTGTCTGGGGGTTCGCGGCAGGGTTCGTGCTGTGGGGTGTCAGTGAATCCCTGAAATCGGGCACGTTCGAGGCACTCCTCTACGACGAGCTCGCGGCGCTCGACGCCGAACACAGGTACGCCGCCGTGATGGGGTACGCGAATGCCGGCGAGATGGTGTGCGTGTTCGTCGCGATCCTGTCGGCATCCCCGCTGTTCGGGCTCGGCGGCTATGCGCTGGTCGGTTGGCTGTCCGTCGCGATCACCGTCGCGAACATGCTGCTGGTCCTGACGTTGCCGTGTGCGCCCTGTGCGATGGAGGCAGACGAACTCGACGGCACCGGCGACACGGCGACCTCGGTGCCGCCTCCGTCGGCGGTGCTCGCTCGCTACGTTTCGGCGCTGCGCGACGGCACGACCGAAGTGCGCACCGACAAGGTGGTACGCCGCGCGGTGGTCCTTGCCGCGGCGCTACTCGCGTGTCTTGCATTCGACGAGTACTTCGGCCTGCTCGCACGGGAAGGTGGGGCGACCATCGAGCAGGTGCCGGTTCTGGTCGCGCTGACGGTGGTCGGTCAGGTGATCGGTGCTGCGGCCGCGGGCAGGACCGCCTCGATGAGTGGCCGGGTGATGAGTGCGGTGGTGATTGCGGGGGCGATGCTCCTCGCGGCCGGCGCGATGGTGGGTGGTGTCGTCGGGTTCATCGCGATCGGGTTCGGGTACGGGGCGCTGCAGAACACCGCCATCGTTGCCGAGGCCCGTCTGCAGGACACGATGTCGGGCCGCACCCGCGCGACGGTGACCTCGGTGGTGGGTCTGACGAGCGAGGTGATGTCGGTTGCAGTGTTCGCGTGGTTCGCGGTGGGCTCGGCATGGATTCCGCTGTCTGCGCTTGTGGTGTCGACGGTATTGCCGCTACTCGTGGTAGGTATCACTGCCGTCCGATGGCTGCCCGACCGGGGCTCCTCAGCAGCTTCTTAACCGGAGGCTCTAGCCTCGACGCACATGCGTGCACGTCTGCTCACCATGATCACCGCAGTTTCCGGGTTGGCCCTTGTGGGCGCCGGATCGACCTTCGCCTACCTCGATTCGCCCGACACCACCGTGACCGTCACCGAACAGGAGGCTGGCGGCGCCGACGTCGACGATGCCCGCAGCACGTTGCAACAGGCGAGTCTTCCCCTCTCGATCCTCGACGGTGGAGTCGGCCAGCTCACGGACGGCAGTCGTCAGCTCGACGACGGCGCACAGCAACTCGCGGACGGACTCGGTCAGGCCCGGGACGGGGGACAGCAGCTTGCGGACGGACTCGACCAGCTCGAGGGCGGCGTGGGTCTGCTCGGCGACGGGGCCTCCCAGATCAGCGGGGGCGTCGACGAAGTGGTCACCCGGCTCACCGGATTCGGTGAGATGCAGGGCAGCGTCACCACGCAGCTGACGACCGTCGCCGACACTCTCGATCTGTCCGGCGATCCTGTGTCGCGCTCGGCATCCGGGAAGATCCGGGATCTGGTCGACATGTTGAACACGCAGGGGCTGGGGCCCGACACCATGGACCAGCTCGCGCAGCTGCGCGGCGGCGCACAGCAGCTCGCCTACGAACTCACCGACCCGAACGCGGAATTCGTCGCGGGTATGGCCCAGGCTACCGACGGCTCCCGGCAACTGCGTGACGGCCTGATCCTGCTGGACGACGGTGGCCGGCAACTGACCGACGGCACCGGTCAGCTCGTGGCGGGGGTCGGACCGGTGAGCAATGTCGTCCAGAGCATCTCGGGCAACGTGCGGGATGCGACGGAGGCGCTGCCGCGGTCCGGTGACGCGCAGGCCGCCGAACCCACCGTGGAGGCGGGGGATCGTCAGTGGTGGCCTTTCGCGTTGATCGCAGTCGGCGCGGTGCTGTTGCTCGTGCCGGCGTTCGCACCGCGCCCTGCGGTCACGCCGATTCCGGGCGACGCGACTGTGTGACCAGCAATTCTGTGATCAGTGCGGGCAGCCGCTCGCGCCACTGAACCCAGTCGTGACCACCCGCGAACGTCCCCGAACGAATCGGGTGCCCGGCCGCGGCCAGCCGATCGGTGGCGTCGGCGACCTCGCCGAGCATCATCCACTCGAGTGAACCCACCTCGCTGAGGATGGGTACGTCGCCGCCGTTGTCGGCCTTCGCGAGTGTCGGCACGTCGTGCCCGTGCTCGTCGTGCCACCACATCGACGGTGACAGGCAGGCTGCGCCGCGCACGGCATCGGGCCGGGTCAATGCGAAGAACATCGACGCGAGTCCGCCGTACGAGCAGCCGCCCACCGTCACGGGCTCGCCCGCATATGCGAGGAGGTCGTCGCGGAACCGAGGGTTGGCGGTCAGGTCGGACGCCCGCACGTTGCGTTCCTGTCCGTCGGCGCTCACGTGGTCGACGACGAGCACCCGCGCGGGGGCGTTCGCGGGATCGTCGAACGCGGCGAGCACCCGGTGGCGGCGGACCTCGTCGCCGTCGAACAACACGACGGTGCCGTGACCCGGCACGGGCGGGACGTAGGTGCCGACGCGACGCGGGATGCCGTCGAGTTCCACCGTCTCTGCCGTGAGGATGCCTTCCGGGAGCGCGCCCGTCCGGAGTCGCTGTGGCTCGGCGTCGGGGGCAGCGCCTTCGAACGATTCGATGGCACCCCGGCGGAAGTCGATCCACCACTGACGCTGGTCCACGTCGCCTTCCGGAACTGTGAGCGGTGCGTCCGACGGAATGAACGTGTACGCGCCGCGCCAACCGGCCGGAACCCGCACGGACAGGATCCACAACCGTAAGTCCGTGTCGCGGTGCATGCTTCCGGCGGGAATCCGGCTCCGGTCGGTGACGCAGTTGACATCGAGGAAGACGGCGGTCGTCGAGGGTGGCAATGCGGCGTCACCCACGGCGAACGTCGCAATCCAGTCACTGCCCTCGGAAGTGAAGACCACTGTTCCGTCACCCTGCAGCGCTTCCCGGACGGCACTCGGAGTGGGGACGGAACGATCGGGGGCCGGTCGGCGCTTCCTCGGCGAGGGTGGAGGAACGGTGGTGTTCTCGGTCAAGTCCGATCAGCCCTCTCCGCGGATCGCGGCCGCGATCTTGTCGGGTAGTTCCTGGCCGAGCCATGCCATGCTCAGCAGGCTGGTCGAGCGGAAACCGCGCCATTCTTCATCGGTCGGCTGGTAATGATGCCCGCCTCCGACCACGTTCAGTGAACTGAACACCGGCATCGCGTAGTACGTGTCGCGCAGACCGGTGTCGGGGAAGTAACCGATGAGCACATCCGCTTCGAGGAGACGGAGGTTCTCGGGGCTGAGCTGGTTGTCCTTGCCCTCCTCGACGTACTTCTCGGTTTCCGGCGCGGGGACGAGACCGAGGCTGCCGAGCAGCTGACTCGTGGCGGAGTCCGGTCCGGTGAGCAGACCTGCCTGATCGGCGGAGTGCAGCAGAGACACGACGTAGGTGGCGCCGTTCAGTTCCGGATTGCGTTCGGCAGCGGCCTCGAGTTCGGATTCGGTGGCCTCGATCTGGGCGTCGATGTCCTCGCGGGTACCGAACAGCTCGGAGACCCGTTGGGACTGCTCGGCCCACGTGTCGGCCTGCTCGGCTTCGGCGCGGGCCAGGGTGGGAGCGATGGCTGCGAGCTGCTCGTACACGGTGTCGGTGAGCTCGAGGCCGGTCGCGAGGATCAGATCGGGCTCGTAGGACGCGACTTCCTCGACCGGGACCTCGGTGCCGAAGTCGAGCAGCGGCGGGATCTCGCTGCCGAGTTCTGTGATCGCTTCCTCGGTCCACGGCATGACCGGCTTGACCACCGATTGCGCCATCGCGACCGGAACGACACCCGACGCGAGGGCGGCGTCGTTGTCGGACACCGACAGGGTGACCACTCGCTCGGGCGTGCCTTCGACCGTGGTCTCGCCGAACCGATGGCCCACTGTGACCGACGCTGCGTCATCGGTCGGCGACGCAGCGTCCGACGAACCCGACGAACATGCCGCGACGAACAGCAGCGGAACCGCGGCGAGTGAGACGGCAATCCGACCGAATCTCATGGTGACCTCCTCGATGACCAGCAAACGGGAGGCAAGCCTAACCTGAGCAGGTCGGGTGTGGTTCCGGTAGTTCCGGTTACCCGGAACTACCGGAACCACACAACGGCGTCAGAGCTTGCTGCTACGCAGCTCATGCCCCTTCGACGTCTTGCAGCGACCTGACTCGAGATCCCACTGCCAGCCGTGGAGGTTGCAGGTGAGGGTGGTGCCGTCGACGACGCCGAACTTGGACAGGTCGGCCTTCAGGTGCGGGCAGCGGCGCTGAATCTCGTAGCCGCCCAGCTCGATCGACGCCGTGTCGTCGTGTGCCTCGGCGAACCAGCCGTCCGCGTAGGCGATTCGTTCATCGGTGAGGCACTTGAAGAAGGTGTACAAGAACTCGTTGTACCCGCCGATGCGCCACGCCGTGAAGCGGGTGGACAGGAAGATCGTGTTGACCCAGTCGGGTTCGTCGTCGCGCAGGACAGTCCGCACCAGCTCCGGTGCGATTCGGAATCCGTAGCGGTACTTGCCTTCTCCTTCGATGGGCTCGCGCACGACCCGCTTCGGGAAATCCAGCACGACCGTCTCGGCGTCGTCGCCCGAGCCCATGACCAGACCCACGGGGTAACCGATGCCGTCGCAGATCAGGTCGGACTGCGCCATGATCGGCTCGAACTTCGCCTTGAGCGCGGGCAGCAACGGCTCACCCTCGGCGGGCGCCCACGTGGCCTTCTCTGCCGCGATGACCGGCGCGAACCGCTGTGCCATGTCCTCGATGTAGGCGGCCTTGTCGGTGAAGATCGCATCGACCTGCTCATCCGGGATCGGATGCGTGAGTGTCATCCGATCCTTGCCTGCCAGATCCACGGTCGACCCCGGGATCATGAGCAGGCCGCCGTCGCGCCCGTGGATACGCAGCTGTTCGAGGAACACGTGCTGGTCGGGGAAGATGTTCCCCTCGTCGCCGTGGTCGTCGTTGAGGTCGCGCAGATCGTCGTCGAGGAACACCGGCGGCCCGGCCGACGGCACGATCCAGGTGGCGCCGACCTGCTCGATGTAGCTGCGGCAGCGATCCATGCCGCGCCGGCGCTTCTGCTTACCGAAGTTGGCCTTGGTCTTCTTCGGGATGTCGTAGACCATCGGGTACCAGATGGCACCCGAGTACTGCAGCAGATGGATGTCGATGTGGCCGAACGCCTCGTGCATCGGATCCATGTCGATCGGGCGCGCGTCGTTCATGTTGAACACGGTGCTCTCGCCGTCGGAGACGACGAGACCGGAGTCGCCGATCGGACCGTCGGCAGGGGCCCGCAACGCGATGATCATGATGTCGAGAGCGCCGGGCTGGAGCGGAGCCTGCGGAGCGACCTCGATTCCGGCCGCCGAGATCCGGTGCTTGACGGAGTCGATGGTCTCGAAGAACTTGGTGAAGCCCAGCGCCTCGAGTTCACGCCGCAGATCCGGCACCGGGTAGTCCGGCAGCAGCACCGTCGCGTCCTTGCTGACGTGCTTGCTCAGGGTGCCCGGATCGAAATGATCCTTGTGCAGGTGCGACACGTACAGGTAGTCGACGTTGCCGAGTGCATCCCAATCGAGCCCGGTGTTGTCGGGAAACGGTACCCACGATGCGAAGTACGCGGGGTTGACCCAGGGGTCGCACAGGATGGACCCGGCCTCGGTCCGAATATGAAACCCTGCGTGTCCGACGCTGGTGATCTGCACTTCGTTGCCTCCTGACGTGCTGACCGACGTGACCCCAGGGTAGGCGGAGCCGCTCAGCCCACTGCGCCCAGGCAGTATCCGTTCGACGCGATTGTGACGTAGACAACCAGGTCACGAGCCGTTCCTGCCTCGACGATCGGGATCGTCACACTCCCGTAGACGTCGTCGACAGGTGAGAAGGTCGCAGATTCCGCGTCGAAGGATGTCACGTCGTCGAGGGCATCGGGATCGGTCCACAGCGGCGGCACGACCGGGTTGCCGGTGCCCCACGGATCCCAGATCCCCATCCCGGGGCAGATCAGGGGATAGTCCTCCTCGGTGTCGCTCGGGTCCACCGGATCGCCCACGGCGCGTCCGAGGAACCGTTCCACCGCGTAGACGGCGTCGTCATCGGTGTAGATGCCGCTGTCATCGGTCGCGTGGACATAGGGGCAGGCGTAGCCGGAGGAGATCTCACTGCGCAGCACCGACACATCGGTGTCGTTCGCGGACCACGTCACCGCGAACTGGCCGTCGAGTCCGGTCTGCTGCACCGCGGCGCTGATCGCGTCGGCATCGGCGTACATCTCCTCGGCTCGTTCCGGTGCGATCGTCCAGCATTTGCCGACCACGTCGGTGCCCGCCAGCAGATCGTTCGTCCACCCCTGTAGGGCCGCGGCGGCCGCGGCGTTGCCGGGCACGTCGCCGACCGTGACCCCAGGTGTTGCGGCCTCCGTCGAGGGAGCCGTGGCGGAATCCCCGTCGGTTGCGGCGCCCCCGCTGTCCGAGGAGACCGCTGCGGGCGGTTCGGGAGTCTCGGTGGGAATGCCGGACTGCCCATCGCCGGCGCATCCGGTCGCGGCCAACGCCAGTGCGACAGCGGTGCCTGCGACGACGAACAGGCGGGGTTTTCCGGTGGTGATGGTCAATATTCTCGCCCCTGACGTCGATCGCGGTCGGTCCGATGCGGTGGACCCGGCTACGCTAACCGACGTGGAACCCTTCTACCGGACCATCATCGGCGTGGCACGCACACTGTTCGCAGCCCAAGGCCTGAAATTCACGATTTCCGGGGCGGAACACATCCCGGCGACCGGGGGTGCGGTCATCGCGATGAACCACACGGGCTACATGGACTTCACCTACGCGGGCATTCCCGCGCGCGAAACCAAGCGGTACATCCGGTTCATGGCGAAGAAAGAAGTGTTCGACAACAAGATCTCCGGGCCGATGATGCGCGCCATGAAGCACATCCCCGTCGACCGCGGCGATGCCGGCGACTCCTATCGGCTTGCAGTCGAGGCGCTTCGCAGGGGTGATCTCGTCGGCGTGTTCCCCGAGGAGACGATCAGCCGTAGTTTCGAACTCAAGGACTTCCGGTCAGGTGCGGCCCGGATGGCGCTCGAGGCCGGTGTGCCCGTCGTCCCCATGGTGCTGTGGGGGTCGCAGCGGGTGTGGACCAAGGGGCACCCGAAGCGACTCGGTCGAACGAACACTCCGATCACCATCATCGTCGGGGCGCCGATCGAGCCGTACGAGCCTGCCGCCGAGATGACCGCACAGCTGCACACCACCATGGAGCAGATGCTGCAGGAAGCCCAGAAGAACTATCGCCACGAGCAGGGTGCCTATTGGGTGCCGAAGCGGCTCGGCGGTTCGGCCCCGAGTCCCGAGGAAGCGAACCTCGAGGACGCTCGCGTGGCGGCGGAACGGCGTGCCCGCAAGGAGCAGCAACGTGCTCGACGTGAGGCCGGTGGGCACAGTGGGGACGAGCCGGGCGCGAACGGAAAAGGTCCTTCGGCACAATGACCGAGTGAGTCCCCAACGTCCGAGCCTTGTCGCGACCGATGTCGACGGCACCCTGATCGACGACACGGAGCAGATTTCCGACCGAACCCGCAGCGCAGTGCACGCGGTGATCGATTCCGGAACCCCGTTCGTCCTCGCGACCGGTCGCCCGCCGCGGTGGATCGCGCCGGTGGTCGAACAGCTCCGGTACGCGCCGCTCGCGGTGTGCGCCAACGGCGCAGTGCTCTACGACAGCGCCACCGATCGAGTGCTCAGCGCCGCGCTGCTCGGCACGGACGAATTGTCGTGGCTCGCCGATCTCGCGGCCACGGTCCTGCCGGGCAGCGGTCTCGCCGCCGAACGGGTCGGAGCGAGCGCACACGATGCCGCGACACCTCAGTTCGTGAGTTCACCGGGTTACGAGCACGCGTGGCTCAACCCGGACAACACCGAACTCGCCGAGCACGACGTGATCGCCGAGCCGGCCATCAAGCTGCTGATCCGGCAGCCGGGTATCAGCAGCGCCGAAATGGCCGAGGTGCTCCTGCCGGAACTCCACGGTCTCGTCGACCTGACGTATTCGACCGACAACGGGCTCATCGAGATCTCCGCGGCGGGCATCACGAAGGCGGCAGGACTCCAGGAAGCCGCTCGGCATCTCGGGGTGACGGCCGATCATCTCGTTGCGTTCGGCGACATGCCCAACGACATTCCGATGCTGTCGATGGCACGGCACGGTGTGGCGATGGAGAACGCGCATCCCGAGGCCAAATCGGTGGCAGACGAAGTCACTGCCACCAACGTCGAGGACGGGGTTGCCCGCATCCTCGAACGCTGGTGGCAGTGACTCGTTTACGCCGGTGACCGAAGGTCAGCCTGCAGGCACCGGTTCGGGTGCCGGCGCGGCTTCCGGTGCCGGTGCAGGTTCCGGAGCGACCGCGGCGGCCGCAGGTTCCTGCATCGACTCCTCGTAGGCGTCGTTGTAAGCGCGGAGCACCTTCGTGACGACACCGGTGACCTCGTTGAAGATCAGCGAACCGAACTCGAAGTCCGACCGCCAACCGTCCGGCACCCGGTACTCGTCGCTGGTGGGCAACCCCAGCTCACCAGCGTCGAGCCCGGACTTCTGCCACGCCTGGTAGATCTCGCCGAGCACCGTCCACACACCGCCGTTGGGCGAGGTGTAGATGGCCCCGTTGACGAACTGGGCGCTCTCGAATCCGCCCCTTGCGGGAAGGATCGATGTCATGGCCGTACCCAGACGTCCGGTCTCGCCGCCTTCGGCGATCCATTTCTGGGCCAGCGGGTGATTATCGGCGAGACGAATCAGTTCCTGCACGAGGTTCTGGACGTTCTCGGCCGATCCGGTGGCCGGTGTCCCGGCATCGGTGTCGGGCACTGCATCGCGTGCGGGCGGAGGAGTGTCCGTCGCGAGATCGGTGCTCGGGCTCGTGCCCTTCGCGGCTTCCGCGGCGATGTTGCGGATCTTGTCCATCTGGGCGTATCCGCCGTCGCCGGGGCAACTGGTGCTGCCGACGTCGCGGTGGGCGAAGATGACCGGCAGGTCGACGGACGCGCCCCTCGGGTACGGGGTGAACGAGGTGCCTTCCGAGTACATCGTGGTGCGGCCCTTGGGATCGAGCCCTGCCTTCGCGAGCCGCCATCCGAGGAACTTGCCCACGGCGTCGACGGTGGTCTCGGGCGGTGTCGCCGACGAGAAGTCTCCCATCATCGCGATACCCATCGTGTTCTCGTTGAAGCCACCCGCGTGGGCGCCCTGCACATTGCGGTCGAGACCGCCGGCGCGACCTTCGAAGATCTGGCCGTACTTGTCGACGAGCACGTTGTACCCCACGTCGCACCAGCCGAGTGTCTGCGAGTGGTACGCGTAGATCGCACGCACGATCTCCGCGGATTCCGCCTTGGAATAGTCGTTGCTGCCCGCAGTGTGGTGCACGGTGGCGCCGCCCAGCGAATCGTCGTAGGTCGGTTCGTCGCACCGGATCGATTCGTCGGCGCCCCACTGCGAGCGGGTGATGACCTCGAGGCCGGAGTCACCCACCGGGCCTGCGATGTCTTCGAGGGTGGCATCGGCGGGGCTGGTGCCCGGGTCGATGAGCACAGCGCTGACGCTGTCGGCGAGGACCTGAGCGGGGTCTTGGCCGTGCAGCGGGCGTGACGAGGACGCCGGTGCGTAACCGAGTTCGGGCGCGTCCTCTGCAGGTGTCGCGACGGGTGCCGGTGCCTCGGCGGGTACGGGTGCCTCGGCCGGTGCGGGAACTTCGCCCGGTGCGGGAACTTCAGCAGGTGCGGGAGCCCCGGGTGCAGCCGGTGCTTCGGGTGCTGCCGGCGCAGGTTCCTCGGGCGGCGCTTCGGCGCCGGCAAGGTTCGGTTCCGGACCCGGCCGCGGAGTCAACAGAACCTGCACGGCCTTGGTCGCACCGACGAAGATCGGCTCGGTGCCGCCGCGCGCGTCGGGGCTGGGGTTGTCGGGTCCGGCGTCGATGGGTTCGGTCACAGACCACGGACCCCACGTGCCGTCGTCGTTCTGCGCGCGGATCATCGCGTCGGTGTCGGCCACGTCGCTTGCCGTGAGGGCGACGAGGCTGAACGGCGTGTCGTGGGTGAGTTCCTTGACGACTGCGCCGACGTGCCCGATCGGTCCACCACCCGGATCGGGAGCCGTCGAGATCTGCGGGATGCCCTGGACGATCTCCCTGAGGCTCATGTCGGGCAGGTTGAGCCCGGTCAGTTCTTCGAGCGGGATCACGAGGTCGGGCACTGACGCGAGCACGACCTCGGCGATCGTGGGCGCGACCGCTTCGACGGAATCGCTGGTCTGACGGATATCGGTCTGGTCACTGGTGAAGCCGGACACCGCGAAAGGTGTTGCGACGGCCAGGGCGGCGACGGCACCCAGGACGATCGACGGCTTCGGGCGGCGATGCGGCACTGTTTGCTACTCCCTGTTGGTGTGCGCGGGTTCGGGCGGTCGATATCTCGGGCGGTCGATATCACTGGTCGGAATCCAACATCTTCGAGCCCGTTCCGCGCCGGAACGGACCGCCGATGAAGGCAACTTGTGATGCCATTGTTGCTGTTGTGACATTTGTTGCGATACCTCGCCACTCTTGTCACACTAGACACAGCAAACCATAACCCTCAACCTGAGCTTGAGCATCGGTCTCGGGATGTCCGATCCGTGAGAGCGGGCGATGACGTGGACGATCGTCCGCGTGATCAGCGGAAATGCGAGAACAAGGGAGCGCAGCGCATGGCACGACAGTCGATTCGTCGCAGAGGAAAAATTCGTAGACGGCGTGTCGTCCTCGGTCGGCCGCTGCGCAACGGATGGCGCCCGACCGCGACACGTGCCGCTGCGATGGGCATCGCGCCCGCTCTACTCGCCGGGGCAGTCGTCGGTGTTTTCGTGAGCAGCGGATCGGACGGCTCCGACGTCCGCCAGGCCGTCTCCGCCGACACTCCCTTCACCTTCAGCGGTCAAGGCCACGGTCACGGACGTGGCATGGGCCAGTGGGGTGCCTACGGCTACGCGCAGGACGGATGGACGGCCGAACAAATCGTCGGTCATTACTACGGGGGCACCACCCTGGGCACCGCCCCGGACTCCATGATCGCCGTGCGTCTCATGGGCCTCGACGACCACAGTCTCGACGTCTACTCCGACGCCGGACTCGACGTCGCGGGTCGACAGGTCGGTCCCGGAGAGGCCGCCCATCTCACCCCGAATGCCGACGGCGGCGCGAACGTCGTGGTCACGGCCGGGTGCAGTGGTGATGTGCTGTGGCAGGGCGCCACCGATGTGCCGTGGGTCGACCCTGTCGATCTCGGCGAGGATCGTCCCAAGGACGAGCACCTGAAGCTGTGCTCGGGCGACACCACCTACCGCGGCGCGATCGGTGTGGTGCTCGACGGAGATGCCGCACGCACCGTCAACCGTCTGAATGTCGAGGATTACCTGCGCAGCGTCGTCCCCGCCGAGGCCGTGCCGGGCTGGGCCGACACGGGTGGAGCCGAAGCATTGCGTGCACAGGCGATCGCGGCCCGCTCGTACGCACTCGCGGAGAAGCGCGACGAGAAGTGGCAGACCTGCGACACGACGAGCTGCCAGGTGTACGGAGGCTCGGGCACGGAGGATCCCCGTACCGATGACGCCGTTCGCACCACCCGCGGACAGGCGCTGATGAAGGACGGCGCGGTGGTCCGCAGCGAGTTCTCCGCATCGACCGGCGGATACAGTGCCGGTGGCACCTTCCCGCCCGTCGAGGATCTCGGCGACAAGGTCGCACCCAACCGGCAATGGGCGAAGACGATCACCGCCGGTGAGATCGGTACGGCATTCGGTGTCGGTGAGCTCCAGAACATCGAGGTCATCGCCCGCAACAACCTCGGCGACGCGGGAGGTCGCGCCACTCAGGTGCGCGTGATCGGCTCCGATCGGACCATCGAGACCACCGGTGCCGAGGCGCGCGCCAAGCTCGGGCTGCGGTCCGACTGGTTCAGCGTGCAGGAAGGTACCGAGGCCGCTGTGCCGCCGCCTACCCCGGCACCGGAGATCGACACCGAGGTGGGAGCCCTGCGGTTCGAGACCGGTGACAGCTCGGAGATCCAGTCGAAGTACCTCGAACTCGGCGGGGTCGAGGGCATCCTCGGCTCGCCCGTCGGACCAGAACTGATGCTTCCCGACGAGCGCGGCAAGTTCCGGATCTTCACCGGTGGCGCGATCGTCTGGACCCCCGATCTCGGTGCCCAGGTCATCGAGTCGAGCTTCCTGCGTGACTGGTTCCCGAGTAGCGGAAGCGCAGAATAGAGCTCGACCACCCGACACAGTGAGCAATGCCGTCCACGGAATCCGTGGACGGCATTGCTGTGCGTAGGGCGTTGGTTCCTCGGCACGCCGCAGCGTTGACATTGACGCAACGTCAAGATGCACAGTGGATGTCGAGCAGAACGGAGGCAGGCATGCAGCGTCACACGGACGTGCAGCGCGAATGGTCGATCCAAGAGCTTTCCCGCGCTGCCGGAGTCACCAGCCGCACCCTGCGGCACTACGACGACGTCGGGGTGCTCGCACCGAGCCGCACGGGGCGGAACGGGATGCGGTTCTACGACTCCGATGCCCTGGTCCGGTTACAGCGGGTCCTGCTACTGCGCGACCTCGGGCTGGGGCTACACGCGATCCGCGAAGCCCTCGACGATCGTCACGACACCGCGGGTGCGCTGCGCACCCACCTCGAGCTGCTCGAACACGAGCGAACCCAACTCGAACGCCGCATTCGGGCGGTTCGCACGACCCTGGAGAAAACAGAGAAAGGAGAGGATCTCATGGCGAAGGAAGTGTTCGACGGATTCGATCACACGCAGTACCGCGACGAGGTGACAGAGCGCTGGGGTGAGCAGGCGTACGCCACCGGCGACCGGTGGTGGCGCGGTATGAGCGAGCACGAACGGCGCGACTGGCAGTCGCACGTCGCCCGCCTGAGCGCAGACTGGGCGGCCGCGGCTCAGGCGGGTCTCGACCCGCACGGAGAGCAGGCCCAGGACCTCGCACGCCGCCACGTCGAATGGTTGTCGTCCGTTCCGGGCACGCCCGCTCACGGCGCGGACGAGTCCGGCCTGCGTGACTATGTGCTCGGCCTCGCCGATATGTACGTCGAGGACGACCGGTTCGCGGCGAACTACGGCGGTACCGCGGGTGCCGAGTTCGTACGCGCCGTTCTGCAGCATTACCTCTGATCACCCGGCCCTTACGGGACCCGCCGACGGACCGAAAGGGCGCCGGGGTGACAAGGTCGTTACCCTGGTTCTCCGTGACTGCTGCATCAGCGCCCCAGCCCTCTCCCGGTGAGTACGACCTGATCGTCGTCGGCTCCGGATTCTTCGGACTGACGATTGCCGAGCGCGCGGCCACGCAGCTCGGGAAGCGGGTCCTCGTGGTCGAACGGCGCCACCATCTCGGTGGCAACGCGTACTCCGAACCCGAACCGGAGACCGGAATCGAGGTCCACAAGTACGGTGCCCACCTGTTCCACACGTCGAACAAGCGGGTCTGGGATTACGTCACCCAGTTCACCGACTTCACCGGCTACCAGCATCGCGTATTCGCGAAGCACAACGGTCAGGCCTACCAGTTCCCCATGGGCCTCGGCCTGATCTCCCAGTTCTTCGGGCGCTACTACAGCCCGGAGGAAGCGCGGGCACTGATCAAGGAACAGTCCGCCGAGATCTCGACCGCCGACGCCCAGAACCTCGAGGAGAAGGCGATCTCCCTGATCGGCCGTCCTCTCTACGAGGCGTTCATCCGCGACTACACCGCCAAGCAGTGGCAGACCGATCCCAAGGAACTGCCCGCAGGCAACATCACCCGCCTGCCCGTGCGGTACACGTTCGACAACCGCTACTTCAACGACACCTACGAGGGTCTGCCCGTCGATGGCTACACCGCGTGGCTCGAGAACATGGCGAAGGATCCGAAGATCGAGATCCGGCTGGACACCGACTGGTTCGAGGTGCGCGACGAGATCCGTGGCGCCAACCCCGACGCACCCGTCGTCTACACCGGTCCGCTCGACCGCTACTTCGACTACGCCGAAGGCAAGCTCGGCTGGCGCACCCTGGACTTCGAGACCGAGGTCCTGCCCACCGGTGACTTCCAGGGGACTCCGGTCATGAATTACAACGACGCCGACGTGCCCTTCACCCGCATCCACGAGTTCCGGCACTTCCACCCCGAACGCGACACGTACCCGGCGGACAAGACCGTCATCATGCGTGAGTTCTCGCGTTTCGCGGAGGACGAGGACGAGCCGTACTACCCGATCAACACGTCCGACGACCGCGCGAAGGTCGCCGCCTACCGTGAGCTCGCCAAGAAGGAAGCCGTGGCGAACAAGGTGCTGTTCGGTGGCCGTCTCGGTACTTACCAGTACCTCGACATGCACATGGCGATCGCGAGCGCGTTGACGATGTTCGACAACACTGTGGCGCCGCACTTCGAATCGGGTGCGCCGATCGCGGGGGATGCCTCATGAGCCGATCGACCACCACCGTCGCGCCGGCGCCCGCCGCGTCGGACAGCGACTCGCTCGGTAAAGCGCTGCTCCAGCGGATCATCCTGCCTCGACCGGGTGAACCTCTGGACGTGCGGACCCTCTACATCGAGGAATCGTCCACCAACGCGCGACGGGCACACGCGTCGAGCCGAACCGAGCTGAACATCGGTGCCGAGTCCGAGGTGTCGCTGTGCACCTACTTCAACGCGTTCCCCGCGAGCTACTGGCGTCGGTGGAGCACGTTGAATTCGGTGGTCCTGAGACTCGAGCTCACCGGCCACGGCCGTATCGACATCTACCGCAGCAAGGCCGATTCGAGCCGCATCCACGTGCAGGGCCGTGAATTCGACGGTTCGGGCATCGTCCTCGAACTCGAAACCGATCTCGGCCCGTTCGAGGACGGCGGGTGGATCTGGTTCGACGTCACCACCGACACCGACGTCACCGTTCACGCCGCCGGCTGGTTCGCGCCCGTCGAGGCCCCAGGCAAGGCCTCCGTCGCAGTGGGCATCCCCACCTTCAACCGCCCGGCCGACTGTGTCGCGGCGCTGCGCGCGCTCGCGTCGGATCCGTTGGTCATGGATGTCATCGACGCGATGATCATCCCCGACCAGGGCACCCGCAAGGTCCGTGACCAGGACGGCTTCGCAGAGGCCGCCGAGCCGTTCGGCGACCGCCTCGTCATCCACGACCAGGCCAACCTCGGTGGGTCCGGCGGATACAGCCGCATCATGTACGAGGCGCTGAAGACCACCTCTGCCCCCTACATCCTGTTCATGGACGACGACATCGAGATCGAACCCGACTCGATCCTGCGCGCACTCGCGTTCTCGAGGTTCGCCAAGTCTCCGACACTCGTCGGCGGACAGATGCTCAACCTGCAGGAACGCAGCCACCTCCACACGATGGGTGAGGTCGTCGACCGGTCGGTCTTCATGTGGTCGGCCGCCCCGAACGTCGAGTACGACCACGACTTCTCCACGAACCCGCTGCGCGACCGCGAGAACTCGAAACTGCTGCACCGGCGCATCGACGTCGACTTCAACGGCTGGTGGATGTGCATGATCCCGCGCGTCGTCGCGGAGGAGATCGGGCAGCCGCTGCCGCTGTTCATCAAGTGGGACGACGCCGAATACGGGCTCCGCGCCCGTGCCGCCGGGTACTCCACGGTGACGATGCCCGGCGCTGCGATCTGGCACATGGCGTGGAGCGACAAGGACGACGCGATCGACTGGCAGGCGTACTTCCACCTGCGCAATCGTCTCGTCGTCGCCGCCCTGCACATGCCGGGCGACGGCAAGGGCATGGTCCTCGACACGATCAAGGCCACGATCAAGCACCTCGTGTGCCTCGAGTACTCGACCGTCGCGATCCAGAACAAGGCGATCGAGGACTTCCTCGCCGGACCCGAGAACCTGTTCGACCTGCTCCCCGAGGCGCTCGGCGAGGTGCATGCGCTGCGGAAGAACTTCTCCGACGCCCGGGTGGTGCCGTCGTCGACCGATCTGCCGTTGCCTTCGGGCGCAGAAGTGGGCGCCGTCGGAGAACCCGAAGGGAAACTTGCAAAGATCTCGCGACTCGCGAAGGGCATGCTGCACAACGTGCGCCCCGAGAATCCCGAGCACCACACGCGCCCGCAGCTCAACGTGCCGACGATCGATGCCCGCTGGTTCCTGCTGTCACAGGTCGACGGGGTGACGGTCACCACCGCGGACGGCCGGGGCGTGGTCTACCGTAAGCGCGACCGCGCGCAAGCCCAGGCGCTGCTGACCGAAGCGCTGCGGTTGCGGCGCGAACTCGCACAGCGCTTCCCGGAGCTCAAGAGGCGCTACCGGGATGCGGTTCCCGCCCTGACCAGCAAAGAGGAGTGGGAACGTGTCTTCGGCATCGACGGATAACGTCACTGTTCCGGCCGGTGCCGGCACCGCGACCGTAGAGGTCGACAGCGACCGTGCGCCTTTCGAGGTGCGGGTGCTGCAGACGGTGCAGGGCACCGTCGGGACCCTGCCCGGAGCGACCTCGGTGGCGCGCGGGATGTCGCACTTCGGAGAGCACGCGCTCGGCTGGATCACGATCGGCGCCGTGGGCGCTCTCGTGGATCCGAAGCGACGCACCCAGTGGGCTGGAGTCGCGGTCGGGGCGGTCGGAGCGCACGCCGCGTCGATCGTCATCAAGCGCGTCGTCCGTCGCAAGCGCCCTGCCCATCCGTCGGTGCAGGTCAACGTATCGACGCCGAGTCGGCTGAGTTTCCCGTCGTCGCACGCGACGTCCACGACGGCAGCGGCCGTGCTGATGGCGCGCACGACCGGGCTACCCTTTCCGGCGATGCTCGTGCCCCCGATGCTGCTGTCGCGTCTCGTTCTCGGTGTGCACTATCCGACGGATGTCCTGGCCGGTGCGGCGCTCGGGGCGGCGTCCGCTGCTGTGGTGGCGCGGGCAGAGAAGAAGTTTGGAGAGCGATGAGCGAGGAACCGACCGCCGTTACGGAGGCCCCCAAGAGCCTCCCAGCGGCAATCGTGAAGGCGGTGCGCCCACGGCAGTGGGTCAAGAACGTGCTGGTGCTCGCGGCGCCGATGGCGGCGGGGTCCGTCACGGAATCCGCGGTGCTGTTGCCGGTCGCGCTCGCGTTCGTGGTGTTCTGCATGGCGGCGTCCGGGATCTACCTCGTCAATGACGCGATGGACGTCGAGGCCGACCGGGAGCATCCGACCAAGCGGTTCCGGCCGATCGCGGCGGGAGTGCTGCCGCTGCAGCTCGCGTACATCCTCGCCGGCGTGCTGCTCGTCGCCTCGATCGCGCTGTCGTTCCTTGCGAACTGGCAGCTCGCTGTGGTGATGGCCGTGTACATCGGCATTCAGCTCGCATACTGCTTCGGTCTCAAGCATCAGGCCGTGCTCGATATCTGCATCGTCTCGTCGGGATTCTTGATCCGTGCGATCGCAGGTGGTGTGGCCGCCGAGATCCCGCTGTCGCAGTGGTTCCTGCTGATCATGGCGTTCGGATCGTTGTTCATGGCCGCCGGGAAGCGGTACGCGGAACTGCGGCTCGCGACGCGGACGGGTGCGAAGATCCGGAAGTCGCTCGAGTACTACACCGAGACGTACCTGCGGTTCGTGTGGACGCTCGCTGCCACGGCCGTGGTGATCTGCTACGGGTTGTGGGCGTTCGAGCAGGACACCATCGCCGGTTCCAACTGGTACGCGATCTCGATGATCCCGTTCGTCGTCGCGATCCTGCGGTATGCGGTGGATGTCGACGGTGGCGATGCCGGTGAGCCCGAGGAGATTGCTCTGGGCGACCGCGTGCTGCAGTTCCTTGCGGTGGTGTGGATCGTGGTGGTCGGCGGTGCTGTCTACCTCTTCTGACGTCGTGGACGGCGTCGACGACAGCGTGGCGGGCAGGTCGGTTACCGATCCGCCCGCCCGGTCGCGTCGCCTCGCGACGGGGGTGTTCGCCGGTGGTGTCGTGATCGCGGCACTGCTGATGTTCTCGGGGGCGTGGGAACGCCGTTGGATCGCCGACGACGGCCTGATCGTGTTGCGCACAGTGCGCAACCTGATGGCGGGCAACGGCCCGGTGTTCAACAGCGGCGAGCGGGTCGAGGCCAACACCTCCACCATGTGGACCTACATGGTCTACGCGGCCGGGGAGCTGAGCGGAGTTCGCCTCGAATACGTGGTGCTCACGATCGCCCTGTTGTTGTCGACCGGTGCGGTCGTGCTGGCCATGCTGGCCGCCGCACGGATGTACAGATGGCGCCTGCGGGGCGCCACGGGCACAGTCCTGCTGATGCCCGCGGGAGTGCTCGTCTACATCGCCGTGCCACCTGCGCGCGACTTCGCAACGTCCGGACTCGAAACCTGCCTGGTGATCTGCTGGATCGCGCTGCTGTGGCTGATGCTCGTGCGGTGGGCGACACCCGACCCGAAGCACGAGGGACTTCCCGGTACCACGCAGATCCTCGTCACTGCCTTCGTTGCGGGCCTCGGTCCGCTCGTACGCCCCGAACTCGCCATTCTCGCGGCCGGGGCGCTGGCCATGCTGTTCTTGGCACAGGGACTGACGTGGCGGGTGCGGGTCGCGATGGTCGCGGTGGCCGGACTGATCCCCGTGATGTATCAGATCTGGCGGATGGGTTACTACGCTCTGCCGTACCCGAACACCGCCGTGTCGAAGGACGCGGGCGGAGCCAAGTGGTCACAGGGGTTCGAGTACCTCGGCAATCTGGTGAGCCCGTACCTGCTGTGGTTGCCGGTCCTGTTCCTGGCGGTCGTCGCCGCGGTGGTGCTGTGGGCCACTCGGGCCCCGGCCGGTGGCGGAGCCGTGTCGCAAGACGAGGGAACAGACCTCCGGGCGTGGGCCCGGCGTGGGCAACGGGCGTTGCGCACCCCGACGGCGGTCGTGTTCTTCGCGCTCGGCGCCGGCCTGCTGTTGATGCTCTATTCGATGCGGGTCGGCGGCGACTTCATGCACGGTCGCGTGCTGTTGCCACCGCTGTTCTGCTTGCTGCTTCCCGTCGCTGTCGTGCCCTTGCGGGTGCCCGACCGGTCGGAGATCGGCAACAACAAGACCACCCGTACGGCAGGTGGTATGGCGCTGCTGTGGATCGGGACGGTGGTCTGGGCGTTCTTCGCCTCCAACACCACGGGCATGCCCGAAGGTGCGGTGGTGGGTCGCTCCGGGATCGTCGACGAGCGCGCGTTCTACGTGCTCAACACCGGCCATTCGCATCCGATCCTCGCGACCGATTACCTCGATTACCCCCGCATGCGCGCGATGGTCGAGGCGATCGACAACACCCCGGACGGGGGGCTGCTGTTGTCGACGCCCTCGTACGACGTGTGGGACGTCGTGCCGCCGCCCCTACCGATTCCTCCGGGTGGTGCCGGGCACACGGTGTACTTCCTGAATCTCGGCATGACGAGTATGAACGTCGGCCTGGATGTGCGGGTGATCGATCAGATGGGTCTCGCCTATCCGCTCGCTGCGCACACCGAGCGACTCGAGGACGGCCGGATCGGGCACGACAAGATCCTGTATCCCGACTGGGTGGTCGCGGACTCGGGGATGGTCGACGTACATCCGTGGATGCCGGCGTATCTCGATGAGGACTGGGTCGCCATGGCCCAGGTGGCGTTGACGTGTCCTGAAACACAGGAGCTGCTCGCGTCGTCGAGTGCGGAGCTCACGTGGCCTCTGTTCAAGCGGAATCTGCGCAACGCGTTCGAATATTCCGGGTACCGCATCGAGCGAGTGCCGAAGTATGAGATACAACGCTGCGATCTGGAAATGCCGCCACCGCGAGGCTAGAATGACGCCCCTTTTCGGAGGAATGTCGCATTCATTCGGATGACCTGGATGAATGCGACATTCTGCGTCGTGTGACCGTTCGGGTGACCCGGCCTACGGCCGTCGTCGAGGTCTCGTTACGATCACGCCGGATAACGGAGATGTAACGTTCGGGCCCCTGTGATCCGACGGAGTAGTCAAGACAAGCTCAAGACCTTGGGAATCGGGGTTTGTCAGAGATCACGCTGTCCTTTACAGTCTTGACCGCAGTGTGACTTGAAGGCGACCTTCACCAGGTCGCCGCCGCCGAAATCCGTCGGGGGACGCAGACGCGGACGCCGCAGATCGAGAAAGTGAGCATTGTTCATGCGTTTTGTCCCTAGGTTGTCGCAGGGCCTTCGCAGGCGCCTGCTCGGCACCGCCGCCGCAGCGCTTGTACTTCCTGTTGCTGCAGGTGTTGCCGGAACGACGGCTGCACTTGCCGCTCCGGCCCAGGCCGCGCCGGTTTCGCACCGTGCGCCCGCCGGAGGCTTCGAAGAGGTCTTCGTCGATTCCGACATGGGTCCGATCAAGGTCCAGATCCAGTGGGCCGCACGCGGTGGCGACGCCGCTCTCTACATGCTCGACGGACTGCGTGCCCGCGACGACGCGAACGCATGGACCTTCGAGACCAACGCGCTGCAGCAGTTCTCGCAGGACAACGTCAGCCTGATCATGCCGGTCGGCGGCCAGGCGAGCTTCTACACCGACTGGTACTCGCCGAGTAACTTCAACGGCCAGGACATCACCTACAAGTGGGAGACCTTCCTGACCGAGCAGCTTCCCGCCTACCTCGAAACCCGTGGTGTCTCGCGTAGCAACAACGGCATCCTGGGCCTGTCGATGGGCGGTTCCGCTGCACTGACCCTGGCCGCGTACCACCGCGACCAGTTCCAGTTCGCGTCGTCGCTGTCGGGTTACCTGAACCTGTCGGCCCCCGGCATGCGTGAGGCCATCCGCATCGCGATGCTCGACGCCGGCCGCTTCAATGTCGACTCGATGTGGGGCCCGCCGTGGAACCCGGCATGGCTGCGCAACGATCCGTTCGTGTTCGCGCCCAAGCTCGAGGGCCTGTCCATGTACATCTCGGCGGCCAGCGGCCTGCCCGGTGAGCACGACAACCCGAAGGGCCTGGTCGGCTTCTACAACACGGCCAACGCCATGGGCCTCGAGGCACTGGCTCTCGTCCAGACCCGCGCCTTCCAGGTGAAGCTCGCGACCCTGGGAATCCCGGCCACCTTCGACTTCCCGGCCCGCGGAACCCACGCGTGGAAGTACTGGGAGGACGAGCTGTGGAAGGCACGTCCGCAGATCCTGGACGCACTCAACGCGCACTGATCCGACTGCCAGGCCAAGCACACTGCTTCGACGTTGCCGCCCGGTTGCTCCTCACGGAGCAGCCGGGCGGCTTCGTGTCTTCGGTAACAATTTCCCCACCTGTCACAGCGCGGCTCCCTCACATCACGTCGCTCGACGTGTAGAAACAGGATTCGGGCCTGGCTGATCCGATCGACGGACGGCTCCCGCGATACCGAGTCCGCTCGGCGGACGATCTGCAATACCGCAATGCAGGAAGTGAGCGATATCGATGCGAACTGTGCATGGTGGCCATCGGGGGAGGCCGAACGAGGAAAAGGCAGGTACGAGGACCAAACGACGCCTGCTGGGGCTCGTCGCTGCGGCGCTCGTGGCGCCGGTCGGGGCGGGATTGACGACAGTCGCGGTGGCGACGGCGCAGCCGTCGGTCGCCGAGTCCGGGCCGGCAGCGACCCAGGACTCCTCCGGCGCGACCGTGCGTCAGGTCGACTGGCTCACTGATCGCCGCGTCGCGCTCTGGATCGATTCGCCGTCGATGGGCACGCCCATCCAGGTGCAGCTCCTGCTCGCGCGGGATTGGAACCTCACACCCGAGGCCCGGTTCCCGTCGGTGTTCATGCTCGACGGCCTCCGCGCTCGTGACGACGAGAACGGCTGGACGATCGAGACCGACGCCGAGCAGTTCTTCGCAGACAAGAACGTCAACGTGGTACTGCCCGTCGGCGGCCAGTCGAGCTTCTACGCGGACTGGATCGACCAGAACAACGGCCAGAATTACAAGTGGGAGACCTTCCTGACCGAGGAACTCCCGCCCATCCTCGAAAAGGACTGGCGCACCACCGACAAGCGCGGTGTGGTCGGCCTGTCGATGGGTGGCACGGCTGCGATGTTCCTCGCAGCCCGCAACCAGGGATTCTTCCAGTTCGCGGCGTCGCTGTCGGGCATTCTCACCACCACGACGCTCGGCATGCCCGAAGCCATTCGCTACGCCATGCAGGACGCCGGCGGATTCGACGTCGACGCGATGTGGGGTGAGCCCGGTAGCGAGGGATGGGAGTCTCACGACCCGTATCTTCTCGCCGAGAAGCTCCGCGGGGTGAGCATGTACGTCTCGAGCGGCAGCGGCAGCACCGGTCCGTACGATCAGCCGACCGCAGTTCCCGGCGTGAGCACGAACTACGCGGGCATGGGGCTCGAGATCCTGTCTCGCCTGACTTCGCAGGCATTCGCGACGAAGCTGAACAAGCTCGGCATCCCTGCGCAGATCGTGTACCGCCCGTCCGGCACGCACTCGTGGCCGTACTGGGAATTCGAACTGCATCAGCTGTGGCCGCAACTCGCGAACACCCTCGGCGTGGAAATCCAGAAGCCCGAGTGCGCCCCGCTCGGAGCGTTCGGTGACGTCGCGGCCGCGAATCCGTGGCTCGGCGACTGCCTGACTCGGGAGTATCCCGTCGCGGGTGGTTCCGTGCAGGACTTCCGCCACGGCCGGGTGTTCTCGTCCGGCGGCACCGCGGTGCCCGTCGCGGGAGCGATCGGTGGCAAGTACCAGAGCGCGGGTGGTCCCGCCGGCAGGCTCGGTTACCCGACGACGGAGGAGCGGGGAACCGCCGACGGGCGCGGCCGCTTCAATCACTTCCAGCACGGAGCCATCTACTGGACTCCCGAGCACGGTGCACGCACCGTGCAGGGCGCGATCTTCGAGGAATGGAAGGAACAGGGCTGGGAAACCGGTCCGCTCGGATATCCCGTGCTCGACGAGGTCGGTACGCCCGATCAGCGCGGCAGCGTTCAGGGATTCGAGATCGGCGCGATGTACTGGACGGAAGCGACCGGCGCGAACGCTGTGCTGGGGAAGATTCTGGCCAAGTACGGCGAACTCGGTTACGAGACCGGTGCACTCGGCTATCCGAAGTCGAGCGAGCACGTGATCACCGGCGACGGGCGTTTCTCCGAGTTCGAGCACGGCACCATCTACTGGACGCATGAGACGGGGGCGTGGCCGGTGCGTGGCCGCGTATTCGAGGCCTGGGTGGCCGAGGGTGCCGAGAACGGCCGGCTCGGCTATCCGATCGGAGACGAGACGCCGATCGAAGGCGGAATCGAGCAGAGGTTCCAGCACGGGTCCGTGACCGTCATCGATGATGCCCCCACGGTTCACCCGTGATTGTGTTTCACCCGTGATTTCGTACGGCAGGTGACTCTCGGCCCACGCGGTGCCGGTCGGAGCAGGCGCTCCTACCGGCACCGCGTGCGCTCTGTAGCCTGGACCGAGCCCAGTTCAGATCGATTCGAATCCCGGATGTGAGGACCCCCCAGATGCCTGCACGGACCCGCTCGCGCTCGACCCGCGTCCTCGGAGCGATCGCCGCAGCCCTGACTTCCGCGGCTGTGCTGGCCGCGTGTGGTAGCGACGATTCGACTGCCACGAACACCCCCTCGGCCACGACCACGACCGCCGCCGCGACCTCCGCCGAGACGACCACCTCGGAGGCAGCGGGCGACGACACCACCCGCCCGGACACCTCCGGTACCGAGGACACCGGTACCGACGCCGCCCCGACGAGCCCGGGTGAAGCGGCGACCGCGCCGCCGCCGGAGTCGCAGCCCGCACCGAGCGAGAGCGGTGAGGCGTTCCTGGCCGCGCTGCGTGAGGAGGGCGTCGAGCCGTCCGACGAGGCGAGCGCGATCGCGATCGCGGACTACGTCTGCGGTGCCGAAGCCCAGGGCGGTAATCCCGACGAGATCAAGACGATGGTGACCGCCCTCGTAGGCAGCGGATCCGTCGCCGCCGGTGAGGAGATCACCGAAGAGGACGCATCCGCGACCGCCGACACCTACATCTCGGTCGCCCACGACGCGTACTGCAGCTGACGCGTACTGCAGGCGAGAAGGTACTGCTGGTAGAGGGAGAAACACTTGATGGCCAGAACGAAGCGGCGTCGCGGGCGCAAGATCGTCGTACTCGGGGCGCTGCTGCTTCTGGTCCTGGTGCTGGCCCTCTGGTACATGCTGGCGGGGCGCTTGGATGTCCCCGGACCCATCACGCCGCCCGGACCGGAGGAACCACAGTCGCAGCCTGCGTCGTGCCCGGACGTCCAGGTCGTTGCGGTGCCCGGTACGTGGGAGTCGGCGGTCGGCGACGACCCGTACAACCCGACGGCCAACCCGGCGTCGCTGATGTTGAACGTGACCCGACCGCTGCAGGAGCAGTTCGACCCGCAGCGCGCCGACGTCTACACGGTCCCGTACGTCGCTCAGTTCTCCAATCCGGTCGCCCTCCCGCCGGACGGCCAGCAGTCGTACAACAACAGCCGTAGCGCCGGTACCGCCGCGGTGAACGACTTCATTGCGGGACGGTCCGCGGAATGCCCGCTGACCACCTACATCCTCACCGGGTTCTCGCAGGGCGCTGTCATCGCCGGTGACGTCGCGGCTCAGATCGGTGCAGGCAACGGACCGGTCCCCGCGGATCGGGTCCTCGGTGTCGCGCTGATCGCCGACGGCCGTCGTGACGGGGTGTCCGGCATCGATATCGGCCCTCCGGTCGTGGGGGTCGGCGCCGAACTCTCGCTCGGTGGTCTGCGGCTTCCCGGGATCACCATGACCGGCGAGCGTCCCGGTGGGTTCGGTGCGCTCGACGATCGCACCTTTCAGATCTGTGCACCGTCCGACAGCATCTGCGATGCACCGCCGGATGCGCTCAACCCGACCAACTGGATGACCGCTGCGCCGCGAGTTCTCGAGTACGTCAACAATCCGATCCACGCCATGTACAACACGTTCATAGTGGACGAATCGGGCATCACTGCGCCGCAGTGGATCACGGGTTGGGCTGCCGAGAAGATCGAGTCCGCACCGCATCCTCCGGAAGAGTGACGAATCACGGTTACCGGTGGGTAGTGTCCGGGATCACGTACCGGTACAATCGACCGATGGCTGCCTACGGGCCCGCCCGCGAGTGACGTTCGTGGGGCCGGGGGGAGACGGCGGGAAGTAACCGTAGTGATCGAAGGGGATGGATGCGTGCCGTCATCGGCGGAGACCTTGGGGAACGGGGTGCCGATCGGAATGATCCTCGTCACGAATTGTCGTGCCGAGGAGGTGATCCGCCGACGGCCGACCCACACTTACGGACGGAAAGTTCGGGCGGTGTGCACAGCCGACATGTCGGTGGCGCAGCGGCGAACAGGCATCTCTCGCAACTGCTGTGTCCGATGCTCCTGCTGTGTCCGAACAGATCGCCGAACGAGACCGCGTTTCGCGGATGGCCGCCGGGGTGTCGTATCTTTGGTGCTTCCCATCTCGGACGGAAAGGTTCGCGCCACAGGATCCGCTGCTCGCGGGGGAGCGAGCTGAGCCGATCTGTAACATATTCGTGATCTCGGATCGATGGACAGTACTGGCGGGTTGATTGCCGGAGACTGTTCGGTGCTGTGCAGGCACGACGATCCGGTAGCGCGGAGAACGTAGATGAGGCGCAACCATGTCGAGTGGTTGTGGGATCGCTTCGACAGGGAGAAGGAATTGAGCGTCGGGTTCGAAGAGTTCATCGATGAGAACGGGCAGATCGAACTGCCGGAGGGCAGTACGTTGCTCGATCATCTCGAGCGGCACACTGCCTCCAACGGTGACGAGCTGGCCTACCGGTACATCGATTACTCGCGTAACCGTGACGGAGACGTGGACGAGCTCACCTGGGACCAATTC
The DNA here is from genome assembly GCF_036327795.1 of Rhodococcus artemisiae. Classification (NCBI taxonomy): domain Bacteria; kingdom Bacillati; phylum Actinomycetota; class Actinomycetes; order Mycobacteriales; family Nocardiaceae; genus Rhodococcus; species Rhodococcus artemisiae. The sequence goes on from NZ_JAUTXY010000004.1 coordinate 387,280, forward strand.
GGCGTGCGGCTCCGTGCGATCGCCGCTCGGCTCCAGCAGGTCACCAATCCCGGCGACCGCGTCGCGATCCTTGCGCCCCAGGGCCTCGACTACGTGGTGTCGTTCTTCGCGGCGATCTACGCGGGTGTCATCGCAGTGCCGCTGTTCGATCCGGACGAGCCCGGCCACACCGACCGCCTCCACGCCGTCCTCGGCGACTGCACACCCAGCGCGATCCTCACCGCCACCTCGTCCGCCGCAGGTGTCCGCCAGTTCTTCAGGCCGCTTCCCGCTGCACAGCGCCCCCGCGTGATCGCCGTCGACGCAATCCCCGATACCGTCGCCGACTCCTGGAAGCGCCCCGAGTCCACCAGCGGCGACATCGCATACCTCCAGTACACGTCCGGTTCGACGCGCGTGCCCGCCGGTGTGGAGATCACCCACCGGTCCGTGCTCACCAACGTGATCCAGATGGCCGACTCGATGGAGCTCAACGAGAATTCGCGGGGCGTCACCTGGCTGCCGCTGTTCCACGACATGGGTCTGCTCACCGTCATCCTTCCGGCGATCGGCGGCAAATACATCACGATCATGAGCCCACGCGCATTCGTGCAGCGGCCGGGACGCTGGATTCGTGAACTCGCAGCCGTCTCCGACGGAGCAGGGACCTTCGCGGCAGCGCCGAACTTCGCGTTCGAGCACGCGGCCGCGCGCGGCGTGCCCAAGGCCGACGAGACGCTCGACCTGAGCAACGTGATCGGCCTGATCAACGGCAGCGAGCCGGTGACGACGTCGTCCATGCGCAAGTTCAACGACGCGTTCGCGCCCTACGGACTGCCGAAGACCGCGATCAAGCCGTCGTACGGTATGGCCGAGGCCACGCTGTTCGTGTCCTCGACCAGGAACTCCGAGGAAGCCAAGGTCCTCTACGTGGACCGGAACGAGCTCAACGCCGGTCGGGTCGTGCTCGTCGACCGCGATGCGCCGGGCGCTATCCCGCAGGTGTCGTGTGGCCACGTGGCCCGCAGCCAATGGGCGGCGATCGTCGACGCCGAGACCGGCGCGGAGGCCCAGGAAGGCCACGTCGGTGAGATCTGGCTGCACGGCGACAACATCGGAATCGGTTACTGGGGTCGGAAGGACGAGACCACCGAGACCTTCCACAACAAGATCACGAAGCGGGTCACCGAAGGAAGTCACGCCGAGGGGACCCCCGAGGACGCCCACTGGCTTCGTACGGGTGACTACGGCGTCTACGTGGACGGCGAGCTGTACATCACGGGTCGCGTCAAGGACCTCGTGATCGTCGACGGACGCAACCACTACCCGCAGGACCTCGAGTTCTCCGCCCAGGAAGCGAGCTCGGCGCTGCGTCCGGGCTTCGTCGCCGCGTTCGCTGTGCCGGCGAACCAGCTGCCGAAGGTGGTGTTCGACAACTCGGCGTCCGGCCTGCAGTTCGACGCCGACGACTCGTCCGAGCAGCTCGTCATCGTCGCCGAGCGCGCCCCGGGCGCCGGCAAGGCCGACCCGCAACCGATCGCCGACGCCGTGCGCGCCGCGATCTCCGCGCGACACGGTGTGACCGCGCGCGATGTGCTTCTCGTACCGGCCGGATCAATTCCTCGCACGTCGAGTGGGAAGATTGCGCGGCGGGCATGCAAGGCCGCCTACATCGAGGGAACGCTGCGTGGTGGGTACCAGCAGCAGGCGTTCCCCGACAGCGTGTAAGAAATTGTCCTCTGTCCGGGTAGCGTGGTGGGTTGATGGCTGACACTGAAATGACCGTTGCGCAGCTGCGCGAATGGCTGCGGAACTGGATTGCCGACGCAACCGGCCAGCCGGTCTCCCAGATTTCGGACGACCGTCCGATGGAGGAGTTCGGGCTGGCGTCGCGAGACGCTGTCGCACTCAGCGGCGACATCGAGGATCTCCTCGGTGTCACGCTGACCGCGACGGTCGCGTACCAGCACCCGACGATTGCCTCGCTGGCGACTCGCATCATCGAGGGTGTGCCGGAGGTGCCGGAGGGCGCCGACGACGCGTTCTACGTCACCGGCGGCGCCCTCGGTTCGAAGGACGTCGCGATTGTCGGTATGTCGACGCGTCTTCCCGGGCACATCGACACACCGGCCCAGATGTGGGAACTGCTCTCCGACGGTCGCGATGGCATCACCGATCTGCCCGAGGGCCGCTGGTCGGAGTTCGACGGCGATCCCCTCGTCGCCGAGGCCATTGCGAACGCGAACACGCGCGGCGGCTATCTCGACGACGTCAAAGGCTTCGACGCAGAGTTCTTCGCGATGTCGCCGCGCGAGGTCAAGATGGTCGACCCGCAGCAGCGTCTCGCGCTGGAGCTCACCTGGGAGGCGCTCGAGCACGCGCACATCCCGGCGAGCGACCTCAAGGGCGGCTCGGTCGGTGTGTTCATCGGCTCGTCCGCGAACGACTACATGCTCATCGCGGCGTCCGATCCGACGGCCGCCGACCCGTACGCGATCACCGGCACGTCCACGTCGATCGTCTCCAATCGCGTCTCGTACTTCTTCGACTTCCACGGTCCGTCGATCAGCATCGACACCGCGTGCTCGTCGTCCCTCGTCGCGGTCCACCAGGCAGTGCGTGCCCTGCGCGGTGGTGAAGCGAATGTCGCGATCGCCGGCGGCGTCAACATGCTCCTCGCGCCCGCGGGAACGCTCGGTTTCGACGAAACCGGCATGCTCACCGCCGACGGCAAGATCAAGGCGTTCTCGGCCGACGCCAACGGCATCGTCCGCGCGGAGGGCGGCGGCCTCGTCGTCCTCAAACGGCTCGAGGACGCCGAACGCGACGGCGACAACATCCTCGCTGTGATCGCAGGATCGGCCGTCAACCAGGACGGACGCTCCAACGGCCTGGTTGCGCCCAATCCGGACGCGCAGGCGGACGTGCTGCGTCGCGCCTACCGCGACGCGCAGATCCTGCCGTCCGGTGTCGACTACATCGAGGCACACGGCACCGGCACCGTGCTCGGCGACCCGATCGAGGCCGATGCACTGGGACGCGTCATCGGCCGAGGCCGCAACGCCGACAAGCCGGCCCTGCTAGGTTCCGCGAAGACGAACTTCGGGCACCTCGAGGCCGCTGCCGGTGCTGCGGGCCTGATCAAGGTCGTTCTCGCGATGCAGGAGGATGCGCTGCCTCCCACGCTCAACTACACCGCGCCCAACCCCTACATCGCGTTCGACAAGGCCAGTCTCCGGGTGATTCCCGAGGGTGCCCGGTGGCCGCGCTACTCGGGTCGGGCGGTCGCGGGCGTCTCCGGATTCGGTTTCGGCGGCACCAACGCGCACGTCGTGGTGCACGAGTACACCGGCCCGGAAGGCCAGAACGACTCCGAAGCCGAGGTCGAGGTTCTGCCGGACAGCGCCGAGGCCGCGGAGCATGCTGTTCCGTCGGACTCGTCCCTGATCTCCGGGCCCGCACGTGAGTTGCCCGTTGTGCTCGCGGTGTCCGCGCCCATGCCGTCGCGTCGTCGTCGTGCCGCGTCGGATCTCGCCGACTGGCTCGAGACCGAGAAGGGGAGCACCACCGAGCTGGCCGATGTGGCCCGTTCGCTGTCGCGTCGCAACCACGGGCGGTCCCGCGCCGTCGTCATCGCCGCCGACCGCGCCGAGGCGATCGCCGGGCTGCGTGCTGTTGCGGCCGGCAAGCCCGCGCAGAACGTCTTCTCCGCCGACAGCCCGGCCTCGAACGGTCCGGTGTGGGTGCTGTCCGGATTCGGTGCGCAGCACCGCAAGATGGCCAAGCAGCTGTATCTCGAGAATCCGGTGTTCGCCGCCGCGGTCGACGAGGTCGACGAGTTCATCCTCGACGAGTCCGGCTACTCCATGAAGGAGAAGTTCCTCGACGACGCGCAGGACTACGACGTCGAGACCGCGCAGGTCGGAATCTTCACCATCCAGATAGGGCTCGCCGCGGTGCTGCGGCACCACGGCGCCGAGCCCACAGCGATCGTCGGCCACTCGATGGGTGAGGCGGCCGGCGCGTACATCTCGGGCGGTCTGTCGCTCGAGGAGGCCGTGCGCGTGATCTGTGCCCGGTCGCGCCTGATGGGCGAGGCCGAGAGCCAGCTCGAGGGCGACGACATCCGCCTGATGGCACTCGTCGAGTACAGCTCCGACGAGATCACCTCGGTTCTGCCCGACTTCCCGCAGCTCGAGGTGTGCGTCTATGCGGCGCCCACCCACACCGTGATCGGTGGGCCGCAGGAGCAGGTCAACGCCATCGTCGCGCGCGCCGAGGCGGAGGAGAAGTTCGCTCGGGTCCTGCAGACCAAGGGCGCGAGCCACACGTCGCAGGTCGATCCGATCCTGGGCGAGCTCGCCGCCGAACTCGCAGGCATGGAGCCGCAGCGCCTGAAGGTGGACGTGTACTCGTCCGTCGACCAGGAAACGCTGTACCGCGCAGGTCACGAGGGCATCCACCCGGTCGAGTACTGGACGAAGGGCATGCGCCACAGCGTGTACTTCACTCAGGCGATCCGGAAGGCGCTCACCGACGGGTACACGACGTTCGTCGAGCTCAACGCGAACCCGGCGACCCTGATGTCGGTCGCCGCCACCGCGTTCGACGCCGGTGTGCAGGACGGCGTGTTCATCCAGACGCTCAAACGCAAGGAAGACGAATCGCTCGGTGTGCTCACCGCGCTCGCGCAGCTCTACGTCCATGGGCATCCGGTGGATCTGCGTAGTCTGCTGCCCGAGGGCGATTACGCCGACATTCCGCGCACTGCGTTCCTGCGCAAGCCGTACTGGGTCGACGCCCGCATCGGTGGCAGCGGTGGCCACGGCCGGGTCCCCGGCGCGCACGTCGCGCTGCCCGACGGCCGGCACGTGTGGGAGGTGCAGGCGGCAGCGGTCACCGATCCCGCGGAGCTCGTCACCACTGCTGCGTCGCAGGTGCTCGCCGATGTCACCCTCACCGCATCCATACGGCATGCCGAGCTGCCCCCTGCAGCCACGGTGACCACGACCCTCACTCCGCACCCCGGCGGCGCCTCGGTGCAGGTGCACGCCCGCACCGAGAGCGGTTTCACCCTGGTGCACGAGGGTGTCGTCACGTCCGGCGAGGCTCTTCCCGCCCCGGTGACCGCCACCCCTGCTCGTCCGTCCGAGGACGTCGAGGAACTGCCCGAGGTCGTCGAAACCTTCGGCGACAAGTGGGACCCCGAAGGATCGCAGACTCTCGAGGAACGCCTGACACTGATCGTCGCCGAATCCATGGGGTATGCACCCGAGGATCTGCCCGCCGAGATCCCGCTCATGGAGCTGGGCCTCGACTCGCTGATGGCGGTGCGCATCAAGAACCGCGTCGAGTACGAATTCGCCATCCCGCAGCTGCAGCTGGCGGCGGTCAAGGACGCGTCCCTGCGCGACGTCGCGAAGTACCTGCACTATGCGGTGGAGAATCGCGAAGAGGTCGCGCAGCTCGCCGCGCAACAGGCCGCCGAGAAGGCAGCCGAACGCGCGGAAACGGAATCGTCGCTGGAGCCGGTCGAGGATACGACTGTCGTCGGCGAAGCCGAGCAGATCCTGGCCCAGGCCGGTGCTTCGGCAGACGCGACCGAGTCGGAGGAGCCCGCCGCTGCTCCCGCGGAACCCGCAGCAGAATCGTCCGGGCCCGACGTTCCTCCTCGCGACGCCGCGGAACGCCTGACCTTCGCATCGTGGGCCGTGGTCACCGGGAAGTCCGCCAAGGGCATCTTCAACACGCTGCCCACCCTCGACGTCGCCGCGGCCGAGCGTCTCGCCGACAGGCTCACCGAGCGTGCCGGCGGAGAGATCACCGTCGATGACGTACGCAAGGCATCGACGATCGAACAGCTCTCGGAGACCGTCCGGCAGTACCTCGAATCGTCCGACAAGATCGACGGGCTCGTGCGTGCTCTGCGGCCGCGGCCCGAGGGATCGTCGGCGGTGCCGGTGTTCGTGTTCCACCCGGCGGGTGGCTCGACGGTCGCGTACGAGCCGTTGCTGCGGCGCCTGCCGGCGGATACCCCGATGTACGGCTTCGAACGCACCGAGGGTCCGATCGACGAGCGCGCGAAGGTCTACCTGCCGCTGATCAAGGAGATCCAGGGCGACGGCCCGTATGTGCTGTACGGCTGGTCGCTCGGTGGAGTGCTGGCCTACGCGGTGGCTCGATTGCTTCGCGCCGAAGGCAAGGACGTGCGGATCGTCGGTCTCCTCGACACGGTCATGGCCGGTGAGCAGATCGAGGACACCCCCGAGGAGATCCGGAAGCGCTGGCAGCGGTACTCGGCCTTCGCGAAGAAGACCTACGGTATCGATGCTCCGCTCCCGTACGACCTGCTTGCCGACGCCGGCAGCGACGAGGAGCAGATCAAGATTCTCCTGGGCCTGCTCGAGATGAGCGGCGCTGAGATTCCCGGCGGCATCATCGAGCATCAGCGCACCTCGTGGCTCGACAACCGCGCGATCCAGACCGCGAAGCTCGAACGCTATGACGGCGATGTGGTGCTGTACATGGCCGAGAAGTATCACGATGACGCAATCGACCTCGAGCCGGCGTTCGCTTCCCGGCAGCCCGACGGTGGGTGGGGCGATGTGGTCGAGAATCTGGAGATCGTCCCGGTGGGGGGAGATCACCTGCAGATCGTCGACGAGCCGTACATCGCGAAGGTGGGGGCCGATCTGACCCGCAAGTTGGCCGATATCGAGGCCTCGAGGAGCTGAACGAGTAGTGACCACCACGGCAGAGAAGCTGGCCGAGCTGCGCGCAAAACTGGAGATCGCAAACGAACCCGCAGGGGAAGCCGCGATCGCCAAGCGCGCCCAGAAGGGCATTCCCAGCGCGCGAGAGCGCATCGACATGCTCCTCGACAAGGGCACCTTCGTCGAGATCGGCGCACTGATGAAGACGCCCGGGAACCCGAACGCGTTCTACGGCGACGCGGTCGTCGTCGGACACGGCCTGGTCGACGGCCGGCCCGTCGCCGTGTTCTCACACGACCAGACCGTGCTGGGCGGCAGCGTCGGCGAGATGTTCGGCCGCAAGGTGTCGGCCGTTCTGGAATACGCATTGAAGATCGGTTGCCCGGTCGTCGGTATCAACGACTCCGGCGGAGCCCGCGTCCAGGACGCGGTGACCTCGCTCGCCTGGTACGGCGAGATCGGCAAACGCACCGAACCGTTGTCCGGGCTGGTCCCGCAGATCTCGGTCATCGTCGGCAAGTGCGCCGGCGGTGCCGTGTACGCACCGATCAACACCGACGTCGTCGTGGCGACCGAAGAGGCGTACATGTTCGTCACCGGCCCCGACGTCATCAAAGCGGTCACGGGTGAGGACGTCAGCCTCGAAGAGCTCGGAAGTGCCCGTAAACAGGCCGAATACGGCAATGTGCACCATGTCGCGCCCGACGAGAAGGCAGCGTTCGACTGGGTGCGCCAGTATCTGAGCTACATGCCGTCGAATGCGCAGGAGAAGGCTCCCGTGATCAACCCGGGCCTCGAGCCCGAGATCACACCCGACGACATCGAACTCGATTCGTTCATGCCCGACGCCGACAACTCCGGCTACGACATGCACGACGTCCTGCTCAAGATCTTCGACGACGGCGACTTCTTCGAGGTGCGGTCGCAGACGGCACCGAACATCATCACCGGATACTCGCGCGTCGACGGACGTCCTGTCGGTGTGGTCGCGAACCAGCCGTTGTACCTGTCGGGTGCTCTCGATGCGGCAGCCGCCGACAAGGCTGCGCACTTCGTGAGAGTGTGCGACGCCTACGACATCCCGCTGGTGTTCGTCGTCGACACGCCGGGCTTCCTCCCGGGCGTCGAGCAGGAGAAGATCGGCGTCATCAAACGAGGCGGACGGTTCCTGTTCGCCTACGTGGAGGCCTCTGTGCCGAAGGTGACCGTCGTGGTCCGCAAGTCGTACGGCGGCGGGTACGCGGTGATGGGCTCGAAGCAGCTCGGCGCCGACATGAACTTCGCGTGGCCCACCGCGCGTATCGCGGTGATGGGCGCGGAGTCGGCGGTTGCGGTGATCGGCCGCAAGCAGATCGCGGAGGCAGGCGAGAACGCTCCGGTGGTGCGTCAGCAGCTCATCAACTTCTACAACGAGCATGTCGCGACGCCGTACATCGCGGCCGAGCGCGGCTACATCGATGCGGTGATCGAGCCGAAGACCACGAGACTCGAGATCCGGAAGGCGCTGACGCTTCTCCGCGACAAGAAGGTGTTCAAGAACCCGCGCAAGCACCACCTGCTTCCGCTCTGAGGTTGTGACCGAAAAGTCCCACCGGCAGTCAACACGGCTGTGCCGGTGGGACTTTCGTGTGTCAGTCGAGGGCGGCCGTGGCTTCGATCTCCACCAGGAGGTCGGGTTCGGCGAGCGCCGAGACACCGATGCCGGTGAGGGGCGCCAGTGGACCCTCGATGCCCAATGTGGCGGCTGCGCGGCCGCCTCCTTCGACGAGCTGGGCCATCTTGTCGGGAGTCCAGTCGACGATGTACGCGGTCAGTTTCGCGATGTCGTCCCAGGTGGCACCGACCTCGGCAAGCGCGGTGGCGATGTTGAGGTAGCACTGTTCGGTCTGGGCGGCGAGGTCTCCCTCGCCGATCCGGTTGCCGGCGGCATCGCGAGCGACCTGACCGGCGATGAACACCAGCTTCGATCCGGTGGCGACAGAAACCTGCCGGTACAGCTCGGTCTGCGGTAATCCTGCGGGGTTGACGAGAGTGACGGCCATGAGGTTCTCCTGGAGTGTCGGCGTCCGAGCGGACCTTCAAACTATAACAGTGCAATGCTATGTAAAGTAGTGCCATGGTGAGAATGAAGGATCCGGCGGTGCGCACCCTGCTGGTCGAGCGGGCAGCGCAGATGCTGCGGGCGCGCGAGCCCATCACCCTGCGTTCGCTGGTGACCGGCACGGGCGTGTCGACGATGGCCGTCTACACCTATTTCGGGGGAATGGACGGATTGTGGAAAGCCCTGCGGCAGGAGGGATTCACACGCCTGGCAGCCGGATTCGACACGACGGAGACGTCGAACGATCCCGTACAGGACCTGGCGGCGTTGTCCGGGTCCTACATCGACAACGCCCTGGACCATCCCGACCTGTACCGGGTCATGTTCGACGCGAGCGTCGACCTCGAGGACCTCGAAGCGGCAGACTCGACCCTGGAATACCTGGTCCAGTCTGTGCGGCGGGCCGTGGACGCAGGGCGGTTCCATGCCGACGTCGACCCGCTCGAGTTGGCGATCCAGAGCTGGGCCATCGACCACGGGCTGGTGTCGCTCGTCGCCAACGGACCACTACCGCACAGCACCCTCGACCATTGTGTAACCATGCTCACCGCGTTGTTCGTCCAGGCGGGAGACGAGCCCGGCCGATGCCGCGCATCGGTCGAGGAGGGATGGGGACGGCGGACGCCCCGCGAAACGTAGGTGTTCAGGCCGTGTGGAGGGCACCCCGGATGTAGCCGAGGATGTGCTCGACCTCCGCGGCCGCATCGAAGCCCGTCGTGTCCTTCCACAGCAGATGTTCCATCTGCGCCAGCAACAGGATCGCCGTCGTGATCGAATCACGCTCCGGGTCGGTGGATCCCAGATCGGCGATGGGCCCCGCGAGAATGCGGGCGAGGGTGAGCTCGAGTTCCTCCCGCACCTTCGGAGCATGGCTCCGTCCACCTCCGCCGACGACGTTGCGTGTCGCGGCGGCGATCTCGGGGTCGACGCCCTGCTTCAGGATCACGGTCGCGCCCGCGCGCAACGCTTCTTCCGGTGTCTCGGCGGCGTCGATCTTCCTGCGCAGATGGTTGACGAGGCGGTGCCCACCTTCTTCCACCACGGCATCGACGAAGTCGCCCTTGCTGCGGAAATAGCGGTAGAACGCATCGTTCGACAGCCCGGCGGCCGCCACGATATCGGCGACACGTGCTGGCGCTCCGGCGGTCAACAGCTCACGGCCGGCCCTGATCAGACGGTCGACGTCACGACTCGCTGCCTCCTGCCGGGGAGTGAGGCTGCGTTGGACGGCTTCGGTGGCGCGGGCCGACATGGAACTGGTGCCGGCGATGTCTTCGGTGGTCACCCTGGTCATTCTAGAGAGTCGGAACCGAATTCTGTGCTCCACCCAGGTCGAGCGAATGGCACACCGGGATCGATCACCGAACCCGGTGTGCCATTCGCTCAATGTGGGCGGGGACGACGGGGCATGACGGGTGGGAGCTCCTACCGCTCGTAGACCCTCAGCGTGCCCGGGTTCCACAGGCCCGACCGAGTCGCCTCATCGGTCGCCACGTCGGCGGGCTCGGCGTTGGGATAGAACCGCACGTAGCGTTCGAGCGAACCCCAGTCGCGGGCCCAGTCGCCGTCGAGATATGTCGGGATCTGTTCGGCCCGCGCGAGCACCTCGGTGAAGCCGAGCGGACCACCGAATTCGGCCGCCTGCCAGGTATCGGTGGACGACACCGCCAGCGGGCGATCCGGGAGGATGCGATAGTTCGGCATCTCCGCGACGCCGTAGCGGTGGTCGAACGGACGCTGGCACGGGAACTGCAGGCCCACGGCCCAGTCCAGCAGCACCGGCTGCTCGGAGCCGATCACCGACTCGAGGGTGTCGAGTTGGGGCACCCGCGGCGGTGTGAACGCGAGCCACTGATCGCCGGTGAGGTTGGGGTCGTTCGCGACGATGCGGACGACGTCGGTGTCCTCGGGGAGGTCCGCGATGGGGATTCGCAGGTTGCGCCACGACGGTGCGGGGCCGATGTCGCGGGGAAGGTAGGTTCCCTGGGCTTCGAAGGTGCCGTCGGGATTGCGGGTGCCGTACTCGAGGAGCAGCGACTGTCCGTAGGTCAGCGCGCCTGTGTCGTCGTACGACCAGATGCGGCCGGCCGCAGAAATCACGATGAGCGGGGCACTGTCGCTGCGTTCGGGCAGCTGGTACCAGCTGGACGTGAGCCCCGCGGGTTCCTGGATGCCGTCCTGGTAGCTGCCGAGGACGGGGGTCACGGCGGGATCGAGACCGAACGGCAACTTCACGGTGCTGCCGTTGATCGTCTCGGCACCCGAACCACCGGTGGTGCCGCCGCCCGCGCCGGTCTCGAATGTCGCACCGATGCTCTGGGTGTCGGTGTTGCCCTGCCCGGGCTTGACCTCGATGAAGTCGGCGGTCAGGTCGCTCGGAACGCCGTTGGGGGAGAAGCCGACCGGCCCGCCGCCGGCGAGTGCATCACCGTCGGCAGGTGGATTGGCAGGATCGAGGATCGGTTCGAGACGTCCGGAGTTGGGATCGCTCTCCACGAGCACGTCGTTGGCGAGACCACACGACGAGCCGGTCAGAGCGTCGACGTTCGAGCGTGCCAGCGAATACGCAGGATACTGCGACACGGCGCCCTTGACCAGCGACAACACCTCGAACAACACCATCGCTGCCGCGACGACGGTCAGGGGCGCGGCCGCGAACGCGCGGATCCGACGCCCCTTCTGCGTCGTGGGTTTCTCAGGGGGCGGCGCATACCCCTCGCGCAGGTATTGCCAGGCCACGAGTGCGAGAGCAAGACCGAACAGGACGAGGAACAGGCTGCTGGACTGGTAGCCCGAGAGCGACACGGTCTTGTCGAACCACGGCACCCCGTAGCTCGACACGTACCACCAGCCGTTGATACCCGCGAAGGAGACGGCGAGGACGAACAACAGTCCCGCGAGGAAGATCGTGCGGTTACGCCGCGACCGCAGCGCCTGCGCCGACACGATCACGGCCGTCAGCGCCGCGAGCGACCCGGCGATGCCCGCGTACGCCCCGAAGTGATGGGTCCACTTCGTGGGGTTGAACATCATGAAGAAGATCGTTCCGAACACGATGCCGATCAGGCGCCACGACGGACTCGCCGCGACACCGGGGACGCGGCGACGGCGCAGCAACACGAGCAGTGTCGTGAACAGGCACAGGATCATGACGAGGAACGCGAAGCGGCGCGGCAGCGAACCATCGACCGTCTGCACCATCAGGTAGTAGTAGCGGAGGAAGTCGTTCCACCACTCCTCGTTGGGGCCGATGATGGTGCGCACGCGGGTGGCTTCGAGCACCGCGGAGAGTGTCTGGTCGGAGAACACGACGACGAGGACCAGCAGTCCGGCGGCGCCGATCGGGGCGAGTAGCGGCAATGTGCCGACCTCGCGGTGCTTGCGGACGACGATGCGTGTCATGGGCCGGATACCGGCGACCAACGCAGCGATACACATCAGACCGGTCGGGGCGGCGGCGAGCGTGAACGCGCCGATGATCACCGCGGTGGCGGCAGGGAGCAATCGTCCGGTGGCGATGGCGCGCTCGATGGAGCACCACGTGAGCAGGGCACCCACGGCGACGATCGGCTCGGGACGCAGACCGTTGTTGTAGGGCAGCCAGAACGCGAGGAACACGAGGCCGCCGGTCCACAGCGCGATCTGATTGTGCCGCACCGCCCGCCCGAGACGCGGCACGACCTCGCGGCTGATCACCATCCAGCACAGGATTCCGGCGATCAGCGCAGGTAGGCGCATCCAGGGGCTCGCCGTCGAGATCTTCGCGAAAGCGGCCAGTACGTCGTAATACCAGCCGAACGGCGCCTCGGGGACACCGAACCAACGGAAATAGTTGGCCATGTACCCGGCGTGATCCGAGACCCTGGCCATGGTGAGCAGGTAGCCGTCGTCGGAGGTATTGGCGCCGAAGAAGTGCCATCCGATGAGCGTTCCCACCACGACGAAGTCGATACCGCTGAACTTCCACCAGTGGGACGGGAAGAACCGTCGGTGCCCACGGCCGTCGGTGCCGTCGAGCTTCGCGAGCGCGCCGAGCGCGAGTGCCGTCGACAGCACCGCGAGGATCATTGCGAGGGACTTCACCAGCGTCGGCGACGACGAGAACCGCGAATCCACGTCGATGTGCACTTCGAGGCCGGGGACGTCGGTGCTCAGGTCGCTGAACACGCCGACGACGAGGGGGCGAAGATCGCCGGTCAGTTCGCCGGCGCGCGCATTGCCGTTGTCGTCGGTGAGGCCGACGAACTCCGCGGTGGTGCGCTCGACGTCGGAGAAAATGCGGATCTCGGAGCAGGCGCCGGATGCGACGTCGGCGCGCGGCGCGGACGCAACCACGACGTTGCGATCGAGGACGTCGACGTTCTCCGGACCGACCCGGATGAACATCGCATTGAGTGCGGCGTCCTGCCCGTTGACCGGCGCGGTCGCGAGGAGCATCCCGCCGCTGTCGGGGAGTTGGGCGATCGCGGCGCATGGCACGGTCGCGGTCAGCCGCAACGGCACCTGCGACATGAGCGGTGCCTCGACGTCCGTCATCGAGCCGTTCTGTGGCCACGACACCGTGGCCTCGGTGACCTTCACAGGCAGGAACGGTGTCGCGAGGGCGAGCACCATCCCGATGATTCCGGCGACGACCGCGATGAGTCGCGCGGTGCGGTACTGCGCGCGCAGGTCCTCACCGACCGGCCGTGTGGCGGTCACCGTCGGGGAGGGGTCGTTCGTCGTGGCGTCGGGCACGGAAGTCGATGGTATCGGGCCGTGACCTGTGCGGTCATTCACCCTCATTCGAGTAGATCGGGTACCCCGTCGCGGATCGCTCCGGGACTCCACAGACCGGAGCGGGTGATCTCGTCGACATCGATGGCTGCGGTGCCGGCGTCCGGGTCGATCCGTCGATACCGCTCCAGCGACCCCCAGTCGCGATCCCAATCGTGGTCCAGGTAGGTGGGCACGGTCTCCGCGGTGAGCAGCAGCGGGATCCATCCGAGGGGTCCACCGCCGATGGAGTCCTGCCATCCGTTGGTGGCATCGGCGCCCACCCGGTCGGGGAGGATGCGGTACTCGGGGACTTCGGCGACACCGTAGTGGTGCCCGAACGGGCGCTGGCACGGGAACGCGAGCCCGACCGACCAATCGAGGAGCCCGGGCGCGTCGGAGCCGACGACGTTCTGCAGGGTGTCGAGCTGCGGCATCCGCGGCGGTGTCACCGCGACCCACTGGTCCGGCGACAGGTCGCCGTCGTCGACGACGAGCCGCACCGCGTCGGCCTCCGCGGGGATCGCGTCGCTCGGCACGCGGAGGTTGCGCCACGAAGGGGCCGGTCCGATGTCGATCGGCGCGACCCGCCCGATCGCCTCGACGTCCTCACCTGCGGTGACGCCGAACTCGAGGAGTACCTCCTGGCCGGGGCTGATGACACCGTCCGGGTCGACGTACTGGACTCGGCCCGCAGCGGTGATCACGAGCAGCGGTGTGTCGTCGGTGCGTTCGGGCAGCGCGTACCACCCGGATTCGAGTGCGGCGGCATGCTGCCTGCCGGTGCTGTAGCTGCCGAGCACCGGGGTGCGCGCGGGGTCTAGACCGAAGGGCAACCGGACGGTGCTCTCGTTGATCCCGGCGTCGCCACGTCGCCCACCGCCGGTGCCGGCCGTGGTCGAGGTGGTGGTGCCGCCCTCGTCGGCCTCGAGAGTGTTCGCGCCACCCGTGGTGGAGGTCTCCGCGTCTGCGGTCAGATCCAGCGCGACGCCGTCGGGAGTGAACCCGTCGGTGCGTCCGGCGCCGAGCGCGTCGGCGACAGAATCGCCGAGCGGAGCGAGCATCGTGGCGTTCGGGTCGGTTTCGACGAGAACATGATCAGCGAGTCCGCACCCGTCGCCCGTCACGGAGGCGACGTTGGACCTTGCGATCGAATAGGCCGGGTACTGCGACACTGCGCCCTTGACGAGGGAGAGCACCTCGAAGAGCACGACGCCTGCTGCGACGACGGTCAGCGGCGCCGAGGCGAGCACACGAGCCCGACCGTTTCGCGCAGGCTTCTGCTTCGCTGACTCCCGCCCCGCGAACGGCTCGCGCAGGTGGAACCATGCCGCCACCGCCAGAGCCAGCACCGTCAGGACGAGCAGCGCCGTCGAGAACCCGTACCCGGAGATGGACGGCGGCTTGTCCCACCACGGGACGCCGTAGCTGGAGACATACCACCAACCGTTCGAGCCGGTGAACGACATCGTGAGCACGAACAGCACACCCGCGGTGAACAGGGCACGATTGCGGGCCGACCGGATCCCGGCGGCGCCCACTCCCACTGCGGCGAGCGCTGCGACGGCTGCGGCGAGACCCGCATACACACCGAAGTGGTGGGTCCACTTCGTGGGCGTGACCATCATCAGCAGCAACGACGCGAAGACGATGCCGAGAATGCGCCTCGACGGGCCGATCGCGGTACCGGGGATGCGGCCCTTCCTGAGGATGAGCATCACGCACACCACGAGGCACAGCAGCATGACGAATACGCCGAAGCGGCGAGCCAGTGACCCGTCCGGTGCCACGGTGAGCAGCGCGTCCCAGCGCAGCCGTTCGTCGAACCACGGCACGTTCGGCCCCACCGCGGACCGCACCCGGGTGGCCTCGAGCACCGACGCGAGCGTCTGATCGGCGAACACGGCGATCATGACGACCGTGCCCGACGCGACGATCGGGGCGAGTTGCGGAAGCACCCCGACGAGCGGCCGTCGCGCGACGACCAGCTTCGTGAGCGGGCGGACGCCGGCGATCAGCGCGGCCACGCAGATCAGCCCGGTCGGGCCGGCAGCGAGTGAGAACGCGGCGATGAGCACCCCGATCGCGGCGGGCAGCATGCGGCCGGTCGCGATGGCGCGTTCGATCGAACACCACGTGAGCAGCGCCCCGACGGCGATGATCGGTTCGGGGCGCAGACCGTTGTTGTAAGGCAACCAGAATGCGAGGAACACCAGACCGGCGGTCCACAACGCGACGGTGCTGTGCCGAACGGCCACACCGAGGCGCGGAATCACCTCGCGGCTGATGATCATCCAGCACACGATCGCTGCGATGAGCGTGGGCAATCGCATCCACATGCTGGCGGTCGACACCTCGGACATCACGACGAGCACGTCGTAGAACCAGCCGAACGGCGCCTCCGGTACCCCGAACCAGCGGAAGTAGTTGGCCATGTACCCGGCGTCGGTCGACACGCGGGCCATGTTGAGGATGTAGCCGTCGTCGGAGGTATTCGCCCCGATCACGTGCCACAGAAGCAGGACCCCGACCACGATGGCGTCGGCGAACGTGAACTTCCACCAGCGCGACGGCAGGAATCTGCGTGCCCTGCGGCGATCGACCCCGTCGATGCGGTGCAGCGCAACCAGCGACACCAACGTCGCCAGGGCACACCCGATCATCGCGACGAGCTTGATCACCGTGGGTGTGGAAGTGAACCGCGAATCCAGCTCCGCCTGTACGGACAGTCGCTCGGAAGCGCCCTCGCCGGAGACAAGAGGCGCGGCGGGACCGTCGAGATCGGAGAAGACACCCACCATCTGCGGACGGACATCGCCCTCGATGGTGACGTCGACGGCAGGATCGGCGCCGACGATTCCGGCCGCGGTCCGCTCGGAGTTGGACGCCACGGTCACGGCAGTGCACTGCTCGTCGAGGGGGGCCGAGACCAGTACGGAATTCCTCAGTACCGCCTCGACGGTGCCGGGTGTGCCGTCCCCACCGGAGACGACCCGGATCACGAGCGCGTTGCCGGTGGCATCCGGCGCGCCGGGCGGCACCGTCGACACGAGCGTGCCGCCGTCCTCGCCGAGAATCTCGGCGGCCGCACACGGAACGCTCACCCGCAACGTGAGCGGTGTGTACGTCACGAGCGGCGCTTCGACACTGGCGAGGCTGTCGTTCTGCGGCCACTGAACGGTCGCGGCCTCCTGCTTCACGGGGAGAAACGGGATGGCCGAGGCCAGGACGAATCCGAGCAGACCCGTGACGACTGCGATGAGTCGCGCGGTACGGACGCTCGCGCTCGAGCTCGAGGAGGAACCGGGCGTAGCGGGCGAATGGGAATCGTCTGGCACAGGGGTCGATGCTAGGCGAGTGGTGCACTGTTCTGCTCGACCTGATCCGGCGACCCGCGCATCACCATTAGCATCGGTCGGTATGGAGATCTCGTCGGCGATCGGCAGTCGCCTCCGCCAAGCCGGGATCTCCGATGTCCGGGACGACAGCACCACTCGCGCGATGTATTCGTCCGATGCCTCGCTCTATCGGGTGCCGCCGCAGGTCGTGGTCTGCCCGAGAAGCGTCGACGAGGTAGCCGCGACCCTCCACGTGTGCCGCCGCGAAGGTGTGCCCCTCACCTCTCGCGGCGCGGGCACTTCGCTCGCCGGCAACGCCGTCGGAACCGGGGTGGTGATCGACTTCTCCCGGCACCTGGGACGTGTACTCGAGATCGACCCGGAGCGGCGTACCGCGCGCGTGCAACCCGGTGTCGTCCAGGCGGCCGTGCAGCGCGCCGCGGCGCCCCACGGGCTTCGGTTCGGTCCCGACCCGTCGACCCACAACCGCTGCACGATCGGCGGGATGATCGGCAACAACGCGTGCGGTGCGCGTGCTCTCGGTTACGGTCGCACTTCCGACAACGTGGTCGGCCTCGAAGTCCTCACCGGGACCGGGCATCCGCTCTCGCTCCCCGGGAACGCCCCGATGCTCGACCCGCTCCGCAGTCTCGTCGACGCGAACCTCGCGACCATCCGCACCGAATTCGGCCGTTTCGGGCGGCAGGTCTCCGGTTACGGACTCGAACACCTCCTTCCCGAAAACCGCTTCGACGTGCGCAAACTGTTCGTCGGGAGTGAGGGCACCCTCGGCGTGCTCACCGAGGCGACTGTGCAGCTCGTGGCCGATTCGCCGGTACGCACCATGGTGGTCCTCGGCTACCCCGACATCGTCGACGCCGGCAACGCGGCCCACACACTGCTCCGTTTCCGCCCCACGGCATGTGAGGGCCTCGATTCCCGCATCGTCGATGTCGTCCGCACCCGCCGGGGTCCGGGGGCGGTCCCACCGCTTCCGAGTGGTGCGGCGTGGCTGTTCGTCGAGCTCGTCGGCGACGACTACGGCGAGGTGCACGACCGCGCAGTGTCGATGGTCGACGTCTCCGGCGCGATCGACGCCCTGCACGTCGACGATCAGGCACGTGCCGCGGCGCTGTGGCGGATCCGCGAAGACGGTTCCGGCCTGTCCGCACGCAGCCCCCGGGGTCTGCCCGCGCACGCCGGCTGGGAGGACGCCGCGGTCCCCCCGGAGCGCACCGGCGACTACCTGCGCGATTTCGAGCAGCTCACCGACAGTTACGGCATCACCGGCTACCCCTACGGGCACTTCGCCGACGGCTGCATCCACATTCGGCTCGACGTCCCGCTCGAGATGCCCGGACTGTTTCGGGAATTCCTTTTTGCTGCAGGAAGATTGGTGGCGTCGTACGGCGGATCGATGTCGGGGGAGCACGGCGACGGACGGGCCCGCAGCGAACTGCTTCCACTGATGTACTCCGCTGATGCACTACGGCTGTTCGGGGCCGTCAAATCGGTGTTCGACCCCGAGAACCTGCTCAACCCGGGCGTGCTCGTCGATCCGCGTCCCGTCGACGCCGACCTACGGGTCACTGCGGCACCCGCCGTCCGCACCGGACTCGCGTTCCGCTACCGCGAGGACGGCGGCAACTTCACCCAGGCCGTGCACCGGTGCACAGGCGTCGGGAAGTGTCGCGCCGACACCACCGCCGTCGGTGGGGTCATGTGCCCGTCGTATCTCGCCACCCGCGAGGAGAAGGACTCCACGCGCGGCCGGGCCAGGGCCCTGCAGGAGATGCTCAACGGGTCGCTCGTCACCGACGGATGGTCCTCGCCGGAGGTGCACGAGACCCTCGATCTGTGCTTGTCGTGCAAGGGCTGCGCCTCGGATTGCCCCACCGGTGTCGATATGGCCACGTGGAAGTCGGAGGTACTGCACCAGACCTACCGCGGCAAGCGCCGTCCGATCAGCCACTACACCCTCGGTCGGCTCCCTCAGTGGGCGGCACTCGCGTCACGAATTCCGAAGGCCGTCAACGCGATCACCAAGGTTCCCGGCGTCGCGTCGGCGGGTCTGCGACTGGGGGGAATGGACAAGCGTCGGCACGTGCCCGCCTTCGCGCCCCGCACCTTCCGTCGATGGCTCGCCGACACCGCCGCGCAACGTGCCCGCACGGGCGATCCTGTGCTGCTCTTCGTCGACACCTTCACCGACTATTTCACGCCCGAGGTGGGGGTCGCGGCGGTGGAAGTGCTCGAGGCGGCGGGATATCGCGTCCACGTCACCGAGAAGCAACAGTGTTGCGGCCTCACCTGGATCACCACAGGTCAGCTCGACGAAGCGCGAAAAATACTGGGCCGCACCGTCACCGAACTCTTCCGTGCCGGGACGCCGATCGTCGGTATCGAGCCGTCGTGTACCGGGGTATTGCGGTCCGACGCCGTCGAACTCCTCGGGTCCGAGCCGGCGCGCGTCGTTGCCGAATCCACCCGCACGCTCGCCGAACTGCTCGGCGACTGGGAGCCGCCGTCACTGTCGGGCACCACTGTCGTCGCCCAGCCGCACTGCCACCACCACGCGATCATGGGGTGGGATGCCGATGCCTCGCTCCTGAAACGTGCCGGCGCGGAGGTGACCCGGCTCGGCGGTTGTTGCGGTCTCGCCGGCAACTTCGGGGTCGAGCGCGGCCACTACGACGTGTCGGTCGCGGTCGCGAACAACCAGCTGGTCCCGGCTGTCGAATCCGCCGCCGCCGACACCGTGGTGCTCGCCGACGGCTACTCGTGCCGCACCCAGCTCGGCGACCTCACCGATCGCCGAGGCACTCACCTCGCCGAACTGCTCGCGTCGCGGTTGTCGTAAGCAGCAGGAGCATCCTCGAGGACGACGTCGGCGCCGGTCGCGGCGAGTGCTGTGGCCGTGAGGCCGAACATCCGCAGGAACGAGTCGCTGAAGTGGGACGGTGACGCAAACCCTGCGGACATGGCAGCACTCGTGAAATCTGTTCCTTCCGAAAAAGATCGGGCGACGTGGAGCATTCTTACCCACAGACGATACCGGCGGAAACTCGTGCCCGTCTCCCTGCCGAACAACCGCAGGAAATGTGATGTGGAGAGATGCTCGGCGCGAGCCAGATCGGTGGCGTTGCGCCGGCCGGACACATCCGTGTGGATGCGCCGGACAGTGCGGACGATGCGTGGATCCACGTCGCGGTGGCGCGGTCCTGTGGCCAGGGTGGCGATCGCGTCGCCGTCCGGAACCGGTCCTCTGCAGAGCCGGACAAGAGCGGCTTCATCACGGTGGTCGGTCCAGAACAGTTCTTGTTGTAAGGCCATGCGGGATGCATGGTCGCGCCCCAGCGTCACAGTGACATCGGAGTAACAGAAGAGGATTCGGCTCCCGGGCGGAGAGATCACCTGGTGAACGAGGCGGGGGGGTACCAGTGCGCTTCGTGTGACCAGATCTGGTGCGCCCTCCACGCGCAGCGTGAACGGACCATCGACCCCGACGATGACGCAATGTACCGAAGTGGAGTGCGGCGCAAGCTCCAACGAGGGACCGAGATAAGTGGCGCGCCCAGGACTGATCCACAGCAGTGGTTCCGGGGGAGAGGAATCCGGACGAGCGCACGTTTCTGGAAGCGCGACGTGGGCCATGTGGGTGAGTCTAGAGACCAGAGACGTAGAGACACACGAAGGAGCAGCAAATGTTCGGAACTCGACTCGGTTCGGTCCTGATGGCGGGTGTCGGGATCGCGCACCTCATCCCCGCAGCTGCGATGATGTCGCGAGGGCGTGTCGAAGATGTATACGGAATCACCGTGAGAGACTCCGACACCGAACTTCTTCTCCGGCATCGCGCAACATTCTTCGGTCTCCTCGGCGTCGGGTTGATCGTCGGTGCTGTCGATTCGCGATACCGGCTCGCGACACTGACATCGGGCGCGCTGTCGCTGGGGTCATTCGTCGTTCTCGCGAACACCATCGGCACCTCGAACAATGCGCTGACCCGTGTCACACGAGTGGACATCGGACTCCTCAGCGCACTGGTGGCAGCTGCACTCACGTCCACGCGGAGGCAGCAAGTACCCGAAGCCACCGAGTGAAGGATCCGTTGTGGACAAGGATCACAGGTTGTAGTTCACCGGTGACCGGGTCGGGGATCGGCGGTAGGTCGGGGGTGTTCACCATCCGCGGCGTCTTCCCTTACTGCGTTTGTCGTTGACAGGGCGTGGTCCGAGTTCGTATGGGATTTTGAGGATGCGGCGGGTTTTGGCGTCGATGTCGCAGTTTCCGGAGGCGACGGAGTGGAGGATGCCGTTGTAGACGAGGTCCCACAGGTCGGGGTTGCCTTGGATTTCGCTGATTTTGAAGGAGTGGATTTCGTTGCCGTGGGCGTCTTTCAGTCGTAGGACACGCGCGTAGCCGTCGGCGGAGAAGCGGATGCGGGTGAGGTGGTAGGTGTCGACCCAGCTGCTGCGCCATTGCACCCAGGTGGCACCGGCGGCGGCCCAAGAGTTTCCGTAGGCACGGAACATCACCCAAGCGAAGGTCACCACAATCGCCCAGTACCACCACCATCGCACCCATTCGAATCCGTACTGTATCGAGACAACAACGATGAGAAGGCCTGCCATTGCCGCTGCGGCAGAGTACTGCTCGCGCAGCGTGGGTTGGCTCCATTCGAGCATCGGCCCGAACTGCTCGGGCGGTGGTGTTGGGCGGTTTCGGGGCGCTCGGTCCATCGGTGTGTGTTCGGTTCCCCGATGGATACGCGGTGCGCGGGGCGGTCGAGGTTCGCCGGTGGCAGGGTCAGGAGTTGGCGGTAGGTCGGGTGGGTGCATCGTTTTCCTCAGAACAGGTTGCCGACCCAGCGCGTCGCTGAGCCGGCGGCATCGGAGATGTCATCCCAGTGTTCGATCACTTCGCCGACGCCGAACGCGACGCCAACTCCTGCTCCGACAGCAAGCAATGTGACGGGACCGCCTGCTGCACTCGCGAGTATCAACTCGGTCGCTACGGTTCCTGCAACGAATCCCCCGACATCTTTTGCGACCGCTTTCACCGCGTCGCCTGTGGTTTCGGCGCTGTACACGTCAGTTGCGGTTTGGCCTATGGTCAATCCGAGGCCGACCACAGGAATCTTGGATCCGAGCGATTTCAGTGCCGATCCGTCAGGCATGAAGTCGCCGACGTTCCTCCCGACAAACTGGACGAACTTGTTGTCACCGAGCCCGGCGAGCAGCCGGGAGTTCTCCGCGGCGAATCGCGCCGCGTCGTCGGCTCCATCTTGGAAGGCCCGAACAGCTCTGGCTGCGGTGGCTTCCGGGTATGGGTCACCCAGCCGGGCTGCTTCCGCGGCGAGTTCGTGTAGCCGGGCCAGGTTCGCCCCTCGGCTTTCGGCGACCGGGCCCCATTTCGCCAGCTCGGCAAATGCGGTCCCGACGTATCCGGTGACTGTGAACGCGGCCAGCCACCCCCACTGGGCCTGTGCGTCCTTCAGGATTGCCGTCGGCCCGCGCAGTGCTTCCGCGAACGTGCTGTGCGCTGTGACTTCGATCCTGCGACCTTCCGCGACGAGCCCCGCCGCAGTCTCGTAGGCCACAACCTGCTTTGCTCGAAGAATCTGGGGCGCAACGTCGTACGAGTTCGGATCGATCTCGATCGGCTCGCCGATCCCGGTACCGAACTCCACGGGAATGCCGGCTTCCGACGCTGTCGTCTCGGCCTGCGACATTCGTGCTCTGGCGGTGACGAGCTCATCGGCGAATACACGCAGGGCGGCGGCAACCACGTCGATCTGGTCTGCGGCCTCGGTGGTTCCGGCGATGATGCGGTCGAGCGTCAACCGGAACTCGTCGCCTGCCGTGCCCTTGAACTCGTACTCGGACTCCGTGCGGCCGTCGCGTGCCGACTTCAGCTGATCCTTCACACCGGTTGAGAGAGTGGCGAGCGAATCCGCGCACGCGTAGCACGAGGCGGGGTCGCCGAAGACGTGGGTGTCGAGGCTCATTGTTCACCGGCCTTCGCGATCTCCTGCGCGTTGTGATCATCGGTTTCCTGGTAGGCGCGCAGACTGTCCTGGGTGAGGTCCGCTGCGTTGGCCAGCGACCGGACCGCCATGTCCAACGCGGATGCGATCGATCCGAGAGTGTCTACGAGCAGCACGGTGGATGGACCAGCGTCGGGTATGTCGGCCGCGTCGGATCCGAGGTCGTTGATCCCGATCGCTCCGGTTGCCAGACGGCTCGCGACGGCGTTGAGGTCTCCGATTTCGATGCTCACCGGGCTCCTGCTCGTCCGATCGGATCCTGCAGCCAGCCTCTGGACCGACGGTATTCGTCCTCGGCCGCAGGTGGTGGCGGAGGTGGTGGCTGTGCGGCGTCGAGCAGGACCACGTCATATCCGGTGGTGCGGTGGATTTCCTGAAGTCCGGCGCTGTCGACACCCATCCACGGCTGCCGCGGTCCGCAGCAGCGCACCAGTTCCTGGAGGGACGTGTAGGCAGGTAATACCAGTCGGCCGTCGGGCAGGGTGCGCATCTCCAGCCGAATCTGCTCGGACCGGTCGCGGCGCCTGGTCGGCACGTACAGAATCTCACTCATCGAATCCCCCCGATTCTGTCGCACCCCCGTACGACCCGCCGCGACCTTACCTCAGCGGCGATGAGTTTCCGCGCGGCGCCGGGTCGGTATCGGTGACATCAGCGCATCGAATCCAGGAGATCATCATGACCACCCATTCCGACACCAACCGCGACACTCACAGCCCCGCAGAAACGCCCGGTCGGGGCGCCCGCATCGCCGGCCTGATCGTCAGCGGCCTCGTAGTCCTGTTCCTGCTCTTCGATTCGGTCATTCACCTCATGAACACGTCGCAGGTGCAGGAGGCCATGGCCGACCTCGGCTTCGATCCGAGCCTGAACCGGGTGTTCGGGGTCGTGCTGCTCATCTGCCTGGTGCTCTACGTCGTGCCGACCACAGCGATCCTCGGCGCGGTGTTGCTCACCGGATACCTCGGCGGAGCAGTGGCGACCAACCTGCTCACCGAGCAGCCGATCGCCAGCACCACACTGTTCCCGATCTACACCGGAATCTTCGTGTGGGGCGGATTGTGGCTGCGCGACAACGGGGTTCGGAACATCATGCCCCTTCGGCGCGCGTGACCACGGCGAACGGCCCTACGTCGGTGATCGTGAAACGCGGGTCGTCGAACAGGGTCTCGGGGAAGGTGACCGTGTATCGGCGAACGTTCGGATCGTTCGGGTAGACATCTTCTGCCAAGCGAAGCGTGTAGCCCTCGGCGCCCTGTCGGAAGACGACGGCATCGGGGGCACGCCACTGCAGCGAATCCCACGCGGAGAGCAGTTCATCGGCGGACTCGAGCTCCGACCACTCCTCGATTGCCGCTGCACGGCCGGCGAAGTCCGCGAGCGGATTCGCGTAGTGCGACGTCAGCGCCTGGAAACCGAAGTAGGGGTAGTACGCGAGGAGTGCGGTGTCCGCGGTGAGGACCACGTGGTCGTCGCGTTCACCACCGAGCTGTGAGCGCAGCGTCTCGTCGATCTCCGCGTAGTACGACGCGGCGCCCGGCGGACGTTGGTCGGCGCGTTCACCGTTGCCGTCGGTGTCGGTGTAGGCGACGGTGATGTCGTTGGCGAGCAGTTGCGGAATGTTCTGGGTGAACGCCAGCGCGCCGAGTGCGCCCACCGCGACGAGTACGCGCCGCACGTTCGGGTTGTCACTGGAGGCGAGACTGATCCACCGCGAGAAGTCGACGAACGCGAACGCACCCGCCGTGCCCAGCAGTACCAGCAGGATCACCTCGAGCCGGAACGCGAGCAACGTGTTGCCCATCGCGGTGAACGCCATCGATGCCAGGAACCACAGATACACCGACACGACGCCGAGCCCGAGCGCCTGCGCGCGTCGCGACGACGTCGCCCGCCCGATCAACCACACACTGCCCAGGAGGCACAGCAACCCGATCAGCGACATGTGGAACATCGGCAGCGGCAGGCTCGCACCTGTGTCGGGCAGATAGTGGGTCGCGGAGCCGGACCCGGCGGTCGAACCGCCTCCGAGCACGTCGAGCAGGAACGGCGCCCACACGATCAGCGCGACGACCCCCGCGATCACCGCGATGGAGACGAACCGCACGAGCACCGGCACCGTACCGCGCCACGATCCTTGGGCTCGCTTTGCGAGCAGTGCCGCGACCACCGCCATCACCGTCACCGCGAACGCGGCCAGGCCCAGGTACAGCGTGTAGAACGTCGCGGCGATCCCGAGGAACAGGCCGGTGCCCACTACCGCGCCCCACCCCTGCCGTGCGCGTTTCTGGTAGTCATCGCCACCGAAAGCGCGCACGGGGTCGAGGGCGCCCCAGGCCAGCACCAGAGCCGGTGCGATCAGCAGAGCGATCACCGCGCCGTACGGCTCCGGCGACCCGTAGGCGAGCACGATCACAGTCGATGCTGTCGCCACCAATACCGCGAGATCCGACCGGACGAGTTCCGACCACAGCACCAGCGCCACCACCGCCGCGACCGCCAGTGAGGCGATGGCATAGGGCTTGAAGGCCTCCCAGCCGTCCATCCCGAGCAGGTTCGCGACACGGCCACCGATCCAGAACCAGCCCGCCGGATAGAACGGGGGCATGTCGGCGTAGTTCATGTCGCGCAGGGCCGCGCTGTCGGTCAGTCGCGTGAGGAACTGCGTGCGGAACTCCTGGTCGACGGAGATTCCGTGCAGATACAGCTTCGTCGCGGCCAGCGGCATGCCGAGGGTCGCCGTGACCAGGCCTGACAGCGCCGCCCACGACAGCACGCGCGCGCCCGTCACCCACTTGCGACGACGCAGCAGGTAGATCGAGCATCCGAGTGCAGCCAGTGCGACGAACTGCAGGACCGTCGTGACGGCCTGCGTGACGTTCGACGAATTGAACGCCGGCCACTGCACTCGTGCGAACGCGAACAGTCCCACCCCTGACACGACGATCGCGACGACCACGGCCGCAACCATGCGACCGGCGGTCGTCGCGACCTTCCGAAACGGAGCGACGGGGATGACGGTGGAACTCGCGGCGACTGTCACGGGACCCGAGCCTAGTGAAGCTGTGGGCTCTGGCGGTGAAGCCGGGCCCCGTGACGGTGTGGCCGGTGCCGTCAGATCGGCAGCTTGCGGAAGATGGCGCGCGGAATGTGCCGAAGCACGATCATCACGAACCGGAACGGGCCCGGTGCCCACACGATTTCCTTGCCCTTGTTCGACGCGGCCACCGCGAGTGCGGCGACGTCTTCCTTGTTCACGGTCAGCGGCGCTTCGTCGACGTGCGCGCTGAACTTGGTGCGAACCTGGCCGGGCCGGACGACGGTCACGCGCGGACCGAACGGGCGCAGCGCCTCGCCGAGGCCCAGGTAGAAGCCGTCGAGACCGGCCTTCGACGAGCCGTACATGAAGTTGGCGCGCTTGACGCGCTCACCGGCCACCGACGACATCGCGATGATCCGGCCGAAGCCCTGCGCCTTCATCTTCTCGCCGATGAGGACGCCGACGGACACCGACGCCGTGTAGTTCACGTTCGCGACGCGGACCGCCTTGACCTGGTTCTGCCACAGCTCTTCGGAGTCACCGTCGAGGCCGAACGCGACGATGGCAACATCCACGTCGCCACCCTGCCAGGCTTCGTCGATGACCTTCGGGTGGGTTGCAGTGTCGAGTGCGTCGAAGTCGATGACGTCGACCTTCGTTGCACCCGCAGCAGTCATCTGGGCGGCGGATGCGTCGCGCAGCGGGTCGCCCGGCAGCGTCGCGAGGATGACGCGGGCGGGCGCCTTGCGCAGGTACTCCTCGACGATCGTCAGGCCGATCTCGGAGGTGCCACCGAGAAGCAGCAGGGTCTGGGGATTGCCGACAGCATTGATCATCAGTGGAGTTCCAACCTTCTGGACATATCGGAGGCGAAGACGTTGGTGGGGTCGACCGTGCGGCGCACCTTGAGCCACTCGCCGATGCGTGGGTACATCGCGTGGAAAGTCTCCGCGTCGGTCCGCGAATCCTTCGCTGTGTAGAGGCGACCGCCGAATTCGAGGACGCGCTTGTCGAGTTCACGGACGAACTCGTTCAGTCCGGCCTTGATCGGGAAGTCGACGCAGATGTTCCAGCCCTTCATGGGGAAGCTCAGCGGCGCTTTGTTGCCGTCACCGAACAGCTTGAAGACGTTGAGGAACGAGTAATGCCCCGATGCCTGGATGTCGATGATGATCTTCTTGAACTCGTCGACGGCCTCCGGCGGTACCACGAACTGGTACTGCAGGAAGCCTCCCGGGCCGTAGCCGCGGTTCCACTCACCGAACATGTCGAGCGGGTGGTAGAACTGCGTCAGATTCTGGACTTTGCCCTGGTAGTTGCCCGCCTTGCGGTACCAGAGTTCACCGATGGTGGAGAACGTGTACTTGTTCGCCAGCCCGTTCGGGAAGATATCCGGCAACGTCAGCAGCTGCGGTGCGTCGAACTTCAGGGGGTTCTTCTGCAGCTTCTTCGGAAGCTGATCGACCGTCGCGAGTGAACCCCGTGAGATCGCAGCACGACCGAGCTTCGGAAGCGGCGCGACCGCGTCGAACCACGCGCTCGAGTAGTCGTACTTGTCCTCGGAGCCGTCGCTGTGCGCCGCGATCGTCTCATCGAGGGTGGACGTGACGACACCGTCGGCGATGAAGTACGCAGTCTCGGTAGGTGTCATCTCGATGGTCGCGCGCAGGATGATGCCCGTCAGGCCCATGCCGCCGACGGTCGCCCAGAACAGCTTGGAGTTGCGCCCGGTGGGTGTGCACGTGCGGATCTGACCGTCTGCGGTGAGCAGATCGATCGAACGCACGTGGTTGCCGAAGCTACCGGCGCTGTGGTGGTTCTTGCCATGGATGTCGGAGCCGATGGCACCGCCGATCGTGACCTGGCGTGTGCCCGGAAGCACCGGCACCCACAGGCCGAACGGCAGCGCGGCGCGCATCAGCTGATCGAGGTCGACGCCGCCGTCCACCACGACACGACGCGACTCGCGGTCGATGCTGTGGATCTTGTTCAGTGCCGTCATGTCGACGACGAGCCCACCTGCGTTCTGTGCGGGGTCGCCGTACGAGCGGCCGAGACCGCGCGCGATGACACCGCGACGCAGGTGTGTCGGCTTCGTCTCGTTCTGCTCCGCGACCTGCGCGACAGCCTTCGCGATGAGCTCGACGTCGGGTGTGGAGAGCACCTCCGCGGTGGTCGGCGCGGTGCGCCCCCATCCGGTCAGGGTGCGTGTCTGGGTGGGGAGAGGCTCGCTCGCCTGCTCTTCAGCTGTCGTAGACATCGGGGTAGAGGCTACCCGCGTTCGCTCACTACCCGGCAAGATGCCGTAGGTCACTCGTCGTGTTTCGGTGAGAATCCCGATGTCGTGCGGTGCGGATCGTGGCGCGACGGGCGCTACCCTCGACTCCGTGCCCGAACCCCACGACCACGTTCAGCCGCTGCCGGAACACCATGCTCCGCTCGCTCCCGAACTGCCGCTGACCGACTCGACCGCAGACGAAGCGCTCGATCTCAAGACGCAGTTGGTGCGGTTCGTGCTCACCGGCGGGCTGTCGGCAATCGTCGACTACGGCCTGTATGTGCTGCTCATGGCGCTCGGCGTCACTCGTGATCTTGCGAAGGCGCTGTCCTTCATCGCGGGCACCACAACCGCTTACCTCATCAATCGCCGCTGGACCTTCCGGGCACCCCCGAGCCGAGTGCGGTTCGCCGCTGTCGTGATCTTGTACGCGGTGACGTTTGCAGCCCAAGTCGGTATCAACCGGGTGCTCAACGAGTCATTGGGCGACAACTGGTGGGTGACCCCGTTTGCCTTCGTGGTCGCCCAGGGCGTTGCGACGGTCATCAACTTCGTCGTGCAAAGGGTCGTGATCTTCCGGATCCGCTGAACCGAAATCCTGGGGGAGGCAGTTTCGTCGTCTGCGGGGAGACTCGGTAGCGACGGCGCATCTGTTGCGTCAAGTACATCTTCGCTGGTCGCTTCCCTGTACCTGTCCTGAAGTATGTCTGTGGTCATACTCCTTCGGTGAAATTTCGGCCTTGCGACGTATTCGATCGCGGACCATTCGATAATAAATTGATGAATTCGCGAGAATAATTTCTCGGATTCATTTCCTGGGATCGTGGACTTCCTTCTCGAATTTCTCTTGGTAATTTTCCGAAACGTCGATACTGTGCCTTCGAAGGCTGCAGACTTCGTTTCCGAGAGCCATTCATTCCAGGAACAGGAGATCGAGGAAGTGCACGCAGAATCGCGTCTATCTCTCGTTGTATCCGCCGCCGTACTTGTGATATCGATGGTTGCTGCGTGCGGTACCGCGGACTCATCCGAGGTATCGGCGGTACCGGATCCGCCTGCCGCCGAGAATATATCGGTGCGCCAACTGCCGTTGCCGCCCACGGCGCCGGCATCCGAACCCGGTGCGTGCAGTGCGACGGTGAATCCCAACGGGACCGGATGTATCTCGGCCGAAGATGGGATCCTGGGCAGCCCCGGTTACATGTGGGACGGTAACCACACGCTGCTGGGCATCAAATTCGGTGGAGCCTCGGCAGCGCCGGATCCCGCTGCGGCGTATGACGGTGATCAAGTGATCATTGTCAAGACAGATGGAACGACCTTTGCCAACGGCGATGGCTGGAAATGCATCACGTGTGGTGTGCCGGAAGAGAACAAGCTCGCGATCAACAGCAATATCGTCGACTACCCGCAAGCGTTTCGTGACGGTAAGCGAGCGTTGGTAGGTACGAACATTCTTGATTGTGGTGACAACGACATCATCTCTGATGCCTGCACCCCCGAACAGACCCGCATCTATCCGATTGCCGCAGACGGAACCGGCGGAATCATGCGCGAACTACGAATACATCCCGACGGCATTCACCTGGGATACAGCAATCTGTTCCGCCTGGACGGAAAGTTCGAGCAGCTCGGAACGATGGGGCGGTTGACGTTCGACGAGACTCCTGCCGAGGGTGCGCCGCGCTACGAACTGAGTGACATATCGTTCATGCTCAGCCCGGACCCGCAGAAATCGGGGCGCTTCATCAGTGTCGATCCCGAGAATCCCGATCACCTCCTCTTCGACGATGGTGTCGCGGTGGTCGGGGAGTTCCGAGGGTGGACCAACGACGGCAAATCCATCCTGGGTATCGGTAGCCAGGATTCGTTCAACTACGACGTGTTCACCACGGATCTGCAGACGGGCGAGTCCACCCGCAGAACCACCGACCCCGCGTACACCGATCCGGTCAAGACCTCACCCGATGACGAGTGGACCGTACTCATGGACGGCCGGGTGGACGACCGGATGTACTTCGCGAGCGCCCTGCCTGTTCCCCCGTTGATCGAACTGGCCAACTCGAGTGCCCTCGGTTATCTGTACAACAATGGTGACCGCCGATTCTTCCAGCCCTACCTGGTCGACCAGTACGGCGAACGCGGTGAATACCAAGGACAACAGATCAACGGCGGGGGCGACGAGGCACCGGGCAACGGCGGCATCAGCGACCCGTTGTGGGCAGGCCGCGCAGATCCACAATGGTCGCCGGACGGCACGAACATCGTCTACTACCAGGCACTCGTCTCCGCTCCGGCCTGCGGCCCGGACAATCCGCAGGTCAGGATTTGTCCCACCTCGAACGAGCAGGGCGGACGCGACTCGCGGTTGATGATCGCCGAACTGACCGACCGCCGGCCGGATCCTCGACCCGCTCCGGAGCCGATCAGTGACGACATCCCCTGGGGCACACCGTGGGAGGAGGGAGATCCGATCCCGGTCCGCGGTCATGTACCGCCCGGCACGTACATCCTTGAGGGCCACCATTCCGGTGAGGCTCGAGTGGTCCTTACCGAGAACGACAGCAAGACCGATGTGAACACGGTGGACGTCACCTATACGGACTACTCCAACGACGGTGACAACTTCATCAACGGGACAGAGAGCAGCGAACGCACGCCGTATACCTGGCATGCGGATCTCACGATCACCGACCGGGACGGAAACGTGGTCGGCACCCGGAAGACCTCTGAGCCGGAGGGGTTCGTCGTGATTCCCGAGCCCGGCCAGCTCGCGGGGATCGCTACCATCACCGGTACCCTGACCACCACGGTCGGTGATCGGATCTACCGGTCGCCGACGACGGGGAACTGAGGCGTTGCGGCTACACGGGACGTGCGCCGATCCCAGCGGACAAGAAGGAAACGTTGTTCACCCCACCCGCTCGGCCACGAACGTGGCGTCGCTTGGGCCTCGACGCCCTCGTTGCCGTCGTTGCGGCGGTCAGCAGCCTTCCGTTCCTCTATCTGGACCATTCGGACGGTCCCGTCGCGGAAATGTTCTTGGTCGTGGCACTGAGCGTGCCGCTGGTTGCTCGCCGGGATTGGCCCGTCACCGTGTTCCTCGTCATCGTCGGCGCTGTCGTCATTGCGGCGGTCTACCAGCCGGATTTGTTCGTGACTCCTGTTGCACTGGTTTCCCTGTATACCGTCGCCGCCGAGCGCTCTCGTAGAACAGCCCTCACCGCGGCGGTGGTCCTGGCATGCGCGCTCACGGCGCTCGACTGGAACAGCGGCGACGGCACGCCGTGGGAACGTGCTGTGTTCTTCGGTTGTCTGGTGCTCGCAGCACTCGGGTTGGGGCTCTACAGTTCGGCGAGGCGAGCGTATGTCGCGACGCTGGTCGAGAACGCGGCACGATTGGAGCGCGAACGAGATCAGCAAGCCGAACTGGCCGCCGCAGCTGAACGGGCCCGAATAGCACGGGAGATGCACGACATCGTTGCCCACCACCTCACCGTGATCGTCAGCCTCAGCCAGGGTGCCGCTGCGAGTATGACGATCGCGCCCAGCGCCGCAGAGGAAGCGTTGCGAGAGATCACGAACAGCGGGCGGCTGGCGCTGCGTGACACCCGCAACCTTCTCGGTGTCCTACGGGAGGCGTCACCGACCGCTCCGAGTCGACAGTGTGCACCGAACGCGCCGGTGCCCACGCTGAGTGACATCGACGGCTTGATCGGCCGCGTGCGCGCGGCGGGTGTGTCACTCACCTATGAGACTCAGGGCGAGAAGGCCGACACGACCCCTGGAATCGAGCTGACGGTGTACCGGGTAGTCCAGGAAGCATTGACGAACAGCCTTCGGCACGCGGGACATGATACTGCGGTCGATGTACTGATACAGCACGCCGACAGGGACATCCGGGTCATGGTCGCCAGTACCGCCAACAGAGGTCGAACCACTGTTGTTCCGGCCACCGAGGGTCGGGGATTGACCGGAATGAAGGAACGTGTGCACGCCGTCGGCGGAACAATCGAAGCCGGGCGAACCCCGACCGGATGGCTGGTCACCGCGGTGGTCCCTGTCGGTGCGGAATCATGATCAGGGTAGTGATCTGTGACGACCAGGATCTGCTCCGGGTCGGCTACAGGATGATTCTGGAAGCCACCGGCGAGATCGAGGTGGTCGGCGAATCGTCCGACGGTGAATCGGCAATCGCTTTGTGCCGAAAGGTGAAGCCCGATGTAGTGCTGATGGACGTGCGCATGCCCGGAACCGACGGGATCACGGCGACGAAGCAGATCACTGCCCGTGCGCGCGATACTCGGGTCATCATCCTGACCACCTTCGACGTCGACGAGTACGTGTATGCCGGCCTGCGTGCCGGAGCCAGTGGTTTCGTCCTGAAGGACGCGCTCGCAGATGAACTCGTCACGGCTATCCGAACGGTCGCCGAAGGCGCTGCGGTATTGGCTCCCTCAGCCACTCGCAGGCTGATCGACCACTGCATTCCGTTGCTGCCCGACCCGGACCGAGAATCCCGCCGCGACGAGGTCGCCCGCGAGCTCACCGACCGCGAGCGAACGGTGTTCGGGCTCATGGCCACCGGGAAGTCGAATCGCGAAATCGCTGCCGAGCTCTTCCTCTCGGAAGGTACTGTCAAAATCCACGTCGGCAGGATTCTGGCGAAACTGTCCCTACGAGACCGTGTCCAAGCGGTCGTTCTGGCTTACGAAACCGGTTTCATCACGCCGGGCGATGATAGATAGGCAGACGCTCACATGTGGGGCAACCGTCCCGCCGCACGTGCTTCGGCGAGCGTCGGTGCGGCCCGGTCCTTGGCCGACAGCTCGTACTCGAGCCGGCTTCCGTTGCGTCCGACTGTAGGCCACTCGATCCCGATCTCCGGATCCAGCGGATACACCTCATGCTCACGCTCCGGGTTGTAGCCCGTCGAGCACAGGTACATCACCGTCGAATGGTCTTCCAACGCCAGGAACCCGTGCCCCAACCCCTCGGAGAGGAACATCGCACGACGATCGACGGTATCGAGCAACACCGAATCCCACTGCCCGAACGTCGGCGACCCCACCCGCAGATCGACGACGACGTCCAGCACCGACCCCGACGCACACGTCACGTACTTCGCTTGTCCCGGTGGCACATCCGCGTAATGGATTCCGCGCAGCACACCCGCGGCAGACACCGAGCAATTGGCCTGCGCCAGATCGAGTTCCCGACCGGTCGCGTCCGCGAAGGTGTCCTGCTTGAACCATTCGAGGAACACCCCTCGGTCGTCTCCGAACTGCTTCGGCGTGATCTCCCAGGCGCCGGCGATCTTCAGTTCCCGGTACTGCATGTCCTCAGGAGTCCTTTCCCCGTGCGGCCAGGTCCAGCAGATAGGCGCCGTACCCCGATTTCACCAGTGGATACGCCAAAGCCGCCAATCGGTCGTCGGTGATGAACCCGCGTCGCCATGCAACTTCCTCGGGCACACCGATCTTCAAACCCTGACGTTGCTCTATCGTGCGCACGAAGTTCGACGCATCGAGCAGGGAATCGAATGTGCCGGTATCGAGCCATGCGGTGCCTCGTGGCAGCACCTCGACCTGGAGCTTGCCTGCCTCCAGATAGGTGCGGTTGACGTCGGTGATCTCGTATTCGCCACGAGCGGAGGGCTTCAGCGATCGCGCGATATCGACGACATCGTTGTCGTAGAAATACAATCCCGGCACCGCGTAGTGCGACTTCGGATCCGCCGGCTTCTCCTCCAAGGACAGCGCACGACCGTCGGAATCGAACTCGATCACACCGTATGCCGACGGATCGGAGACCCGGTAGGCGAATACGGCACCGCCGTCGACATCGGCGAAGCGGGTGAGCTGCGTGCCGAGCCGGGGTCCGTAGAAGATGTTGTCGCCCAATACCAGAGCAACCGTGTCGGTGCCGATGTGATCGGCTCCCAGGACGAACGCCTGTGCCAGCCCGTCGGGCTGCTCTTGGATCGTGTAGGTGATGTCGATGCCGAACTGCGACCCGTCGCCGAGTAGATGCCGGAACTGACCGGCGTCGTGCGGGGTGGTGATCAGGAGGATGTCGCGGATACCGGCGAGCATCAATGTCGAGAGCGGGTAGTAGATCATCGGCTTGTCGTAGACGGGGGTGAGCTGCTTGCTGATCCCCAGGGTGATGGGGTGCAGCCGCGAACCGGTCCCGCCGGCCAGGATGATTCCGCGCATGCAGGTCAGTGTCCCATGGGTAGGGTTGGAGCAATGAAGCTGCTCGTCACCGGCGGTGCCGGATTCATCGGCGCGAACTTCGTCCACCAGACAGTGGCGGAACGTCCCGACGTCGAGATCACCGTCCTCGACAAGCTCACCTACGCGGGCAACCTCGAGTCCCTCGCGCCGGTGATAGACGCGATCACCTTCGTTCACGGCGACGTCGCCGACACGGTCCTCGTCGACCGGCTCGTCGCCGACAGTGATCTGGTGGTGCATTTCGCCGCCGAATCCCACAACGACAACTCCCTGGCCGACCCGTCGCCGTTCGTGCAGACCAACCTCGTGGGCACCTTCGCGCTGCTCGAGGCGGTCCGTAAGCACGACGTGCGGTATCACCACATCTCCACCGACGAGGTGTACGGCGATCTCGCGCTCGACGACCCGGCGAAGTTCACCGAGACCACGGCCTACAACCCGTCGAGCCCGTACTCGTCGACGAAGGCCGGCTCCGACCTGCTCGTCCGCGCCTGGGTGCGTTCGTTCGGAGTACGCGCGACCTTGTCGAACTGCTCGAACAACTACGGCCCGTACCAGCACGTGGAGAAGTTCATCCCGCGGCAGATCACGAACGTGCTCACCGGGGTGCGGCCCAAGCTGTACGGCACCGGAACCAATGTGCGCGACTGGATCCACGTCGACGACCACAACCGTGCGGTGTGGACGATCATCGACAAGGGTGAGATCGGTGAGACCTATCTCATAGGTGCCGATGGTGAAACGGACAACCGCACGGTCATCGAGACCGTTCTCGAGCTGTCTGGCCAGGACAGAGCGGCGTTCGATTTCGTCACCGACCGTCCGGGTCACGACCTGCGCTACGCGATCGACGCGACCCGGCTGAAGACCGAGCTCGGCTGGGAGCCGGTCTACAAGGATTTCGGATCCGGCCTGCATGCGACCATCGAGTGGTACCGCGCGAACGAGGCGTGGTGGCGGCCACACAAGAACGCCACCGAGGCCGCTTACCGCCGCACGGAACGCCCTCTCGAGGCCTGAGCACGAGGTCCTGTAATGGGCAAAAGGCGCATTTTCCGTGATCCTCACCAATCGGTCGCAACTCTCACGTGATCGGCGGGCGGGGGTGTTCCCGCTGATAATGTCGCATCCGGACCAACAGGATCGACGAGATCGGGGAGTTACTCGATGGAGCAGGCACCTGCCGGCGACACGACAACTGACGGAAGCAACGTCGACGCGCTGGAGGACGCCCTCATCGAGCCGGTACGTCGCGATCGCCTGATCGTTCAGCGCGGATTGTTCGGGTCGCTCTCGCCGCGCGTGCCCGAGAAGATGTACGTGGTCACCAAGGGCGACGCCGCCGCCGACCGGCACGGGTTGCAGCTCGCCGAGGCCGCGACCGCCCACACGAACACCTATTTCGGTCGGTTCGCCGCGACCTACTGGCAGCGCTGGACAGACGTGAAGTCGGTGAACCTACAGCTCACCTACGCTTCGTCGGGCAGCGCGACCTTCACGGTGTCGGCGTCCGACGCCCGTGGTCGCGAGCGCATCGTCACCACCTCCAAGGTATCGGGTTCGGGCGACCTCGATCTCGAACTTCCCATCGAGCGGTTCGTCGACGGCGGCGCGATGTGGTTCTCCGTGGAGTCCGGCAATGGCTCGCTGCTCGTCTCCGACGCCCGGTGGACCGTTGCTGCTCCCGAGCACCTGCGACCTGCCGCCGTCGTCATCTGCACGTTCAACCGCGCCGACGACTGCACGGTCACTGTCGGCACTCTCGCCTCCGACGACGATGCGATGTCCGACATCGATGCGGTGTGCATTGTCGACCAGGGCACCGACCAGGTGCGTTCGCGTCCTGCGTTCGCGGAGGTCGAGGAGAAGCTGGGTAAGAAGCTGATCTATCTCACGCAGCCGAACCTCGGTGGCGCGGGCGGATTCTCCCGCGGCATGTACGAGATCACCGGCTCACCGAACTCGGCGCACGCCAACGTGATCGTCATGGACGACGACATCCTGTGCGAGCCGGAATCCGTACTGCGGCTCAACGCCTTCGCGAACATGACGGTGCAGCCCACGATCGTCGGTGCCCAGATGCTGTCGCTGAGCAACCCCCAGATCCTGCACGTCGGTGCCGAGCGTGAGGTTCTCGACGAGATCACCGCCGGCGAGCTCACCCCCGGCGCGAAGATGGGCATAGACCTCGTCAAGAAGAAGCAGGAACCCCGCTTCGACGCAGGCTGGAACGGCTGGTGGACGTGCCTGCTGCCCTCCGAGATCATCGCCGAGTGTGGTCTGCCGATCCCGCTGTTCTTCCAGTGGGACGACATCGAGTACGGGATTCGTGCCCGCTTCGCCGGGCACCCGACCGTCACGCTTCCGAACGCGGGTGTGTGGCACGCCGATTTCCACCTCAAGGACTACGACGATTGGGCGCGGTACTTCAGCATCCGCAACGGTCTCGTCGTCTCCGCGCTGTACGGGCGGTTCGATGGCAACGACATCTCGAAGTACCTGTTCCGCAAGATCAGCGAACTGATCGTGTCGATGCAGTACGGCCTGGCGGCGACCTTCATCAAGGCCGCCGAGGATTTCCTTGCCGGACCCGATTTCCTTTACGACGGCGGTCAGTCGGCACTCCGGGAGCTGCGCGAGCTGCGCGATCGTTACCCCGAGACGAAGCCGCTGCCCGCGTCGGAGGTGGGCAAGGAATCTGATCCCCACACCCAGATGAAGGTGTGGGACTTCGAACCCGACAAGAAGCGTGAGGGCCTCGTTCTCCTCAAGCGGGCGGTGCAGCAGTTCCGGGGCAAGGTCGACGGCCGGCAGGTCACAGTTCCCGCACACTTCGCGAACTGGTGGCACGTGTCGTTGTTCGAGAACGCCGTCGTCACCGACGCCTCGCAGAACGCGGTGCGGGTGCGTCGCCGCGACAAGGACACCGCCGTCGAACTCGCGAAGCACGCCGCGAAGGTGTGCTGGCGGCTCCGTAAGGAAGCCCCGCAGATGAAGAAGGTGTGGCACGACGCCATGCCCAAGCTGACCAGCCGCGAGAACTGGGCTCGTCTCTACGGTATCGACGAGTAGTCCATGAGGGCATGGCCGCTCCCGCTGTCGATCGGGGGAGCGGCCATGTTCATCGGTGCAGCATTCTCGTGGGTGCCGTCGTTCTGGTGGGACGAAGCTGCCACGATCTCCGCGGCGAATCGCTCTGTCGGGGCACTGTTCGACCTGCACGCTCTGCGCGACGCCGTGCACGGATTGCACAACCTGCTCCTGCACTGGTGGTTCTCGCTCGTCGGCATCAGTGAGTTCACCTCCCGGATTCCGGGTGCGGTGGCACTGGGCGTCGGCGCGGCCGCCGTCACAGCGACCGGGCAGAAGCTCTCCGGCCGACGCGTCGCTGTCGTGGCAGGGCTGCTGTTCGCGATCACTCCGCGGGTCACGTGGGCAGCCACCGAGGCGCGCTCGTACGCGTTCGCGATCGCCGGTGTCTCGGTGCTGACCCTGCTGCTGGTGACGGCACTGACGACGGGCAAGGCGCGCTGGTGGGTGCCGTATGTGCTGCTGGTGACGGTGTCGACGGTGATGTTCGTGTACACCGCGACAGTGATCCTCGCGCACGCGGTGACGGTCCTCGTGATGAAACGCGACCGGATGCGGTTCGGCGTGGCCGCGGCGGTGGGGCTCGCGCTCTCGGGGCCGTTCGTGGTGCTCGCGGCGTCCCAGGTGCGGCAGGTGTCGTGGATCCCGCCGCTCGACGGCACAGTGACACGCACGATCCTCGTCGACCAGTGGTTTCCGCAAGCACCGTGGGCGGCGGCGCTGTGCGCGGTGATCGTCGTTGCGGGTGCGGTCGTCGCGGTGCGGACGGGCGTGACGCCGGGTGAACGGATGCTGCTGCGGGTGGCGCTCCCCGGGTTCGCCGTGCCGATGACGGTGCTGCTCGTGTATTCGCTGGTGGTGCGCAATCTCTATCTCGACCGGTATCTGTCGTTCACGGTGCCGGCGATGGTGCTTCTGGTGGGCTGGGCGCTGGCCCGGCTCGCGACCCGGTGGTGGACGATGCTCGTTGTCTTCGTCGCGCTGGTTGTGGCTGTGTCACCGGCGTACATTGCCCAGCGTCAGCCGTACGGGAAGGCGGGTGGCATGGATTACAGCGCGGTCGCCGACCGGCTCGTCGAGGTGTCGGAGGTGGGGGACTGCGTCGCGTTCGAACCGACCGTGTCGTGGGCGCCGACATCCCCGCGAGCACTGATGGATGCGCGACCGGATGCGGTGGCGGGTCTCGACGACGTCGGGTTCGGTCTCAGCGCGGTCGAGCGAACCCAGCTGTGGTCCACCGATGTGTCGCCGTCCGAACTGGCTCGACGCGCCTCCACCCGGTGCACGGTGCTGTGGGTGATCGCCGACCGCGACCGCGAGACCGCCTGGAAGCTGTGGCATCCCAACAACGTGTGGTGGCGGTTCGAGCCGTACCGATTCATCGACACGGATACGTTCCGCGAATTGGCCGCAGGCGGCTTCGAGATCACCGCCCGCGAACCGGTCCACCGGTTGCAGCTGATCCGATTGGAACCCGCTCAGACCCAGTAGGCGACGCGCGCGCGGTAGTTGCGCATCGCGAGCAGGGCGAGTCCCCAGCCGAGCACGGTGATCACCAGCACGATGACCCAGTGGTAGAGCTGCTGATCGCCGCCGAGCAGCGGGGTCCGGACGATGTCGAGGAAGTGGTACAGCGGGTTGATCTCGGCGATCTTGGCGCGGCCCTCGTTGCCCGTGCCGACGAGGGTCTGCTCGGTCCAGATGATCGGCGTCATGAAGAACAACAGCTGCACGATGCTGCCGAGCAGTGGCGAGATGTCGCGGTAGCGAGTGGAGAGGATGCCGAATACCAATGAAACCCACACGGCGTTGATCGCGATCAACGCCAGGGCAGGTATTGCCGCGATCGCGGTCCAGTGCAGTGGCTGTGGAAACACGATGAGGATGCCGACGTAGATGACGATGTTGTGTGCGAACAAGATCATCTGACGCCAGACCAGGCGATACACGTGCACACTCAGCGGTGTCGGGAGCTGTTTGATCAGACCCTCGTTGGACATGAACACGTCCGCGCCCTCGAGGATCGAACCGCTGATCAGGTTCCAGATGATGAACCCGAGCGCCACGTACGGCAGGAACGTCGGGACGTCGAGATTGAACAGCGTTCCGTAGAGGATTCCCATCGCAATCGCCGAGACACCGGTCGCGATGGTGATCCAGAACGGGCCGAGCACCGAGCGACGGTAGCGCTGCTTGATGTCCTGCCACCCGAGGTGGAACCACAGTTCCCGATGCGAGAAACCATCGCGGAGATCCTCGAATGCACGCTTGAACGTGCGGGAGGACGATTCGATCGGTTCGTCATCGACAGTGAGGGCATCAGACACGGGTCCCGAGCCTACCCGCGTCGAAATCGGCCCGGTTCCGGCGTGGTCGTAGCGATGGTCACAGCCCGCAGGTGGCCAGAAGCTGCGCGAGTGTCCGGAGTCCGCGTTCGGTGGCGTCCGCGTCGGCGTGGCTGAAGTTCAGGCGCATGGTGCCGAGCTGCGGTCGGTCAGGGAAGAACTCCTCGCCCGGCATGAACGCGACACCACGATCGATTGCGGTGGCGAGAAGCGTTCGGGTATCGATCGGCTTCGTGAGGCGGAGCCAGAAGAACAGCCCGCCGGCAGGAGTCTCCCACTCGGCGAGTCCGCCGAGGTGGCGACGCAAGGCGTCGTCGAAACTGTCGCGGCGCGTCCGGTAGAACGAGGCGAGTTCGTCGAGGCGACTCGCCCAGCTCGGGTCGGTGAGAGCGTTGCGCACGAGTTGCTGGGACAGGGTGGAGCTGTGTAGGTCGACTGTCTGCTTGAGCATCACCAATCGCGGGAACAGATCCTCGGACGCCGTGAGGAACCCGAGGCGCAGTCCGGGCGCGAACGTCTTGGAGAACGAGCCCTGATACACCCAGGACCCGCCGCCCATACGTGCGGTGACGGGCGCTCGGTGGCACGGTCCGTACGCGAGTTCGCGGTACGGGTCGTCTTCGAACAGTGTCGTGCCGCTGTCGAGGCAGGCGCGGGCAAGGCTGTCGCGTTCGCCGTCGATCGCGCACCTTCCGGTGGGGTTGGCGAAGGTGGGCACGACGTACGCGAGCGGAGCGCCCGGGCTGTCGGCCCAGTTCAGGTCGGTGAAGTCGGCGCCGTACAGACGGAACACCTGGAGCGCCGCAAGGTAGGTGGGGGATTCGACGGCGACCGGAGTCCCGGGGTCGACGAACAACTTCGCGACGAGGTCGATGCCCTGTTGGCTGCCGGACAGAATCATCACGCGCTCCGTCGGCGCGTCGAGGCCGAGCGCGCGTAGTTGCTCGGACACGAGGGTGCGCAGCTCGGGGTCGCCTTCGCTCGGCCCGTATTGCAGGGAAGTGGGGGCGATGGAGTGGGTGAGGTGTGGGAGCGTCTCCGACGCGGGAAGGCCACCTGCGAACGACACCATGCCCGGCCGGTCGATGACGGAGAGAATCTCGCGGATCGGTGACGGTCGAAGCGAGGCGATGCGTTGGGAGAACATGGACAACCCGTCTGATAGGTCAACGTTATTGACGTACTCTAAGGCGTGAGTGAGAATAAGGTCAATATGTTTGACCCAAATCGTGAGAGGGAGCTGAGGGCGGCGATCGAAGACTTCTTCTTCGGATACCGCGCCTTCACCGCGCTACCCGATCGGCTACTTGCCGAACGTGGACTCGGCAGGACGCACCACCGCATTCTGCATTTCGTCCGCCGCGACGACGGGCTGTCGATCGGCGCGCTCCTCGACATCCTCGGCATCACCAAGCAGGCGCTGCACCGGCCCATCAAAGACCTCGAGTCGCAGGGCCTGATCGTCATCGCGCCCGACGCCGCCGACCGGCGGGTCCGTCGACTCACGATCACCGACGGCGGGCGGGCACTCGAAGCCGAACTGACCGATGCCCAGATGCGCCTCCTCGACGACACGTTCCGTCAGGCAGGTGAGGGGGCGGAGGCCGCGTGGCGGGCGGTCATGGATTCACTTCGCGCGAATCCGTCCGACCCTCGCTGACGGAATCGGGTGCGGGCCGAACCGATCGGGAAGGGATTCTACTGAGTCGACTCTTCGACCTCCTCGGCAGGAACGCGCAATGCCACCGGCGCGGACGGATTCTGGCCGGCAGATGCGGTCTGTGTCGGATCGACGACGAGGACCGGTACGGGACAGTGCTCGGTGAGGTATGCCGCGACACTGCCCATCATCTGTTTGGACAGACCGCGGCCGCGTTTGCCGATCACCAGCACGTCGGCGTGCTGCTCGGTCGCGAACCAGCGAAGGCTCTGCCCCGCGGGGCCGGCGATGACGGCGTAGCCGACCGGAACGTCGTCGGTGCCGGCCGCTGCGGCCTCCAGGCGTTGCTTAGCCCTGGCAAGCACCTCCGAGTCGACGTCGGCTCCGTCGTCGTACGACACCACCGCGACGAGTTCGAGCACCCCGCCGCCCGGGGCGAACAGTTTCCGCGCGGTGCGCAGTGCCTGCTCCGCGTGCTTCGAGCCGTCGAACCCCACCATCACTCGCAGGCCACCGGATTCCTCGCTATCGGTATCCCACATCGCGACCGGTTCCGACGCCACGGACCGAGGACTCCGTTCGATTCGTTCGAACGCGATGGGTACGAACAGGGGCCCGAGGATCACCGCGATGATCGTCCAGCGGGGATCGTGCCCCTTGCGGGCCATCCACAATCCTGTGGCGAGCCCGGTGAGCACCCACACACCGATGAAAACCCACAGCGCCGTCCAATTCACGGTGTCCTCCTGAAGTGTGAAGGGGCGAAGTCGGAGGGGGTCACGGTGCTCAGCGCCCCTGGTAGACGTCGGGGATTCCGTCGCCGTCGTCGTCGACCCGGTCGCGTTCGGCGACGCGGCGGTACGCACGGTTGCGGATGGTGAGGACGATCGACGCCAGAACGGCACTGAGCACCGATCCGAACAGCACCGCGACCTTGGCGTGGTCTGCCTCGAGTGATCCGGCGCCGAACGCAAGGTCGCCGATCAGAAGGGAGACCGTGAATCCGATACCTCCGAGCAGTGAAACACCGAACACGTCGATCCAGCGCACGTCGTCGTCGAGTCGGGCTCGCGTGAATTTCGCCATGACGAAGGTGGTGCCGAAGATCCCGACGACCTTGCCCACGACGAGCCCGGTGGTCACACCCACGGAGACCGGATCGGTGAGCGTGGAGGTGAGACCCGAGAGACCTCCTACTGTGACGCCTGCGGCGAAGAACGCGAAGATCGGCACCGCGATGCCGGCGGACAGGGGTCGGATCCGGTGTTCTACGCGTTCGGCGACGGCGATCTTCTTGCCTTTGACGTGCCGTGACACGGGGACGAGGAAGCCGAGCAGCACACCTGCGATGGTGGCGTGCACCCCGGA
Source organism: Rhodococcus artemisiae (assembly GCF_036327795.1). Classification (NCBI taxonomy): domain Bacteria; kingdom Bacillati; phylum Actinomycetota; class Actinomycetes; order Mycobacteriales; family Nocardiaceae; genus Rhodococcus; species Rhodococcus artemisiae. Next base: position 430,235 of record NZ_JAUTXY010000004.1, read on the forward strand.
CTGGTGGACGAGCCACCATGTGATGATGCCCAAGGGCACCAGAATCCACCACGCCGTCACGCCGCGTTGCATGGCGAAACCGAACGCGGCCAGCGGAATCAGGGCTGCGCCCAGGTACAGCAGGTTCAGATCGTCGGTGTAGAACACGGCGATCACCGTCACCGCGAGCAGGTCGTCGACCACCGCGAGGGTGAGCAGGAACGTTCGCAACGCCGTCGGCAGATGCGACCCGATCACCGCGAGAACGGCGACCGCGAACGCGATGTCGGTGGCGGTCGGTACCGCCCACCCGTTCAATGCCGCGGCGCCACCCTGCAGGTTGATCGCGACGAAGATCAATGCCGGGGCCGTCATCCCACCGACCGCGGCGACGATGGGCATCGCCGCACGTCGGAGATCACGTAGATCGCCCTCGACGAATTCACGTTTGAGTTCGACACCGACGATGAAGAAGAAGATCGCCAGCAATCCGTCGGCCGCCCAGGTGCCCAGCGACAGGTGCAGATGCAACGACTCCGGGCCGAACGTGGTGTCGCGCAGCGCGTGATACGAGTCCGACCACGGCGAATTCGCCCAGATCAGCGCCGCGAGCGCAGCAAGCAAGAGCAGGGCGCCGCCGACCGTCTCCTTGCGGAGGATGTCCGAGACGCGGCGTGATTCTTCCCAGGAACCGCGTGACAGCAAGGGAAGCGAAGAAAAGATTCCGGGCATCACACGCCTCCGGATACGGCGAGGGAATCGTTGCGATGGCACGACGGAATCATGAGACCTCCGGTTCGACAGCAGAAAACACTCGCCGACCAGACTTCCCGGCACACCGCTCATCACCGTACCGCACCGGCCGCTCCCGGCCGGTGCGCCGAGAGAAAATGCCGAGCGAAACTCAGGAGCGCCGCGCAACCCCTGCGACCGCGTTTGCCGCGAGCATCCCGAGGCTGATCCCCGCTCCTTCCCACCGTTCCTTGTGCTTCGTCGGCAGCAGATTCGAACCCGCAACCACCGCCGCGACGGGGACCAACGGGGTGACAAGTGCCGCCGACCAGCGCGGATATCGAGTGCGGCCCTGATATGTGAGTACGGCGGTCTCGACGGACACCGCCGCGACCGCGACTCCGAACGCGAGATAGGCGGTGCGGATGGCCTGGGAGATCTCCTCGGCCTGGTCGAGGAGCCTGGCGCGCTGTGCGGACCCGGGGTCCGCGTCGTCTGCGGCATGGAACGTCGCGCCCCACGGATAGAACGTGCCGTGGATGAACGACGCGATCGATGCTGCGCCGGCGTAGGTACCGGCGATACGCACCGCGCGAGCGTTGCCGGCCGGACGCACAGCGTCGTAGAGCTGCCAGGCGGAGGCTACGTGCAGCGGCGTCGCGAGCACACCCCACAAGGCTCCCGCTCGCAGGCTCGTCGTGGACGACCCGAGCAACACCGCGGCGGAGGTGTCGAGGTCCGGTTCTTCGCGCAGGAGCCGACGATCCTCCGGTCGGGCGCGTGTGCCGAGCAACAGCAGGTCGCCGACGGTGTAGCACGCGGACGCTGCAGCACCCGCGAGTGCGCTCGCCCGCGCCCAGTTCATCTTTGCCATAGCGTGCACTACCTCCCCACGTTGTTTCGTAGGGACACTAGCCGCGCCCGCCACGATGTGGGGGTGCGACGAAAGCCGCGCACGCTTCGGCGCGGGTCTACGGCAGGTTCTCGTAGAGCATCGCAATCTGCTCGGAGTACTTTGTGTCGATCGGCTTGCGCTTGAGCTTCATCGTAGGGGTCAGTTCGTCGCCCGACGGTTCCCAGATGGTGGGCAGCACCCTGTACTTCTTGATCTGCTCGACTCGTGACAGCTTCGAATTCGCCACCTGCACGGCTTTCTCGATCGCATCGAGGACGACGGGATCCTCGGCGAGCTCCTCGTGGGTGCCGGACAATCCGTGTTCCTGCGCGAACGCTGTGAGTGCATCGGGGTCGAGTGCGAGCAACGCGACGTTGAACGGCCTGTCGTTGCCGATGGCGACGGCCCCGCCGAGCATCGGACACGCTGCGCGGAGCACACCCTCGATGTTGGCGGGCGACATATTCTTTCCCGCGGCGTTGACGATGAGTTCCTTCTTGCGGTCTATGAGTCGCACATAGCCGTCGGAGTCGATCTCGGCGATGTCGCCGGTATGCAGCCACCCGTCGGAGTCGATCGCGTCGGCCGTCTTCTCCGGATCGTTGCGGTACCCCTTCATGATCAGAGGACCTTTGACCAGGAGTTCGCCGTCATCCGCGGTCTTGATCTCCACGCCGGGGACCGCCTGGCCGACGGTGCCGATGCGGATCGCGCCGGGACGGTTCATCGTCACCACACACGACGTCTCCGACATGCCCCAGACCTCGGAGCACGGGATACCCAGCGCCAGAACGAATTCGAGCACCTCGGGTGAGATCGCGGCGGCACCGGTGACGGCGGCGCGGACCTGGTCGAGTCCGAGCTTCTGACGGATCTTCGACAACACCAGCTTGTCGGCGAGACCGTGCTGCAATTCGAGTGTCCTGGGGACGGGTCTGCCGTCGGATTGCAGCCGAGCGCGTGTGCGACCGACGTCGATCGCCCACAACGCGAGCTTCTTCTTCACTGGGCTGGATTCTTCGGCGAGAGTCTTGTCGATCGCGGCCTTGAGCTTGTACCAGACCTGTGGCACAGCGCCGAACAGCGTCGGACGGACACTCGGCAACACCGCGATCGCCTGTTTGAGATCGTCGAGCGTCGTGATCTGCATGCCGCCGTAGATGCTCGAGTAATGCGAGCCCCACCGGTTCGCGATGTGCGCATCGGGCAGATACGACACGATCCGGTCGTCGGGACCGGTGGGCAGGAACGTCGTGGTTGCCTTCAGCTCGGCGAGAAGATTGGCATGGGTGAGTTCGACCCCCTTCGGGGGGCCAGTCGTGCCGGACGTGTAGATGAGGGTGAGCAGATCCGACGGCTGTACCGCTTTCCACGCGGCCCCGAAATCGAACTCTGCATCGGCGGCGGCTTCCAGATCGTCGAGTGACAGCGTGCCCTCGGGCTTTGCGTCGACGCACACCAGGTGCTCGATCTTCGTGGTGCCGATCGCTTCGCGCAACACCGGGGCGAACTGTTCCTCGCAGATCATCACGTGATTGCCGGCGTTGCCGAGTACGTACGAGATCTGGTCGGCGGTGAGCGAGTTGTAGATCGAGAAGGGGGTCGCGCCCAGGTGAAATGCTGCAGTGTCGAGGACATGGAACTCCGGCCGGTTGGTCAGCATCAGGCCGACGGTGTCGCCGTGCCGGACCCCGAGCCCGGCGAGTCCGGCAGCGAGCCGCTCGACACGGTCGGCGTATTGACGCCAGGTGTACCGGACGGAGTCGTTCGGTGTGCGCAGTGCGACGCTGTCGGGATACGCCGCGGCGGTGGTCTGAAAGGCATCGCAGAGGGTGGACGGTGCGCTGTCTCGTGGTGTCATGATCGCTCCCAGGAGGAATGGTGCGAAAAGTGTAAAGCGGACTGCGCACGTTCGTTGGCGGATCGGTGTGAATGACTGGGGCACTGCGGATCCGCGCTGGTCGTATAAGCGTTGCGACCTACCGTGACGGAATCGGCCCCATCATACTCAGTGCGCGTTGGTGCCGGGTCCCAGAGCCAGGCGCACCTGGGTTTCGATGGCGGAGACGACCGGTTGCGGTAGATGGACGCGCCCGCGTCCGTCGAGATCCTGGATGATCTGCTGCACCTTGCGCAGATACGACGCCTTCTCCTCCGCGTTGTCGGTGGACCGGGCGTGGTTGTAGAGCTTGGCGGCTGTGTCGAGGTCCGAACCGTCCTCGCTGGGGAGATACCCGGTTCCGGCCGCCTTGCCGTCGCGTTCGCACCGCGCCCACCTCCGACGCAGGGCGTCGACGGCCGTCCGGTAGCGGCCCGCGAAGGCCGCGTCTCCCGGGTAGGTGTCGGTGGCCAACGCCTGTGCCTCTTCCAGTGCGGTGTGGAAGTCCATCACGGCTTCGCGGGTGATGTCCGTGACACCGGGATACCTAAGGTAGAGAGCGGGATCGAGCTCGTATGCGCCGTACTCCGACAGGACCCGGTTGTGGACGACGCGAGCGGCTTCCCACAGGCGGACGTCGGCGGCCGGAGACGCGCTCGTCTCGACCGGCTCTGGGCTGCGACTCGCCTGGGGCTCAGCCGCCTCGCGCGCAGGCTCGGTGGCGGTGCGGTGGCCGGCGGGTTTCATCTGTGGGTAGGTACGAGGTCTCGCGGGTACCGCGCGTCGCAACCGTTGCATGATCTCGATCGCCACGGGATCGGTCTCCAACAACGCAACCACGTAGACGGCGCCGTCGCGAAAAGTGAGTTGCAGCGACCGGACTCCCCGGACACGAAGGTCCCGTTCGTCGGGCGCGATGCGGGTCGTGGGTGACTGCTCCTTCGAAAGCGCGACATCGGTGAGCTCGGACAGTGGGCGCACGTCGTCGGCCGTGTCCTCGGTGCCGATGAGTATCTGTTCGTCGACGACCCCGAGCCGGACTGCGGCGCGCTGCTGAGCGAGCGACCCGAACGAACGCATTGCGAGTGCACAGGTCACGGATGCGCCGACGACCACCACGATGACCGTGGAGGGCACCCCGACGAGCGCGAGAACGAGGAGAAGCGGTATCGGTGCGAGCAGGAACGTCACACCGAGGAGCTTGCGGATCAGCGCCGGACCGTCCGCGTACTCGGTGCGTGTGATCAGGGCGGGCACCGTCTCGGGCCGCGCATCCGTAGCAGTCATGCCGGGAGCATCGTTCCACGCATGGCAGAAACGCTACCGTGCCGATGCCGTCGGGTCTTGCGCTGGTTAGAGTCGATCCGTGCCCGAGACGCGTAGAGGCGGTGCTGTGAGTTCGACGGTTCGTGCGACAGCAGGCGGCATGCTCATCGGCGGTGGCGTTGCGATGGGTGCGTACTCCGGTGGCTGGTTCCTGATCCTTGCAGTGCTGTTCGTCGTACTCGGTACGGGCACGATCGTCACCGCCCTGTCCCGTTCTACCTTCCCCGTGGCCGGCGGTGATCCGGTGCCCGTCGACGTCGATCTCATCGATCGATCCGCACCGAACCTGGCTTTCTCGTCCACTCTCATTGCGGGCCGGGCGCATCCTCGGGGAGACGCACCGTTCTCATTCCGGACCCGCGCCGCCCTGTCGAACTCCCAGGTCGCGGAGATCGTTGCCGACGGACGGGGCACACTGCCGTCGGAGGCGGTCGGTGAACCCGGAGCAGCCCCCGTGATCGAGCACGGCGGTGCGCGAGCGCGCACATCCACAGTGGTCACAGCACTGGTGGCGATGTGGGCGACGATGCTGTTGCCGCCGAGCGACTTCTGGGATTTCACACCGGAAAGCACGGCGGCAGTGTCCGCGCAACCTGTCGACGAGGTCGCCGGGACCGACGCGCTGTCGCTGGGGGACCTGTACGACGACGCGCTTGCCCACCTGCGGTCCGAATCACCGGAGTCACTGAATTCGCTTCTGCAGATCCAGACCTACGACACCTACGCGATAGTGGATGTCTACCTCGGGGGAGACCGCGCGCGCACCTACACAGGTTGGGAGGGCAGGTGGACAGTCCTCGACGGCAGCACCGATCGACGCACCGCAGACACGTTCACCGCCGACGAACTGCAGGAGTTCTCGGCGCAGCCGTTCCTGGCAGAGGCCGCGGCCATGGTGCCGCCGGAACTCGCGACACCTGAACGATTGATCGTCTCCCGCTCCGACGACGACATCCTCGGGGAGACCCGACCGATCGTCGCTGAAAGCTGGTTCGACGGGTCGTCGACCCGGATTCATGCAACGGCCGACGGCACCGTTGCACCCTGGTGGCCCGCCGAGGATCTCGCCGCAGGGTTACAGCAGGTCGAGACCGCCCTCGCTGCGCGGGGGATCTCCGCCGCCGACCCGCTCGTCAAGGAGATCTCGTTCGATTCCGGTAATACTCCCGGATTCATGCTCGACTACTACCGCGGCGACACCTACTACCGAATGTGGCTCCGTGGAGGAAGTTTCAGCGAGCCTGACGAGGCCATGAGCGACAGCGACCTTCCCCGGTTCCGGCTGGCGGACGTCACCGCGGACACTTTGGAACGGGTGCGCGACGACGCGATGAGCCGATTCGGTATCGATCCCGTCGACCGAGGTGCCGCCGGCGTGGACATCGGATTCTGGGGCAGTGAGGGTGGGGAACGCAGCGACGACATCGTGATCGTCGTGGATTACAGCAGCGCGCGCGGCGGGGGTGAAGCCGTATACACGCTAGGCGGGGACTTCATCACGGAGTGAGGGGAAGGCGGTTCGTGGCAGAACGAGATCTGCGAGATCAGGGCCGGGAGAACTTCTCCTCACGACCCAACTTGCGGAGCCGCACCCACTCACGCAGACCCGACGGGTCGCGACGGGTAACCAGGAAGTACCAGCCGAACCGCACCCACTCCTGCGGCAGCAGCCGACGCAGCCCCGGCTGCGATAACAGGTAGCCGCGGTTGCGGTACGTGAAGTACCGCTTGACGTCGTTGTCGGGGAACTGGGTATGCATCCGGCCGCCGAGGATCGGCTTGAACTCGTCGGCGCCGTCGGGATGGAGATACGCGGTCTGCAGGCACGTCCCGAAGGGAAGCCCCGAGCGCACCAGCCGGCGGTGGACCTCCACTTCGTCGCCGCGCACGAACAGTCGAAGGTCGGGCACACCGACCGCGTCGATCGCGTCCGCGGTGAACAGCGCGCCGTTGAAAAGCGAGGCGATACCGGGGAGCAGGTCCTCGTCGCCGAGTTCGTGACGCCAGCGCCGCCACACCACACCGCGACGCAGCGGGAACGCCAACCGGTCGGGCTCGGCGATGTCGCACACCACCGGCGACACCTCGGCCAGGCCGTTGCGCTCAGCGCAGTCGAGCAACGTCGCGAGGACCTCGTCGCCGTCGGGGCGACCGTCGTCGTCGGCGAGCCACACCCGGTCGGCGCCCAGCGACAGCGCGTACAGGATGCCGAGCGCGAAGCCGCCTGCTCCGCCCAGATTGTGCTTCGAACCGAGATAGGTCGTGGGTATCTCGACCACGTCGACCAGCGCGCGCACCTCGTCTTCGTCCGCATTGTCCACTACGACGAGGTGATCGAGCGGTCGTGTCTGCGCAGCCAGCACCTTCAGCGATTCGGCCAGCAGTTCACGTCGGCGATGGGTGACGACGACGCCGATGATGCGTTCGTCAGGCACCGTTACCGCCCGTCGAGGATTCGGCGGTACGTTCACGCTCGAGTTCTTCGAGGACGGTGTGCACGTGGTCGCCTGCATCGTTGCCCTCGTAGGCGCGCACCACTTCCTCGATGCCGCCCTCCTGGCGGATCTGGCCGTGATCGATCCACATGGCCCGGTCGCACAGCTGCGCGAGGAACTCGTTGGAGTGGCTCGCGAAGACGAGAATGCCGGATCGCGCCACCAACTGTTGCAGCCGGACTCGCGCCTTCTTCATGAACTCGGCGTCGACCGCGCCGATGCCCTCATCGAGCAACAGGATCTCAGGATCGATGCTCGTGACCACACCCAGCGCGATGCGCACCCGCATACCCGTCGAGTAGGTGCGCAGCGGCATCGACAGGTAGTCGCCGAGCTCGGTGAACTCGGCGATCTCGTCGACCTTCGCGAGCATCTGCTTGCGGGTCATGCCGAGGAACATGCCGCGGATGAGGATGTTCTCGTAGCCGGAGATCTCGGGGTCCATGCCCACACCGAGGTCGAAGACCGGCGCGACCCGCCCCCGCACCCGAGCCGCGCCGCGCGTCGGCTCGTAGATACCCGACAACAGGCGCAGCAGCGTCGACTTGCCGGCACCGTTGTGCCCGACCAGTCCGACACGATCGCCTTCCTTGAGCGACATCGTGATGTCGCGAAGCGCTTCGACCACGACGACGTCGGAGTCGTTACGTCCGATCGCGCCGCCGGCCTTGCCCAGGAACGCCTTCTTCAGCGACCGGGTCTTGGCGTCGAAGATCGGAAAGTCGACGCATGCGTTTCGGGTTTCGATGCTGACTCGGCTCACGATGCTGCTCCAGACGCTGACACGAGTTTCGAGCCTACCGGTCCGCTTCCAGCACCCGACGCCTACAGGTACTGACCGGTACCGGTGTGGCCGTGACCCTGCTGGTCATCCGGCCCGCCCTGGATGTTCAATCCGGGAGGCAGCGCGCCCTGACGCATCTGCTCGAGCTGCGCGCGGGCTGCCATCTGCTGGGCGAACAGCGCGGTCTGGATCCCGTGGAACAATCCCTCCAACCAGCCGACGAGCTGGGCCTGAGCGATGCGGAGCTCGGCGTCGGACGGTACGGATTCTTCGCTGAACGGCAACGCGAGCCGCTCGAGTTCGTCGCGCAGTTCGGGAGCGAGGCCTTGCTCGAGCTCCCTGATCGAAGAGTGATGGATCTCTTTGAGCCGGGCACGGCTCGCATCGTCGAGGGGAGCGGCCTTCACCTCTTCGAGTAGCTGCTTGATCATCGTGCCGATGCGCATGACCTTCGCGGGCTGCTCGACCATGTCGGAGAGCGTCTCCCCGGTTCCCGCCTCGTCCTCGGACGCTTCCTTCGGCTGCCGCGCCTCGGGCTGTGCCTCGTCACTGCGAGGAACACGGACGGGTCGGCCGTCCGGACCGATCACCAGAACATCGTCATTCTCGGGATGCGTCATGAGTCAATTCTGGCCTTTCCCGGCGATCGCCGCGGCGCCGACCCGATCGATGAGCGAAATGTCCGCGATTTCCCTGCCCGAGCGTACCCATCGGTAGGTGGTTGCCGGGCGCGAGCGACCACCGATTGACTCCAAGATTTAGAGTGTCTGCCATGGCTTACGACGTTGCCCGGATTCGGGGGTTGATCCCCTCGCTCGGCGACGGTTGGATCCACCTCGATCCGCAGGCCGGTATGCAGATCCCCGACGCGGTGTCCCGCACCGTGTCGACAGCGTTTCGAAATGCTGCAGGATCTGCGGCGGGCCGGCACATCTCGAACCGTCGAAGCGCAGGGATCCTCGATGCGGCGCGCACCGCGATCGCCGACGTGGTGGGCGGCGACCCGTCCGGCGTGGTCCTCGGACCCAGCCGCGCGGTGCTGCTCGCATGGCTGGCCGAATCGCTGAGCCCACGGCTCGGGCTCGGCACCGGCATGGTGCTCTCACGTCTCGACGACGAAGCGAACGTGGCGCCGTGGCTGCGGGTGGCGAGCCGTTACGGCGCGCAGGTGCGGTGGGCCGAGGTCGAGATCGAGACGTGCGACATGCCGGCCTGGCAGTACGAGGAACTGATCACCCCGACAACGCGCCTGGTCGCGTTGTCGGCGGCTTCGTCGGTCGTGGGATCGGCGCCCGACGTCCGTGCGGTGTCCGACCTCATCCACGATGCGGGAGGTCTGATGGTCGTCGATGCCGCAGGTGCCGCACCGTACGCCCACCTCGACATGGCCGATCTCGGCGCCGACATCGTCACCGTCGACGCGGCCGCCTGGGGCGGGCCCCAGATCGGGGCGCTGGTCTTCGCCGATCCAGCGCACCTCGACCGGGTACCGGCGATGTCGCTCGACCCACACGCGCGCGGGCCGGAACGGCTCGAAGTGGGTGGCCATCAATACGCGCTGCTCGCCGGTGTCACCACATCGATCGACTTCCTGGCCTCGCTCGATGACGAAGCCACCGGCAGCCGACGGGAACGGCTCGAGATTTCCATCAGCTCGATGCAGCACTACCAGGACAAACTATTCGAGCGGCTCCTGCGCCAACTCGACAGTCTCAGCGGCGTCATGGTGCTCGGGCGTGCGTCGAGCCGAGTGCCCACGATCAGCTTCACGATCGACGGTGTGCCCGCCGACAAGGTCGCCACGCACCTGGCCGATCGCCGCATAGCGACCGTTGCAAGCACTCGCGGGACGAGCCGGTTGCTCGACTCACTGGGGGTGAGCGACGAGGGCGGCGCCGTCAGCGTCGGCCTCGCGCCCTACACCACAGCGTTCGAGATCGACCAGCTCGTCCGCGAACTCCGCAACTTCTGATCTCGGTCGGTTTCTGATCTCGGTCTGCGCGGCCTACCTGCTGTCGATCTTCAGCACGACCTTGCCCACGGTCTCGGGGGAGTCGAGCAGCTCGTGTGCTTTGGCAGCGTCCGTGATCGGAAGCTCGGCGTGCACGACGGGCTGGACCTTGCCTTCGTCGACCAGCGGCCAGAGGTGTTCACGGACAGCAGAGACAATCGCGCTCTTACCCGATTTGCCCGTGTCGGGTCGGCCGCGCAGGCCCGTGGCCGTGACGTGGCCGCGCTTGGCGAGCAGCTTGCCGAGGTTCAACTCGCCCTTGGTACCGCCCTGCATGCCGATCACCACCAGCGTGCCGTCGGGTGCGAGCACGTCGATGTTCCGCGACAGGTAGGCAGCGCCCATGTTGTCGAGCACGACGTTCGCGCCGCCGTAGGTTTTCTTCACCTCGACGACGAAATCCTGGTTGCGGTAGTCGATCGCCAGGTCGGCGCCCAGCTCGCGGCAGCGATCGAGCTTGCCGGCGGACGCCGTGACCACCACCGTCGCACCCAGAGCCTTGCCGACCTGGATGGCATGTGTACCGATGCCGCCGCCACCACCGTGTACCAGCAGGACATCTCCACGGGTCAGACCGGCGCCCATGACGACGTTCGACCACACCGTGCACGCGACCTCGGGCAGTGACGCTGCCGCAGCGAGATCCATGTCTTCGGGTACCGGAAGCAGTTGAGAGGCGGGAACCACGACCTGTTCCGCGTATCCGCCGCCGGTGAGCAGCGCGCAGACCCGGTCGCCGATCTTCCACCCGGACACTCCCTCGCCGAGGTCGGCGATCACACCGGAACACTCGAGTCCGAGGATCTCGCTGGCTCCGGGCGGTGGCGGGTACAGACCTCGACGCTGCAGCAGGTCGGCTCGGTTGACCGCGGTGGCGGCAACATCGAGAAGAACCTGTCCGGGACCGAGCTGCGGGTCCGGTTGTTCGATCCACTGGAGAACTTCGGGCCCACCGGGTTCGGTGGCGACGATTGCGTGCATGTCGACGACGTTATCGTGACGGGCTCGAGATATGGCAATGACTCGCGCACATCCTCGCCTCGGAATACCTGGCGGTAACTTCCCGGGCACGTCGGTGATTACACTTCCCGCGTGACCGGCGAACATGACACACCGAACTGGCTGACTGCGGAGGAACAGGACGCCTGGCGGCGGTATATGGACGGCAACAGCCGGCTGATGGAAATACTCAACCGAAACCTGCAGGACCAGCATGGGTTGTCCCTTGCCGAATACCGGATTCTGGTCATGCTGACCGAGGCCGCCGAGGGGTCGCTGCGTATGAGTGAACTGGCCGACGGTGTGCTGTCGTCCCGCAGTCGCCTCACTCACCAGATCCGGCGCATGGAGTCCGATGGAATGGTCGTTCGGAGTTCGTGTCCCGAGGACGGTCGTGGCGTGCTTGCCACCGTCACCGGCGAAGGCCGTCGTCGCCTCGCGGAGGCTGCTCCCACCCATGTCGACGATGTGCGCACCAACCTCATAGATCTGCTGAGCAAGAGCGAGCTGAACACCCTCGGCCGAATCTTCGCGCGCGTGGACGAAGCCCTCGCTGACAAGTAGATCGGCGATGCAGTTAAGATTTGGCACGGAAGCGTGGCAGAGCGGCCGAATGCACTCGCCTTGAAAGCGAGCGTCGTGAGAGCGACCGGGGGTTCAAATCCCTCCGCTTCCGCCAGAGCCCCTCACCTGTTCACACAGGTGAGGGGCTTTTTCGTGCCTCTGTGGACTGCTCGACCGGTTCCGGTGGGCACATATTGGGCACACCCGCCGCCGAATAGGCATGATCGAGCACGACCGCAACAGCGTCCAGATCCTCGTCGAACAGGTCGCTGTACGTGTCCAGCGTCATCGCCGCTGACGCGTGTCCGAGCATCCGTTGCAGTGCCTTCACGTTCACTCCGGCCGCGACCGCCAACGATGCCGCGGTGTGCCGCAGGTCGTGCGGGGTCACCCGTTCAATGCCGGCCCGCTTCACTGCCAGCTCGAACCATCCGCTGTGGCTGACCGGTCGGCGCATGTGCTCGCCGTCGCGGCCGGGGAACACGAGATCCTCGCGACCGCGTCCCTCGCATTGCTGCGCTACCGCGTCGAGGACGAAGGCCGGCACCGGCACGGATCGCACCTTGTCGCCCTTCGTGGTGCCGACGACGTGCTTCATTCGGACCTGTACCGCGTTCTCATGGACGGTGAGACGACGCCGCAGGAAGTCGATGTCCCGTACCCGTAGCCCGATCGCTTCACCCCACCGAAGTCCGCAGTAGGCGAGGACCAGGACGAGGGCACCGTTGTGGCCGGCCTCGTGTACGAGGGTCGCAACGTCGTCGGGCGTGAGGTACTTGTGTCGACGCTTCGACTTCCGTGGCAGGTTCTCGACTCCGCGCGCCGGGTTCTTCACGATGCGACCGTTCTTCACGGCGTCGTCGAGGATGCCCGCGAGGATGCCGTACGCCCGGATCACCACGGTGGCGCCGGATCCCTTCTTGACGATCTCATCGTCGTCATCGAGTTCGTCGCGCCCCATGTCGGCGATCCACCGTTCGACGGTGCCGAGCTTGATGTCAGCGATCCGTGTCGATGACCAGCGCGGTTCGACGTGTGTGCGCCACGATGAATCGATCGCGTTGTACGTTGAGGCTTTGGTGTCGACCTTCTTGCGCGCCAGCCATTCCGGTGCCAGCTCTCCGACCGTGATGCGTCCAAGGGACGGCGGCACGTATTCGCCGCGCATCTTCTCGACTTCTACTGTGGCCGCGAACCGCTCAGCTTCCCGCTTCGACTTGAATCCGCGCTTCTTCGACTGGGTTCGGTCGGGCGTACGGAAGCGGACCATGTACCGCTTCCCGGAGGATGTTTCGTACGACTCAATCGTCGCCATGGCGCCGAGCCCGTCCGTCCGCGTCGAATCCGAGCTGCTTACGCATGTAGGCGTGTTCCGGGACTGCATTCAGCCGGAATGCGTGCATCTGACGCCCGTTTGGGCTTTCTGCGCCTACGACGAGGGGCGCGTCAGCAACGAGCCAATCCCACACGACCTCGAACCGGTATTTGGCATCGGGGTCTGTGAGTGCGGACCTTCCGGTCGACCACTCCTCCATGTCGTAAGCGTGCGGCATCAGCAGGGTCGCGGGGGAGACGTCGAACACGATCGCCAGTGCAACAAGGTCGTCCGTGTCCACGCGCCGCCGCAACGACTCGATCTTGCGAAGGCCGAGCGTGGGGATGTGCCGACCGATCTTCGCCAGCTCCCGACTCAAGTCCGCGAACGACAGATTGCGGGTCTCGCGTAACCGCTGCACGTTGCGTGCCACATGCACACCTGTCGGGCCGAGTGAATCGATTGGGGATGGTTCAGTCATACGGAACAGCATATGCGATCTTTTCGATCCCTATGCAGATCCATTTGACACGCACTCATTCGACTGTTACCAATAGATCTCGATAGCGATTAAAAAGATCGCTCCAACGATCGAAAGGGAAGCTTCGATGAAGAAGACGATCGTCCCGGTGTCGGCACTCGCGACGCCGGAAGAAGCTGCCGAGTACCTGCGCAGCACGGCCGTAAAGCTGGCGAACGACCGCTACCGCGGAATCGGACCGAAGTTTGTGAAGCACGGCCGGCGAGTGCTCTACCGCTGGTCCGACCTCGAGGACTACGTCAACTCGAATGTCATGACCCGCACCGACGACCGACCGGGTGCCGCCTGATGGCCGCAACGAAGAACGTCGCCAGCGGGGGAGTTACAGCTCCGATTCCCGCTGACGACGCCGACCAGCCCAACCACGAAGTAAGGACTAGATCAGTGACAGATTCTACCCCCACCCCCGCAAGCTACCTCGTCGTTGTCATCATGGCCGGCGTCAAGAAGGTCGTCGGACACGCCGTCACATTCGCCCAAGCGCTCGACCGCGCCACGTCTCACGCCGTCGAGCACTTCGGCGCCACCGAGTTCACGCGCCACATCACCGACAGCGCACTGTTCGCGATCGCACCCGACGGCAAGACGATCGAATACCAGATCACCCCGCACGACCGTCCGGTGCCCGAGGACGAACTGTCCGCCGACGAGGTCGATGGGCTGACAGAAGCGACTGCTCCCGAGGGCATCCTCGTCGACCCGATCCCCACGGTCTACCAGAACCTCGAAACGCTCGGCCCTGATGCCGATTGGGGCGACGGGGACAACTTTCTTCTCGCAGAGGTCACCCGCGGCGTGTTCACCGCGCAGGTCTGGCGTCATGACTGCATCGAAGAGAGCCAGCCGCACAGCGAAATCGAGATCACGATCGACAGCACCGGTATGCAGGGCGGCGAAATGTTCCACGACCTCTGCGTCTTCCCGGCCAGGTCGACGACTACCACCAGGTCACGACGGCGATCTTCGCGGCGTACCAGTACATCGTCGGGCAGGTGAAGTGATGTCCTCCATCTTCGTCGAAGCCTTCGATGCACCAGTGTCTGCGCGCTGCATCGGCAACGTCGGTACCGAATCCGAAATCAGCGTCACATTCGGCCGGGACATCCGCGCGTACCTGAGCCCGGAGGAGGCACGCCGCCTCATCGACGAGCTCCAGGAAGCCTGTCGACAGGCTGCCCATGCAGAGGCCCGAAAGCTCCAGCGCGACGAGGACGAGATCCGCGCGGCTGCCGACATCCGGGAGGGACTGTGACCACCACCCTCGAGTTCTTCCTCATCGTCGTGATCGTCACCCAGAACGTCGCGATCATGCTCGTCGGCATCTGCAACATGCCCGACCGAAAGGTCCGGCACGACAGGTTCGGCGAGGACGCCACGAACGCAATGAGGCGATCACCGTGACCTGACGAACAGCTCCACCCGTGCCAAGAGGGTCTGCGAAACCACGAAGCACTCGGGCCGGGAGCCCCGATCGAGGACTCCCGGCCCACCGAACCCGAAAGGACGCACCCGAATGCGTCAAGACAAGCGTATCCCGAACGGGGCCGCCAATGCGCTCGCTGCGGCGCACTCCGACCTCCTCGCGCTGGCACAGCACTGGGTCTCCCATCTCTCACCCGGAGCCACATTCACCGCCGCACAAATGGCGCTGTACCTCCCGCCCTACGCAGACGACAAGCCTTGCCGCCGTGGAGCACTCGTACGCGAACTACAACGCCGCGGCTACATCGAGTTCCACGGCTACGGACCCCGTGCCGCAGACGACGACTGGGACGCACCTGCGCGGGTGTGGCGACGCACCGACGTCCGCGTCGATGATCGGGGTGCAGCGTGACTCGGGCCGCGTATGACCGACTGGTCGACCGTCTCACGGACGCCGGCAAGCTCGTTCGACCCCGAAACAACAGCCAGGCTGTCGCGCAGTGCCCCGCCCACGACGACAGCAACCCCTCGCTGTCGCTGACACGCATCGAGGGCAGCGTGCTGGTCCACTGCCACGCAGGATGCTCGACCGCTAACGTGATGGACTCACTCGGACTGCACCACCGCGACGTATTCGACGACCCGGCCGGAACGAGCTACGCCTACCGCGACGGACGCACCGTCTTCCGTACCTACGAAGACAACGGCCGCAAGAAGTTCCGCCAGTCGGGCAACACCAAGGGGCAAGATCTCTACCGGGTCGAACGACTCGACGAGGTCGCCACCGGCACACCGGTCTACGTCGTTGAAGGCGAGAAGGACGTGCACGCCGTCGAATCGGTCGGTGGTGTCGCTGTCTGCTCCGCGATGGGAGCCGGGAAGGCCGGCCAATTCGACTGGTCCCCACTGGCAGGGCACACCGTGGTAATCGTCGCCGACGACGACGAACCTGGGCGTAAGCACGCCCTGGATGTTCACAAGATCGTTGAACCGATCGCTGCGGGTGTCGTTGTGGCCACGGCGAGGGAAGGTAAGGACGCCGCCGACCACATCGCCGCCGGGTGCGGACTCGACGAACTTGAGATCGTCGATCTCGGTGGGCAGGCAGGCCGGCGACTGAAGGTCACCCGCGGTGCGGACGTGAAGATGCAGCGGGTTCGCTGGGTCATGGAGGACTGGATACCGGCCGGGTCACTCACCCTGCTGGCCGGCCGAGAGGGTCTCGGTAAGTCGACGATCGCCGCCGAGATCTGCGCGCAGGTCACCCGCGGCAAGCTCGAAGGGGAACTGCACGGCACCCCTCAGAACGTGCTGTACGTCCATTCGGAGGACTCGCGGGAGTTCACAGTCGCGCCCCGATTGAAGGCCGCAGGGGCCGACATGGACCGTGTCCTGTTCGTCGACGTCGAGACCTCGCACACCGACACCGGGACACTGATCCTGCCGCTCGACACCCTGGCGCTCGAAAAGGTCATCGCACAACACCGGGTCGCGTTCGTCGTCCTCGATGCCGCGACGTCGTCCATGTCCTCGGAGCTGTCCGGCAAGGACGACCGCGCGGTGCGGCAGTACCTCGAACCGCTCGCGCAACTCGCCTCACGTCAGGGCTGCGTCGTGTTCGGGCTGTGCCACTTCGGCAAGCGCGACGGGGCCGACACCGGAAAACTCATCCTCGGGTCGATCGCGTGGTCCCAGGTCGCCCGATCCGTGCTGTCCGTCGCCAAGGACGAGGACAGCGGCAACCTCGTCGTCACCAACACCAAGGGCAACCTTGCGCCACGTGTCCGGTCGATGGAGGCGACGCTCGAATCGACGACCGTGCAGACCGAGGACGGGCCGGCGGAAGTCGGTGCGCTGAAGTGGTTGGGGGAGACCACCCGGGATGCTCGGGAATTGCTCGGTGGTTCCGACGATGAGGACGACGACCGGACCGAGACCGAACGCTGGCTCGAGGACTACCTCACTGAGAGCGGGCCGACCGCACGTAAGGACGTCCTGGCGGCCGCGGCGAAAGAGAAGTACGCCGACCGGACCGTCAAGCGTGCAGCGAAGTCGCTCGGCATCGTGTCGACCGTTTCGGGATTCCCGCGCACTGCAACATGGTCGCTTCCCAGTCGGGCCACGCTCGACGAGAACGGACCTCATGCACGAGAGAGTGGCCCTACTGGCCCAACTGGGGCTGACCAGCGGAAACAGGTTGGCCCCACTGGGGAAAAACCGCAGTCGGGCCACGCTCCCGAGAATGGCCCGACTGGTGTCCTCACTGCCGTCGACGAGCCTTCCGAACCTGCTGTCCGCACCCCCGGACGCCGTGCCGGACAGTGGCTCGGCTCCGGTGAACCGATCGGAGATCCAGCCGCATGACTCGCCGCAAGACCTCGCACCTGCCACGCATCCCCGACTTGATCGCCGGGCTCGTCGACCCCCGACTGCATGGCGCGCGCTGCACCGGGCGCGCACCGCTGTTCGATGCCGAGCTACCCGACGAATCAGTCGAGAGCCGATCCGCCCGACTCGCATGGGCACGCGGTCAATGCGCCCGGTGTCCCGTGCAAAGCGCGTGCCGCACCGCAGCCGCAGAACTCAGCAATCCGTCCGGAGTGTGGGCAGGCACCGCCCGCGGCCTCATCGGACGACCCACCACCAACCAGGAGTCAGCATGACCAACATCCCCGCATCCGACACCCTCGCCGAAGTCGCCACACTCGTGAAGACACAACTCGACTGGATCACCGACGAGATCTGCAGCAACGTCCAAGACAACGACGATGCCGCCCGCATCGAGGTCGCACTCGACGCGCTGTCCGACCTCGCCACGAAAGTCGTCGAACTCGCAGCCCGACGCCTCGACACCGCCACCTACTCCGATGGCCGGCCGATCCGCTCCCGCATCGAACTGAACGAACAGAACTCTGTGTTCTCACACCTGTGGCCGTCCGATCCCGCCCTCGCCACAGAGCAGCGCGTCGAACTCTCCGGGCACGGCAGTCACGCCATCGTGCACATCGTGCCGCCCTCGACACTGCGAGTGGAGAACGTCCGGACCCTCGCAGTCACGCAGGCAAGCGAGGGCGACGCCTGATGCGAGTACAGCCGAACACCGTAAAGCCGCGAGTGACCCGCCGGCCACGAGAACGACGACCGATCCAGCTCACCATCGCGGGCCACAGCTACGCCCTCAGCGTCGTCGAGGCTCGACGTCTCGCTGACGCGCTCATTGATACGACCGAGGAGACCACCCGATGAGGATCAACTACGCACCCACCGTCCGGGCCCGCAGCAAGCGAGCACCCCGCCGCTGCCTCGAAGCCAAGTGCCCGCAGCTCACCAAGCACCGCAGCCAGCGCTGCCCCGACCACCGCACCCACTGACAGACCCCCACCCCGAAAATTCTGGAGGGGGGAGGGGTCCCTGACTTCCCTTCGGCCTAGTCAGGCTTTTTTTACGGACCGGATTTTTCTACGGGCAAAAACCATCCACACGCTGCACCGATGACGCCGAAAACCGGCTCTCGGAACCCTCTCCACACGAAGGATCGCACCATGACCCACGACACCACTGAACCCGAACCGGCCGACGACTCCGTGACCGCGTTCGCAGACGAGTTGGCCGGCCTCGACGTGGCCGCGACGCTCGCCGACCCGGACGACCGTGACGAGTACCGACGTTCGGTGCCGTACGGCCGTGATGGGCGCCCGGCCCGCGACCTCGACCGGCTCGCCACCCCACCCGGCTCCGATGCCTGGTTCGACCCCGACCAGGACCCGCAGTGAACGACATCCCCGAACTGTTCGACCTCGGCGACCGGGTGCTGCTCGGACCCCGCCCGGCCGCCGAGGTCGCGGAAGTGATCCGCGTCGCCGGCCAACTCCTGACCCGCGCGCAGATGCCGCCGCTGCCGCGCCGTTTGGTCGCGCTCGCCGAGCACCTCGAACGTTTCTCCGATCCTGCCGTGCACGGTAGTGCGGCACTGCCGCAACAGGATTCGTCGATACCGTCCGAGCATGCGCCGATCCTCCTCGACCCGATCAGCACCTCGGATGCGGCCCGGATCCTCGGATGCACCGAGAACGCCATCCGGCAACGACTCCGCCGCCACACACTCCCCGGGCGCCGCGTCGCTGGCCGCTGGTGGATCGAACGCGCTGACCTGACCACCTCACCGAAGGAGCACGAATCATGAGCTACCCCCTGATCCCGAAACTGACCGGCCGACAGCTCACCGTCGACGCCGCACTGAACGCCCCGACCCTGATCACTCAGCGCATCGCTGCGCTGACCTCAGACCAGTTGGTCATCGACAAGTTCCTGTCCGCGACCGGGCAGAAGGTCGAAGGCGGTGCACTGCTCTACACCCAGGCGAGCGCCGAGAACTTCTACACGACCCGTGACGTCGAAGAGCGTTCACCGGGCGCCGAATACCCCGTCGTGCAGGGTGAGCGTCCCGCCCCGAAACTCGCGGAGGCTGAGGATTGGGGCGGCAAGTTCTGGGTCACCGACGAGGCCCGGGAACGAAACAATGTCTCCGAGTTCGACGACAACGTCACGCAGTTGGCGAACACCATCGTCCGGAAAATTAATCAGCGGGTGATCGACGCTGTCGAGGCCGCGATCACCGGTAACGGCGTGGTCCCCGGTCACGACTGGGGCGCTGTGATCACCACGGGCGTGCCCGAGGAGCTGACCCCGAACAACGAGCGTCCGGCCTCCGACTGGGCGTCCGCGCAGCTGGCCGCCGACATGGACGAGCTCGGCGTCACGTACGACCTGCTGGTGCTGCACCCTCAGGAACACCGTGCGCTCAAGGTCGCCTACGGGGAGGACCTGGCCGCGGTGCTCGCTTCCAATGGGCTGTCGGTGTTCACCAGTCCTCGACTGGCTCCCGG
This sequence comes from Rhodococcus artemisiae, assembly GCF_036327795.1. NCBI lineage: Bacteria > Bacillati > Actinomycetota > Actinomycetes > Mycobacteriales > Nocardiaceae > Rhodococcus > Rhodococcus artemisiae. Next base: position 450,063 of record NZ_JAUTXY010000004.1, read on the forward strand.
CACCGGGTATGCCGTCGAGAAGGGCAAGGGCGGGATTATGGCGTACGAGAAGCCGCTGAACACGACGACGTGGCGCGACGAGGCCCGCCGCATCACCTGGGTCCAGAGCTTCGCTGTCCCCGCGGTCGCGATCACGAATCCTCCGGCGATCAAGAAACTGACCGGGTTGGGCGGCGTGTGATGACCACACGGAAGCCCACGGCGGAGCAGGAGCAGAAGTACCGGCGCATCGTCGCGAACGCTGTCGACAGTGGCAGGATCTCAGCTTCCCGACGTGGGAGTTGGCTCAATCGGATGCGTCAGCACCCGGTCGCCACGATCAACACGATCACCGCGCTCGCTCCGACCCGGCCCGCTGCACCGGCTGAACCGTCCCTGCCGGCCTGGTTCAGCTGACCACATAGACGTCGGCGTCAAACTCACCCACCCGGACGTGTCAGCCCGGGACCGGGAATGCATGGCCGGAGAGGTGCGCCTGTTCGTCCTCGTCAGAGGTCCGGACCTCCTCGCATCGATGACCCGACCAGCGCCGAACACGGAACACCCCGGACCTCACCACGAGGCCGGGGCGTTCTGCTCTCAATCTGCTACCGATACCAGAACCCGATGGCCGGCGGTTCCTCCGTCCGAACGAAGAAGCTGGAGATTTCCCCGCTTGGAAAGTCGCTGCCCACCCCACCGTCAACCATCACTGCACCAGCATCCGGATTCTCCGCGTCCGTGATCTCGACTGTGATCGCCACCCCGGATCCATTCGGGTTGCGCACGGTTACCGCCGGATCCTCCATATCGAGATTCCAGACCGCAGAGCGTGCCCGTTCCTCCAGCCACTCCCTCACCGATTCTGAGTCCAGGAAGGACTCCACAAGCTTCTGCGATCCTGGACGCCCGCGCGAGATCAGCCAGACTCCATCCTTCTGGTTGACGGTGTAGCCGATCCGCGTCGCAAATTCGTTGAGGTCGTCGTTCATGCGGAGGAGTCTAGGCAGTGCCCCCGCCCGCCAGTGCCGAGCGACTGTCGGCAGCCCCGAGAATTCTTGAGGGGGGAGGGGTATGTGGACTGGCAAGGGATGCCACCATCATCGCTGCTGGTAACGGCCCCAAGTGCAAGGCCGATGTACACGATGTCGTAGATTGCCGCTACGGTCAGGCTCTACGGGTAGAGAATGGTGTTGACAGATGCTTACAAGTGGGAGCGGGGTGGGAACAGTGGCAGATACTTACAGTGCAAGCACGATTGCGAAGTGGTTCGTGGCGTGGGCGGACGACGAAGACGCCCTCACCAATATGAAGCTCCAGAAGCTGCTGTACTACGCCCAGGGGCACCACTTGGCCCGATACGGGCGCCCGTTATTCGATGACGAGATTCAGGCTTGGTCACACGGCCCCGTCGTTCCGTCCGTCTATCGGCAGTTTAAGCGCTTCGGTGCGGCACCGCTTGAGCTGCGCGACGAAGACGCGTTCTCTTGGGATGACGTGGACTCGGAGACGGCGGACTACCTCGGCCAAGTGTGGAATTCCTATGGCGGGTTTACTGCAGCTCGCCTCCGAAACATGTCTCACGATGAAGGCCCCTGGATTGCAGCCTGGGGGCAAGGGGATAGCCGAGATTCAGAGATCGGCCTCGCTTCGATGACGTCGTTCTTCGAGTCCATCACCGTTTAGAGTGGCCAGTGGGGAAGAATCGTGGTAATCGGCCTGCAGCACCGAAGGGTGGCGTTGCATCGAAACCGACTGAACCGGTCAATCATGACAACGAATCCCCCAAGTTTTGCCTCCGACACCTGGTAACTGACTTCGATGTGGCCGCCTTAGATCAAGATCGCGTCAAAGCCTTCGCCGGCACGCTTCAGAAGCTGTGTGGGCTGACGTGGAGCGATCTTGGCAGAGCACCTCGGCATGGGGTGGGGTACGAGCACATTCACCGCCGATCAATTCATCCATCGGTCCCTCAACGGTTCGAGGACTCGGACAAATTCATGACGTTCCGGTATTGCGGAAAATTGCCTATGGCCGGAGTGCGGGTGAAAGATGTCTTTCACATCTTATGGATTGAGCCCGAATTCAACCAGCTCTACAACCACGAATAGGACTGGGTCGCTCAGCGATTGGGGATGTGCAGAGTCCGCAATGTCACTGCTTGGAGCGGAGGGGCTGCCGTCCAACCTCACGTGACGGCACGAGGTTCACGCGGTGGGCACATTTTGGGCACACCTGCTGTCGATTCGGTGCGATTGGGTGTGATCCCGGTAGTAGTGAATTTGCAGGTAGAGGCGTTTTGCGCTCGCTGACCAGAGAGTCTGGGAGAGTTCAAATCCCTCCGCTTCCGCCAGAGCCCCTCACCTGTTCGAACAGGTGAGGGGCTTTTCTGTGCGCTCGAAAAGACTGTTGTGCCGGACCTTCAGAAATGTCATTCTTGTACATAAGAACTGCATTTCCGGATTGGACGCAAGGGGACCCGATGGCTTCGACCGATGGCGAATTCGCGAGGCGTTACGGATCGTGGGGACTGGTGGTCGGGGCGTCGGAAGGTGTCGGAGAGGCATTCGCTCACGCCCTCGCCGAACGCGGAGTCGATGTCGTCCTGCTCTCGCGACGTAAGCGGAACCTCGACGTTCTCGCCGAGACTATCCGCGAGCGCCACGGAGTGAAGACCAAGGTGCTCGCGGTCGACCTCTCCGAATCCGACGCGGTCGCGCACATCGTCGAGGGGACGGCCGGGCTCGAGATCGGAATCGTGCTGTACGGCGCCGGAGCTGATTCCTCACCCGCCCCGTTCCTCTCACGTTCCGTCGAGTCCGCACTCGCGATGGTTCAGCGCAATTGCGTCACCTCTATGGCGTTGGCGCATCACTTCGGAGCGGCCATGGTCGAGCGAGGCAGGGGTGGCATCATCCTCGTGACGTCCGGATCAGGTCTGCGTGGCTGTTCGAACATGGCGGCCTACTCCGCATCGAAGGCTTTCGACCTCGTGATGGGTGAGAGCCTATGGGCCGAATTCAATCCTGAAGGTGTGGACGTGTTGTCGCTGGTGCTCAGCCGAACGGATACCCCGGCATTGCGTCGGCTGATGCTCGAAATGGGGCAGATCGAGAGCCTCGACACGCCGGTTCCAGGCGCGACGAGCCCCGAGGACACCGTGGCGCGCGCTCTCGAGAATCTCGACAAAGGGCCGACGTGTCTTGTGGGGGAGCAGCTGCAGCAGTCGGAGCAGTATTTCTCGACGCTGACGCGGAACGAAGCCGTTCGTGTGATGGCCGAGGCCACGCGCTCACTCAACACCGCCGCCAAGTAGGCGGACGCACACAGCCACCGGCCCCAGGGCGCGGGTGCGCACTGGTGACGGTGGCTGTCTTTGTGTTCTGTTGTGTAGCTAGACGACCAGATCCGGCCTGTTCCCCGGAATCGGCTTCCGGAACAGATCCACACTCGCAGGTGGAACGAACTGCGGCCGACGCGCTTCGGTCATCTCGACTTCCCACTCGGTGTGGTGCATCAACCGGTGGTGATGTCCGCAGAGCATCACCAGGTTGTCGAGGTCGGTATCACCGCCGTCGACCCAGTGGTGAATGTGGTGGGCATCCGCCCAGGCCGGCGGGGTACTGCACCCTGGGAAGGCGCATCCGCCGTCGCGGACAGTCAACGCTCGCCGTTGCGCCGTCGTCGCGGAACGGTGCGTCCGCCCGTGCGCCAGCGGGACGCCGTGTTCGTCGAGCAGGAGCCGGGTGACCTGGCAGTCGCACGCGAGCATCCGTGCGGTGTCGATCGACAGTGGTCCGGCCCAGGGTTCGGTCGCGTATCCCTGTTCCGGGGAGTGCGCGAAGAGTTCTCTCACGGCGGTGTTCTTCGTCAGATCCGTGATCGACGCGGTGACCGTCACGTGCGGTTTCACACCGCCTTCGACGGGCACGAGACCGGCGGCTTCGATGCACTGCAGAAGTTGCTCGAAGGCGTCGGCGGTGCGCCGCGAGGCCGGCCGGTCGTCTTTGATGCCGTTCGTTTCGGGTCTCGGTGCCGACAGCGGTGAGAGCAGATGCCGCAGGCGTGCGCCGGTGACGGCGTCGAATTCTCCTTTGATCGCCACTCGCCCGTGCAGAGTGGTGGAGACGAACAGTTCGTTGCGGGTGGTGTCTTCACCGGGTGGTGGTCCGTCGTCGGTGCCGTAGAGGTGCTCGAGTCGGCGGATCAGGGCTCGGACGGTGGTTTTGGTGGCGACCTTCTCGCTGGCGTGGTCGATGAGGATGGTGCGGGCTTTCTCGAAGTCGCAGGGGTTCATGGTGCGGGGGTAGTGCTGGCAGAAGTAGGCGATCTGGCGGGCTTTGTCCGCAGCCACCAGCCCGGAGCTGTATGCCTCACGTACTTCCGGTTCCAGTCGCAGTAGACGAGCCAGGGATTCGATGCGGTGGCATTCGCCGAGTTCGAGGTTCGTTGCGGCGGCGAGCCAGTGTGCGGGGCTGCGGTAGCCGTGGTCTTCGACGGTGTCGCGTTCGTACATCGCGATCATCAGATCCACTCGTTGCACCTGCATGGTGTGGATTTCGGCGGACACGGCGAGTGTCTCGGCCATGAGTTGCTTGTTGTCGAGTTTCCAGAGTTCCCCACCCATGATCAGATTCTATCGAACTAGCATTCGATTTGCAAGACTCACTCGAACATACAATCGATATTGGCGGTGGTGGTCTCGGTTCCAGCTCGGCGGCGCGGTGGAGTCCTCCGGCCAGCGGAGAATTCAGATCAGAGTGATTCTAATTGTGTACCAACATAATTCAGTCGACTTCAACAGGCTCAACTATTGACCACATGTCCGAATGGCCTTACAGTTCGAGGCGCCATCCAGAGCGACCGAGAGACCTGGCTCAATGACGTCGCAGCAACCCCCCGCTTTCGGGTGCGGGTGCTACCGCCGGGACCGATGGAGGTCGGAGATGACTAGCAGTATCGAACGCGCTTCGTGGCGCCGCAGGCACATCGATCTGTGCCGCGGCGCATCATCACGCTGTTGCTGAACGACACCGACAACGCTGTTGCGAAGTGCCGCCACCGAAACCGGTTGCGGAATACCGTCTCCTTGTCTCCCGTGAAAGGCATGTTTCGATGTCTCCTGTTCGCAGGAGGTCGGCGTGAGCGCGCCGACCGATATCCGTACCACCGACTCGGCCCCGGAACGCATAGACGACGCAGACTTGTCGGTGGCCCGCACCCGGCACCCATGGAGATGGGTGACCAGCGCCGCGGTTCTGATCGTCGTTGCACAGTTCATTCACGGTCTCGCGACCAACCCCGGCTGGGACTGGCCGACCTTCGCTCAGTACTTCACCGCGGGGTCGGTCCTCTCGGCCCTGTGGATGACGATCAAGCTCACCCTGTGGGGGACCGTCGTCGGATTCGCGCTCGGTGTGCTCCTGGCGGCCAGCAGATTGTCGAACAATCCAGTACTGCAGGTCATTTCGTGGACCTACATCTGGGCGTTCCGGTCCATCCCACTGATCGTCCAGCTGCTCTTCTGGTTCAACATCGCGTACCTCTACCAAACCCTGTCTGTCGGAATCCCGTTCGGACCCGGATTCTTCGAATTCCAGGTCTCGGGAGTGATCTCGGGTTTCACAGCCGCCGTGATAGGCCTTGCACTCCACCAGGCTGCGTACTCGGCGGAGATCATTCGTGCCGGCATCATCTCCGTCGACCACGGGCAGATCGAAGCGGCCAACGCACTCGGCATCCCGCGGCTGCGCCAGTTCTTCCGGATCGTGCTGCCGCAAGCGATGCGCTCGATCCTGCCGAACGCAGCCAACGAGGTCATCAGCCTGTTCAAGGGCACATCGATCGTGTCGACGATGGCGATCGCCGAGCTGTTCTACCAGGTACAGGTTATTTTCGGCCGCAACGGCAGGGTCGTGCCGCTGCTCATGGTCGCGACCGTCTGGTACATCGTCCTCACCACGGTGCTGTCCATCGTGCAGTACTACATCGAGCGGCACTACGCGCGCGGCTCGGCCCGCGCCTTGCCTCTCACCCCGTGGCAGAAAGCGGTCGCACAGTACCGCGAGATCCGAGACACCGGTGTCGGTGCACCCCGAGGAGCAACCCGATGACCGCCACCGAACAGCAGAGCGAATACGCCGTCGACGTGCGAGGCGTCCATAAATCCTTCGGGTCGCTCGAGGTGCTCGCGGGCGTGGATCTGCAGGTCCGCAAGGGTGAGGTGATGGTGATCCTCGGCCCGTCAGGGTCCGGGAAGTCCACGCTGCTGCGCACCCTCAATCACCTCGAGAAGGTCGACCGCGGCACCATCCGCATCGACGGGGAGCTCGTCGGCTACCGCCGTCGCGGCGACAAGTTGCATGAACTGCGCACCCGCGACGTCCTCCGGCAACGGTCCCGGATCGGGTTCGTATTCCAGAACTTCAATCTCTTTCCCCACCTCACCGCACTCGAGAATGTCATCGAAGCACCGCTCTCCGCGCAGAAACGCAGACGCGCCGTGGTCGAAGCCGAAGCCCGCGAACTGCTCGAACGCGTCGGTGTGGGAGACAAGATCCACGACTACCCCAGGCAGTTGTCCGGCGGCCAACAGCAACGCGTGCGCTCGGGGCCGTCGGGATCGATCACGAGCTCCTCGATCCGTCCGACGCCGGAAAACGCTGGCCCGGTGTCCGATTCGATACCGCGGTCGTGCATCACCGCAATGCAGGACGACTCCACGCCGACCGATCCGTCGTCGCATTGCAGCACGCCGCAGCCCTCGCCGGCGCCGACGTCCGCTTCGGTGTCGCAGTGCGCGGACTGCGTCCCGTCCCCGACGGAATCGAAGTCGTCACCGACCGCGACGTGGTGCGCGCCAAGTTCGCACCCGCAGTCGGCGAACTCGTTGCAGGACCGGCCGACGGCACTGCCGTCGCACCGGAACTGTTCCGATTCGGAACCCGAGAGGAAGCGGTGGTCCGATGAGCGAGACCCGACGACTGCAGATCCGGGCGGTTGCACAGGACGATCCGCTGGCGGCGCCGCTGCTGGAAGAACTGGCGGTGGAATACAGCACTCGCTACGAGCGGCCGCTCGAGGAACAGGTCGAGTCCCTGACCACGTATCCAGCAGAGGAGTTCGCACCACCGGACGGCGCGTTGCTCGTCGTCATCGAAGACGGCGAGCCGGTCGCGGGCGGTGCCTTCCGTCGGTACGACCAGACCACGGCCGAGCTCAAGCGAATCTGGACCTCCCGCGGGCACCGTCGCCGCGGACTCGGACGCATCGTCCTCGCAGAACTCGAAGCCGAAGCCGTGGTGCGTGGATACTCCCGCATCTATCTCACGACGGGGTGGCGTCAACCGGAGGCCGTCGGCCTCTATCTGTCGACCGGTTACACGGCGTTGTTCGACCCGAGTCGCCCCGCCGAGGAGATCGGCCCGCACCCGTTCGAGAAGCACCTGACCCGAAAGGTGGAGTCCGCATGAGATTCCTGCTCCTGAGCTTGATCACCCACCAGCCGGACCCTGCGACAGGCGAACTACTCACGCCCTCCGAACGGCTCCTCGAGGTGGTGGACACCGCAGTACTGGCCGAGCAACTCGGCTTCGAAGGATTCGCGGTCGGTGAGCGGCACGAGCATCCGTTCCTCTCGTCGTCACCTCCGGTCGTGCTGAGCAACATCGCGGCTCGTACCAGCACACTCGAGCTGTGGACCGGTGTGACGACGCTGAGCCTGCTCGATCCGGTGCGAGCATTCGAGGACTACTCCACACTGGACAACCTCTCGGGTGGTCGACTGCAGTTGATGATCGGGAAGGGAAACGGCACAGCTCAGGCAGACCTGTTCCACGTCACCCCCGACGACCAGTGGGACCGCAATCGTGAAGGATACGAACTGTTCCGGGCGCTGTGGGGCAGTGAAAAGGTCACCTGGGACACGCGGTTCCGGCCGCCGCTGACGGATGCGGTGACCGTGCCGCGTCCGCTGCAGTCGCGGCTGACGATCTGGCACGGCAGCGCAACCAGCCGGGAATCCGTAGATCTGGCTGCACAGTACGGGGATCCGGTGTTCTCGGCGAATGTCACGAACCCCATCGAGCCCTACGCCGATCTGATCGAGTACTACAGTGAGAGGTGGACGGCGTACGGGCACGATCCCGCGGATGCTCGCGTCGGTGCCGGGACCGCCGGACTGTACGTCGCGCCGACGTCGCAGGAGGCCGTCGAGCGGTTCCGCCCGCTGTTCGAGCAGCGGCTGCAGTTCGCGCGCGAGTCGGGACTGCCCGTCGTGTTCGAGACCGTCGAGGATTTCGTCGAGCGGAGCTCCGCGCTCATCGGTAGTCCGCAGCAGGTGATCGACAAGGTGCTGCGTTACCACGAGCGTCTCGGACACGAGGTCATGCACGTGACGGCCGACAGGGGTGGGCTCACATCCGCGGAGCAGCGCGCGAGCCTCGAGTTGTTCCAGGCCGAGGTCGCTCCGGAGCTGCGCAGGGCAACCCCGCACCGCGAATCCGTCTCGGTGCGCTGACCCGGTTCGAATCTCGACTCGGTTCGAATCACGGTGAGAGGAAGGGTGTTCCCTCCCCGATCCGATTTCTAGTCTGAGTAGAACGATCCAGAGGCTTTCCTCCCGCCCGGTGGCATCGCGAGTACGCGGTGCCACCGGAGCCATCCTCGAAGTGGTGAGTACCTTGCCAGTCACATCCACATCACTTGCGCTCGCGGTCGAGCTCGACGGCACCGGTGCGCATCCCGCGTCCTGGTACTTCGGTGACCTCGCTCCGAGCGACGGCCCGTCGATCATCGATCTCGTTCGACGCGTCGAACGCGCCGGATTCGCGCTCGCGACGTTCGCCGACCCCGCGACACGCGGCGAGCATCCGACGATCCGAGGCAGGCTCGATCCGGTGGAGGTCGTGGCATTCGCCGCCGCCGCGACCGACGCGATCGGATTGGTCCCCGCAGTGGGCGCGATCCACGCCGAACCGTTTCACCTGGCGAATCAGCTCGCCAGCGCCGATTTTGCGTCGTACGGTCGCGCCGGCTGGATCGCAGAGGCCACCGACAGTCCTGTTCGAGCACACGCATACGGCTCCGTCCAGGTGACCGATCCGGACGCGCTCCACCGCGAGGCCGACGAGGTGATCGCCGCCGTACGTCGGCTCTGGGACACCTGGGAGGACGGCGTGGCCATCGCAGATGCCGCGACCGGGCACTTCCTCGACCCGCAGCGACTGCACTACGCCGACATCGGCGGGGGGTTGTTCGCTGTCAAAGGACCGTCGATCACACCGCGACCTCCGCAGGGCCAACTCGTCGTGTTCGCGCCGTTCGGGACCGTCTCCCCGCATCTCGCCGACGTGCACCTCGTCGATGCGCCGACCGCACTCGAGACAGGCGCCCGTGCCGATGCCGCGCACCTCGCAAGCGAGGGACGTGAACATCGGGTGTTCGCCGAGGTGGAGGTCGTGCTCGACTCCGAACACGGCAGCGCAACGCAACGGCTCGCCGAACTCGATGGGCGCACTCCGTGGCCACTCGGCGACCGCCTGCGGTACGTCGGATCCACAGACGGGTTGATCGGGTTGCTCGAAGACCTCATCGGTCGAGTCGACGGAGTGCGACTGCATCCCGCGGTGCTCGCGACGGACCTGTTCCTCCTCGAACACACAGTGCTGCCCGAACTCCGCCGGAAGCGGCGCCTCGTCGTACCCCATCCGGACTCCTCGCTGCGTCGGACACTCGGCCTGACCCGACCTGTCAGCGTGTTCGCGCAGAGCGGCCACGAAAGTTTCCTGATCGGAGCGCGACATGACCAGTGAAAACCAGCAGCGCGGCCGACGCCTGCATTTCAACCTCTTCTTCCCGTTCGCTCCCGATTACGTGTGGTCGCAGCAGTCGCGCACCGACATCTACTACGACTTCGATGCTCTCACCGCACTGGTTCGCAGTGCGGAACGGGGACTGTTCAGCGCCGTCTTCTACGGAGAGAGCCTGCGACTGCGCGAACACCTCGGCATGCTGAACACCGACGCGATCACGGGCCGCCCCGACGCACTCGTGCTGTTCGCGCACCTCGCGGCACGCACCGAGCACATCGGTCTCGTGGCGACCTTGAATACCACCTACTTCGAACCGTACGATCTCGCTCGACGAATCGGGACGATCGACGTCCTGTCCGGCGGACGCGCCGGTTGGAACATCGTCACCACCGACAGTGCCTGGACCGGAGCCAACTTCCGTAAGGGCGGCTATCTTCCGCACACCGACCGCTACACCCATGCCGCCGAGCACGTCGACATCGTGCAGGCCCTGTGGGACGCGTGGCCGGACTCGGCGCCGATCACGCCGCTCGACGCATTCGAGTGGGCCGACACCTACTACCGGATCACCGCGCAACCCGAGTGGCCACGGAGTCCGCAGGGCCAACCCGTCTTCTTCCAGGCCGGCGAGTCGGACCAGGGCCGCGACTTCGCCGCCCGCTACGCCGAGGGAATCTTCTCCCGCTACCTGGAATTCGGTGCCGCCCTCGATTTCGCAGACGACCTCGGCAGGAGGCTGGTTGCGGCGGGGCGCCCCGCGGACGATCTGAGGATCTTCCCCGCCACCTCCATCGTTCTCGGCGACACGGACGCCGATGCCCGCGACCGCCACGAGTGGTTCCGCGACCAGGTGTGGACCGACCGGCGTACGCGCGCGGTGATCGAGAAGGTCTGGGGCCGCGACCTGTCCGACCTGGACCTCGACGGACCACTCCCGGACGCACCACCGACGATCGTCAAGCAGAGCCGCAGTCACGGCGTGATGAACAGCCGCGACCGGCCCCAGGCGATCGCGCAGCAGTGGCGTGAACTCTCCCAGGAACGCGGATTCACGGTGCGCACACTAGTGCGCCATCTCGCTCCGAGTGCGGGCTTCGTCGGGACACCGGCGGGCGTGGCCGACCGGCTCGCCGAGTACGTCCGAGCCGGAGCGATCGACGGACTCAACCTGACACCCACGGCATTTCCCGACGGTCTCGACGAGATCGTCGACCGGCTCATCCCGGAACTACAGGACCGCGACGTCTATCCGAGCGAGTACGCGGGCATCACCCTGCGCGAGAACCTCGGGCTGTCCACGAACGTCGCGCGCCGCGAGATCCGAGACCGAACACTCGCGGTATAGGTCACCTTTCCCCACCGACCACAGGAGTTCACCCGATGTCCCAGTCCCATCCCTTCCACCTCGGCGTCGCGCTCGACGGAGCCGGCTGGCATCCGGCCTCCTGGAGGGAGCCGAATTCTCTTCCGCAGGAGCTGTTCTCGGGCGCCTACTGGACCGGGCTCGCTGCGGCCGCGGAGCGGGGTCTGCTGGACTTCCTCACCATAGAGGACACTCTCGCGGCGCCCACCGATCCGTATGTCGCCGAGGACCCGGACGCAACGGACGTGGTGCGGGCGCGACTCGACGCCCACCTGGTTGCCGCCCGCATCGCACCGCAGACACAACATCTCGGGCTGATCCCGACGATCACCACCACACACACCGAACCGTTCAACGTCTCGAAGGCACTCGCGACGCTCGACTACACCTCACGTGGTCGTGCCGGATGGCAGGTCAAGGTGTCGCCGTCGCAGCAGGAAGCATCCCACTTCGGGCGCCGTACGATTCCCGGACTGAACAAGACGGGCCGGGAGGCATCGGCGAACAGTGAGCCGCCCACGTTCGTCCGCGATCTGTTCGATGAGGCCGCCGACGTGGTCGAGGTGGTGCGCCGGCTGTGGGACAGCTGGGAGGACGGCGCGGATATCCGCGATGTGGAGACCCGCCGGTTCATCGACCGCGACAAACTGCACTACGTCGACTTCGAAGGACGTTTCTTCAGCGTGCGTGGGCCGTCGATCACCCCGCGTCCGCCGCAGGGGCAGCCGGTGGTCACCGCACTCGCGCACCGCGACTTCGCATACGAATTGGCCGCACGCGGGGCGGATCTGGTCTTCGTCACCCCGACCGAGACGAACGGTTCCCGGGTTCTGGCGGACGTCGCGTCGGCCGCGGACCGTGTCGAGCGCGAGGGGGAGCGGCTGCGGGTGTACGCCGACGTGCTGGTGTTCCTCGACACGGACGGCGAGCTCGGCGCAGACCGGCTGCGCCGACTCGACGATGCGGCGGGACGCGAACTCGTGTCCGACGCGACGGTGTTCACAGGCAGCGCAGCCGAACTCGCCGACCGACTGGAGGCGTGGCAGCAGGAGGGCTTCGACGGGTTCCGGCTCCGTCCGGGCGTCGCGGTGGACGACCTGCGGTCGATCACCGAGGCGTTGGTTCCGGAGCTGCAGCGGCGCGGACTGTTCCGCACCGAATATCCCGACACGTCGCTGCGCGGTCTGCTGGGTCTGGCCACCGATGTCCCGAACCGCTACGCCACCGGTACTCCCGCGGCCTGAACTCCGAACCCAGCAGACAAGGACACCAGACGATGAGTACAGCAAAGAAGCAGGTCATCCTCGGCGCCTATCTCGGCGGCGTCAACCACCACACCGCATGGTGGCACCCGAACGCCGGCAGCCAGATCGAGTTCGACTCCTTCGAACACACCGCTCGCACCGCAGAACGAGGCAGGTTCGACTTCTTCTTTCTCGCCGAGGGTCTCGCATTGCGCGAACGTGCGGGACAGATCTTCGACCAGGACATCATCGGCCGACCCGACACGTTCACTGTGCTCGCATCGTTGGCCGCGGTCACCGAGCACCTCGGCCTCGCAGGGACCATCAACGCCACCTTCAACGAGCCGTACGAACTCGCTCGCGAATTCGCGTCCCTCGACCAGCTCTCGGGCGGCCGCGCAGCATGGAACGTCGTCACGTCATTCGACGAGTTCACCGGTCGCAACTTCCGTCGCGGCGGATTCCTGCCGCACTCGCAACGGTATGTGCGCGCCGAGGAAAACGTCGAAGCTGCTCGCCTGCTGTGGGATTCGTGGGATACGGACGACATCGTCGCAGACAAGGATTCCGGTCGCTTCCTTCGCAGGCCGGACGCGGGCTCCTTCGAGTTCGACGGTAGCCAATTCGCAATCCGTGGCCGGTTCACGGTCCCGCGCAGTCCGCAGGGGCGTCCGGTACTCCTGCAGGCGGGCGTATCTCCGCAGGGACGGGATTTCGCGGCGGCGAACGCCGACGCGATCTTCTCGCCGTACGGCACACTTCCCGAAGCAGCCGAGTACTACCGGGACCTCAAGGCACGAGCCGTCGCCGCGGGCCGCAGCCCGGACGACCTGAAGATCCTGCCGTCCGCAAGTTTCGTCCTCGGTGACAGCGAGGCGGACGCGCGCGAGAAGTACCTGGAGATTCGAGACCAGCAGGTGACCGGACAGACCGCGCTCATCCTGCTCGAGCAGATCTGGAATCGGGATCTGTCGGCGTACGACCCGGATGGACCGGTCCCGGACATCGACCCCGACCCGGACGCGCCGCCGATCATCCAGGGCCGCGCGTTCATCCACCAGGACCGCTTCGAGACCGCCACAAAACTCCGTGTCGTGTCGGAGCAGAAGAAGCTGACACTGCGCGAAACCGTCGCCGATCAGTTCGAGCGGGGTCCGATCATCGGAACCGCGGCACAGGTCGCCGAGAAGATCGACACGTTCGTGCAGAACAACGGCTCGGACGGATTCATCATCGGCTCGCATCTGGTGCCCTGGGGACTCGACGAATTCGTCGACCAGGTGGTCCCGCTCCTGCAGGACCGCGGCGTCCTGCGCAGCGAGTACACGGGGACCACACTGCGAGACAATCTCGGCCTGCCGGTCCCTGCAGACCCCGTGACCGTCCGGTAGGGCAGGTGACCCTTGCCCTGCGCCGGGCCCCGGCCCGTCGCCGCGCACCCGAGGTCGTGGTCTGCGCGGCAGCAGGATTCACGACGCTCCTCGACTCGTCGGTCCTGAACATCGGTCTCCCCGCCTTGCGGTCGGCGTTGGATGCCGAGGGCGCCGAGGTGCAGTGGATCTTCGCTGCATACTCGCTGACCTTCGGACTCGCCCTGGTGCCCGCAGGAAGGCTCGGCGACGTCTACGGGCGTCGCCGGCTACTTCTGGCGGGGATGTTGCTGTTTGCCACGATGGGCGTCTGCAGCGCTGTGGCACCGGGTCCGTGGACGGTCATCGTCGCGAGATTCGGGCAGGGGCTCGGTGCAGGGATGATCTCCGCCCAGGTGCTCGGAATCATCGCCGAGCGTTTCACGGGGTCCGACAGGGCAAAGGCGCTCGCCGCCTACAGCACGGCGGGTGGATTGGCAGGGTTGTGCGGACCACTCACCGGTGGGGTGATCTTGTCGATCGCGCCGGACGCGGTGGGATGGCGGTTGCTGCTCTTGCTCAACGTCCCGTTCGCGGTGCTCACCCTGTTGCTGACGGTGCGTTACCTCGAGCCCGACCACCGGGAATCCGGCACGCGCACCGGTATCGACATCGGTGGGTTGTTCCTCCTCGCGGTGATCACGGCACTGCTCATGTTTCCCGTGGTCGCCGACGTCCCTCCGCAGGTGGTCGGCTCCTCGATCGTAGGTGCGGGCCTTGCGATCGCAGGATTCTTCTGGTGGGAGAAACGATTCGCGACCCGTTTCGGCAATCCAGTGTTGATTCCCGCGCTGACGCGCTCCGGCGGCTACCTCCTCGGAACTCTCGTCGCAATGTTCTGGTTCGGTGCCGTCGTCTCACTGAATGCCGTGGTCGGCCTGTACCTCATAGAAGGCCTCGGGTATCCCGCGCTGTACGCGGCGGTGGTGATGTCCGCCGGTTCGCTCGCGATGGCTGTTGCTTCCTCCGGAGGCTGGCGGATCGTGGCTCGAGTCGGTCGCGGTGCTGTCGCTGTCGCTGTCCTCGTCGAGCTCGCCGTGATCGGTGGCTACATCGGTGCGGCCCAGCTTGCCGCACCGATTGCGGTGTTCGTGGCACTTGCCGTCGTGTCCGGACTCACGGGTGGAATGGTCGACGCCCCCAATCGGGTGCTCACACTGGAGTCGTCGCCGCCCGGTGGGCACGGTGTCGCCGCCGGTTTCCTGCAGTTGTCGCAGAGGTTGTCGGCGACCGTGACCATCGCGGCCGTGTCAGGGTTGTACCTGTCCGCGCTCTCCACCGACCCGGCGGACTTCGCCGGCGCGGCCACTGCGGGGCTGATCGTGTGCGGGGTGATGATCGCCCTCTCGCTTGTGCTGGCCGTCGCGGACGGGCGGCGTCGAGCAGCGTCGAGCTCATGACTCTGTGACTTCAGTCCAGTCGCCACGCACGCTCTGGTGCTGCCACAGACGCTCGCGAGCCTCGAGTCCCAGGTCCTTCGCGGCGCGCAGCGGCCAGTTCGGATCCCGGAGTGCTGCGCGACCGAGGAAGATCACGTCGGCGCTTCCGTCCTCCAGGATCTGCGCGGCGTGCCGGGAGTCGTCGATCAGACCGACTGCACCGACTGCGAGGTCGGTGCCGCTGCGAACCTCGCGTGCCAGCGGGACCTGATAACCGGATTCGAGCGGAATTGCTGCGGGTAGCAGGCCACCGCTGGACACGTCGATCAGGTCGACGCCGCGTGGGGCGAGAAGATCGGAGATTGCGACGATGTCGTCCGGCGTGAGACCCCCGTCGAGCCAATCTGTCGCCGAGAACCGGACCGACAGCGGCTTGTGCTGCGGCCACTGCCTTCGCACGGCGTCGACGATCTCGACGAGTAGGCGGGCCCGTCCCTCGAAAGAACCTCCGTAGGAGTCGGTGCGGGTGTTGCCCAAGGGCGACAGGAAGGAGTGGATGAGGAAGCCGTGCGCGGCCTGGAGTTCGAGCAGATCGAATCCGGCGCGGTCGGCCCGGTGGGCGGAGTCACCGAATGCGCCGACGATGTCACCGATCTCCCCGGACGTCAGTTCGTGCGGCTCCGCGAGTCCTGGGAACGCCGACGAATCGGGTCCGACGCCGGCCCAGCCGCCCTCGGACGGAGGGATGCTGCCCTGCTCGGCGTCCCAGGGGCGGTGGATCGACGCTTTGCGTCCCGCGTGAGTGAGTTGGATGCCGGCGCGGGTGCCGCGTTCGTGAACGAACTCGACGATGCGAGACCACGCGCGAGTGTGTTCCTCGTTCCACAGCCCGGTGTCCTGCGGACTGATGCGCCCGTCCGGTGTGACGGCGGTGGCCTCGGCGACCACCGCACCGAACCCGCCCGCTGCGCGCGCACCGAGGTGCGCGAGGTGCCAGTCGCCGGGCACTCCCTCGACTGCGGAGTACTGGCACATCGGCGACAGCCAGATGCGGTTACCGAAGGTCACCTCGCGCAGTGTGAGGGGTTCGAACAGGATCTGGGCCGAGGTGGCGGTGTCGAGTGTGGGCTCGGTTCGAACGGTCATGAAACGGCCTCGCGGGGTAGGGAAGCATAGTCGCGGATTCGGTGACGATAGTGGCCCCCGGCGTAGCACGAAATAATTCGAATCGTGGTGAGGCGAACGGTTCGCTGCGGCCGAAGAAATGACTAGCGTCGGTGACGACCATCCAGAGCGACCGAGAGACCTGGCTCGACGACGTCGCAGCAACCCCCTGCATCGGGTGAGGGTGCTACCGCCGGGAACGATGGAGGACTGTTCATGACACACGAAGATGTCGTGGTGACGTGGTCGTGCCTGCATATCGACCTGTGCCGGCACAGTGCCGACATCTGTTGACGGTCGACCCGTCCAACCCTCATCCGGCGACATCGCTCCGGTTCGATGTCGCCGCTGTCATGTGGTGATCGCTGCCTCGCAGAGATCGCTGTTGTGTAGAGACAACGGAGTTCAGGTGTCCTTCTCGTTCATTCATGCATCCCGTCGTGTGATTCCGGCAGTGGGTGTCGCTGCGACGCTGGTCGTCGGGTTGTCCGCGTGCGGATCAGAGTCGGCCGCCACGCAGGGTGGTGGTACCCCGCAGGCCGGGGGCACGCTCAGGTACGGCCTGTCGCAGGCCCCCACGTGCGCCGATCCCGCGCAGGCAGGCAGCAACCAGACCATCTATGTCGCTCGTCAGGTTGTCGACTCGCTCACAGATCAAGACCCCGAGACCGGCGAGATCACGCCGTGGCTCGCCGAGAGCTGGGATGTGAACGAGGACGCCACACAATTCACCTTCCACTTGAAGGACGGGGTGACCTTCAGCGATGGAACACCTTTCACCGCAGAATCGGTGCAGAGCAACTTCGATTCCATCGTGGCCACTCTCGGCGGTGTCAAGGCTCCGCAGGCCACCGGGTACCTCACCGGTTACACCGGTACCACCGTGATCGACGAGCACACGGCCAGGGTCGATTTCTCGGCGCCCAACGCGCCGTTCCTCCAGGCCACCTCGACTCATCAACTAGGGTTCCTCTCCGCCGAGGACGTCGCGAAGAGCGCTGAGGAACGGTGCGCAGGCGAGCTGTCCGGCACAGGACCTTTCACGTATGAGGACTACCAGCAGGACAGGTCGGCAACGCTCGTCAAGCGCGCCGGATATGCCTGGGGATCGGACGTCTTCGCGCACGACGGTGAGGCCTACCTCGACCGGATCGAATTCACCATCGTTCCCGAATCCGGTGTTCGCACAGGTTCTCTTGCGTCCGATCAGCTCGACGCGGTCTCCGATGCCCTTCCGCAGGATGCTCCGCAGATCGAAGGTGTCGGTGGCCGCATTCTGACGACGCCGAATCCTGGCCTCCCGTTCGGTTTCCAGCCCAACGTGAGCCGCGGCGTACTCTCCGATCCCGCCGTCCGTAGTGCACTGATCCCTGCGATCAACCGGACCGAACTCGTCGACACGGTTCTCGGCCCCGACTTCGAGCCCGCGACGAGTGCCCTCGCCTCAGTGACACCGGGGTACGTCGCGCTGGACGAGGTCACCTACGACCCCGATGCGGCGGCGAAGATCCTCGACGACGCCGGATGGGTTCCGGGCGAGGATGGTATCCGCGTCAAGGAGGGGGAGAGGTTGAGCTTCTCGGTGCTGTTCAGTTCGGTGTTCGCCGGGAACCAGGCGATTCTCGAACTCGTCCAGCAGCAACTGCGGGAGGTGGGTGTCGACCTGCAACTCGATCTGGTGTCTACGCCCGAGACCACCGCCCGCCAGAACACCGGAGACTACGACACGACGTACTACAACAGCACACGCGCCGATGGCGACATTCTGCGCACAGCGTTCGGCACCGAGGGCCGGAACCTCAATCAGCGCGGTCCGATCCCGGAACTCGACGACGTTCTCACCGTACAGCTCACCACGACCGACCCGGCGGCACGTAACGGCTACATCGAGGAGGCTCAGCAACTCGTGATCGACAACGCCCTGTTCATTCCGACGGTCGAGTTGTCGCAGGCGATCGGTGCCGGACCGAAGGTGCAAGACTTGAAGTTCGAAGCGTCGGCACGCCTGCAGTTCTTCGACACCTGGCTCAGCGAGTAGTCATGGTGGGCTACCTCGCTTCCCGCTTCCTCCAGGCCGTCGGCGTGCTGTGGGCTGCATTCACCGTTTCGTTCGGCGTGCTCTTCCTTCTGCCGTCCGATCCGGTGAGCATGGTGGCCGGTTCCGACAACGGAACACCGGTCGACGCTGCCGCAATCGAGCAGCTGCAGGCTCGTTACGGCCTGGATCAGCCGGTGTGGGTTCAGTACTGGAATGCGCTGAGCAGTGCGGTCCGGGGTGATTTCGGAATCTCGATCTCCACCGGCAGACCGGTGACGGAGGCTATCGCCGACGCGTTGCCGAGCACCCTTGCCCTCGCGTCGTTCGCACTGGTACTGGCGGTGACATTCGGTACCGTCGTTGCCTTCCTCGCCACCTACACGCGTGTCGGCTGGTTGCGGAACGTCTTGTTCTCGCTGCCTCCATTGGGTGTCGCTGTGCCCACCTTCTGGGTGGGACTTATTCTGCTCCAGTTGTTCTCGTTCCGTGCGAAGCTGTTCCCGGCGTTCGGTGAAGGTGGCATCGAGCACCTGCTGCTTCCTGCGATCACACTTGCGCTGCCCACCGGTGCAGTCATCGCACAGGTGCTTGCGGTGAGCCTGCAGACCACGGCGCGTCAGCCGTACATCGAGGCTGCCAGAGCGAAGGGGGCATCGAGGTGGCGCGTCCAGACGCGACACGCTCTGCGGCTGTCCAGCATCCCGGCCTTCACGATCGCCGGCGTGATCGTCGGCAATCTGATCGCAGGGTCGGTTGTCGTGGAGACGGTGTTCTCCCGTGCGGGCCTCGGGCGCCTGACCCAGATGTCCGTGATGGCCCAGGACATTCCGGTGGTGCTGGGGATCGTGGTGTTCGGTTCGGTGGTGTTCGTGATCGTCAACCTCGTTGTGGACCTGTTCTACCCACTGATCGATCCGCGGATCGTCGCTGCACGGGGTGGCACCGACGCTCGTTCGGGAAGCGGCGAATCGGTACGGAGCGGGCCGGATCCGGACTCGACGATCGACAAGGACCCGAAGGTGAGCACTCATGTCTGACACTCTGATTCGAGAGCCGGTTCGAGTAGGCTCCCCGGTTCGGGTAGCGACATCCGCGAAACCGGCCGCCCTCCGCAGCGTGGTGAGAACCGCGCGGCGCAACTGGGTCGTGGTGATCTCCGCCGCCGTGCTGCTGATCGCTATCGGGTTCGCGGTGTTCCCGTCGTTCTTCGCGTCCGGCGACCCCCTGCAGGGCGTGCCCGCCGACAAACTTCAGGGGCCGAGTCTCGCGCATTGGTTCGGCACCGACAACATCGGCCGAGACGTCTACACCCGAGTTGTGCACGGCGCGGCACTGTCGTTGACCGCGACACTGGTTGCAGTGGGCATCGCCATCGTGATCGGCTCGCTCATCGGCCTGCTCTCCGGTGCGGCCGGCGGACTCGTCGACGCGGTCCTCATGCGGATCGTCGATGTGCTGCTGTCCATCCCCGCTTTGCTGCTTTCCCTCGCCTTGGTCACGGCTCTCGGCTTCGGCACTCTCAATGTCGCGATCGCCGTGGGGATCGGGCTTGTCGCGAACTTCGCCCGCGTCATGCGTTCGGAGGTGCTGCGTGTGCGTCACGCCTTGTACGTCGAAGCGGCTTTCGCCTCCGGTGTCCGCTGGCACACCGTGCTGATCCGCCATGTGCTGCGCAACGCGTACGCTCCGGTGATCGCGCTGGCAGCGGTGGAATTCGGGATGGCGGTCCTGGCCGTGTCGTCCCTGAGCTTCCTCGGGTTCGGTGCAGTCCCACCCACCCCCGAATGGGGCTCGCTGATCTCCGAGGGCCGTAACTATCTGGCCACCGCGTGGTGGATGACGACCTTGCCCGGTCTCGTCATCGTCGCCGTCGTTCTCGCTGCACACCGCATCGGTCATGCCGTCGACGATCGGAGTGGCCGATGAGCACACAGACCGCACCGCTTCTCGAAGTCGACGATCTGCGCGTCACCTATGGCAGCGACGACGATCCGGTCGTGGCAGTCGACGGTGTCGGATTCACGGTCGCGCGCGGGGAAGTCGTCGCAGTGGTCGGAGAGTCCGGTTCGGGCAAGTCGACGACCGCACACGCCATCATCGGTCTGCTCTCCGGTAGTGGACGCGTGGTGGGCGGCACCGTCACGTTCGACGGTCAGCGCCTCGACACACTGCCGGAACGCGCATTCGAGAAGGTACGAGGCGCGCGAATCGGCTTGGTCCCGCAGGATCCGACGACATCGCTCAACCCGGTGATCCGGATCGGCGACCAGATTGCGGAGACATTGCGTATCCACGGGCTCGCGGACCGCCGGACCGCGAAACTCGAGGCGCTGCGCATCCTCGAGGAAGCCGGACTCGACAACCCGGAATTGCGAGCGAAGCAGTACCCCCAGGCCCTGTCCGGGGGCCAGCGTCAGCGGGTACTCATCGGGATTGCCCTGGCCTGCGGCCCCGACCTGGTCATCGCCGACGAACCGACTAGTGCACTCGACGTCACCGTGCAGCGACGCATCCTCGATCACCTCGAAGCACGCATCGCCGAGACCGGCACGGCGGTGCTGCTCATCACTCACGATCTGGGTGTGGCGGCGGACCGCGCCGACCGCATCGTCGTCATGCAGAACGGTCAGGTGGTGGAGTCCGGTCCCGCGCTGGACGTGCTCGACAACCCGCGACACGAGTACACGTGGGCGCTGCTCGCAGCGGCCCCGAGCCTCACGGATACCGTACGGCCCGACCGTGTGCCGGCTGAGCCGCTGCTCACCGTGACCGATGTGTCGAAGACCTTCCGAATCGATCGACGGAACTCGCTCGACGCGGTGCGGACCGTCTCCTTCGAGGTTCCGCGGGGGCGTACGGTGTCGTTGGTCGGTGAATCGGGGTCGGGCAAGTCCACCGTCGCGCGCATAGCGATACGGCTCGAGACCCCCACCTCGGGTCGGATCCGGTTCGACGGCAACGACATCACCGCGCTTCGGGGACGGAACCTGCGGGCACTGCGCAGGCGGGTGCAGATCGTGCACCAGAATCCGTACGCCTCGCTCAACCCGAAACTGACGATCCGCGACATCGTCGCCGAACCGCTCGGTGCGTTCGGCATCGGGTCGAAGTCCGAGCGGGCGACGCGCGTCGCCGAACTCCTCGACCAGGTCGCCCTGTCGAGCGCGCATCTCGATCGCACACCGGCAGAACTGTCCGGTGGACAACGACAGCGAGTGGCGATCGCGCGTGCCATCGCTCTGCACCCAGAGTTGCTGGTGCTCGACGAGCCCGTTTCGGCGCTCGATGTGTCCGTCCAAGCGCAGATCCTCGATCTGCTCACCGACCTGCAGAACGAGCTCGGGCTCAGTTACCTGTTCATTTCGCACGACCTGGCGGTGGTCCGGCAGATCAGCGACACTGTCGCGGTGATGCGCTCGGGTGAGGTCGTGGAATTCGGCGCCACCACAGAGATTTTCGACAACCCACAGCACGAGTACACCCGAGTGCTGCTCGATGCTATCCCCGGGAAGGTTCGGCATGTCCGATAGTTCACAGTTCTTGTTGGCCATCGAGTTCGCGGGCACCGGTGCTCATCCGAGTTCCTGGCGCCGCGACGACTCTCGTGCCGAAGACCTCTTCGCCGCCCGTTACTGGGTCGACCTCGTCGGAAGCGCCGACCGCGCAGGCGTCGAACTCGCTTTCATTCCGGACGACTTCGGTATCGCGTCGACGGGAGGCGCAGTACGTGGCAGACTCGAAGCGGTCGGTATCGCAGCACGGCTGAGTGCCGCCACTTCGCGGATCGGTCTCGTTCCCACCGCGACCGTCACCCACACCGAACCGTTCCATCTTGCCAAGGCGATCCAGACGATCGATCACACCACCGCGGGCCGAGCGGGATGGGAGGTCGCTGTCACCGAGAACTACGATGCGACGAAATTGTTCGGTCGCAAGGAGACACAGCAGGACACCGCCTCGCTGTGGGCGGAGGCGCACGAGGCCGCCGAGGTCGCGGCTCGGCTGTGGGACAGCTGGGAGGACGACGCCGAGATCCGCGACGTGGCCACCGGCCGTTTCATCGACCGCGACAAGCTGCATTACATCGACTTCACAGGCGAGTACTTTTCCGTCAAGGGCCCGTCCATCACCCCGCGGTCGCCGCAGGGGCAACCACTCGTGGCCGCGACCGTCGACAGCGAGGAGTCCTTCGAATTCGCCGTGGCGCGAGCCGATCTCGTGCGTATTCGCGCGAAGACAGCTGAGGAAGCCGCCGCGCTGACCGCACGCCTCCGCGAGGCGGTAGGCAGTCGTCCGATCCGGGTACTGCTCGATCTGGATGTTCTCCTCGCCGCCGACGAGGACGCCGCAGCGGCAGCTCTCGCAACGCTCGACGGATGGACCGGACAGACATACACGCCGGACACGGTGTTCTACCGCGGTGCAGCGGAGGGTCTCGGCGAGCTGATTGCAGGTCTGCAGGGCGTCGACGGCGTCACCTTCCGGCCGCTCGCGCTCGCGTCCACCGCGAAACGACTGGTCGACGACGTATTGCCCGCCCTGCGCCCCACCGCGGCGCCGACGCCGGGAACGCTGCGCGAACGCCTGGGCCTGGCCCTCCCTGCCAACCGCTATGCCACGTCGAACTGAAGGAACGATGACGTTGTCCGGAAACGAAATCCGCAAGCAGATCCATCTGGCCGCCCATTTCCCGGGGGTCAACAACACCACCGTCTGGGCCGACCCCGCCTCCGAGAGTCAGGTCGATTTCTCGTCGTTCGTGCACCTCGCCGAGACAGCGGAGCGCGGCAAGTTCGACTTCTTCTTCCTCGCCGAGGGATTGCGTCTGCGTGAACACCGCGGCCGTATCCATGATCTCGACGTCGTCGGTCGTCCCGACACCCTCACGGTGCTCGAGGCTCTCGCCGGGGCCACCAGCCACCTCGGGCTGGCAGGCACGATCAACACCACGTTCAACGAACCGTACGAACTGGCCAAGCAGTTCGCGACGCTCGACCACCTCTCCGACGGCCGGGCGGCCTGGAACCTGGTGACCTCGTCGGACGCGTTCACCGGTGAGAACTTCCGACGCGGAGGATTCCTCGAGCATTCGCAGCGGTATGTGCGGGCCGACGAGGTCGTCGACGTCGTCCGGCAACTCTGGGACAGCTGGCGCGCGGGAGCACCCGTGATCGACCGGAAGAGGGGAATCTTCGCCGCAGACAGCGATATTGCGCCGTTCGATATTCACACGACACAGTTCGACATCGCCGGTCGCTTCGAAGTGCCGCGGAGCCCGCAGGGACACCCGGTGTTGCTCCAGGCCGGTGACTCGGACGAGGGCCGGGAGTTCGGAGCTGCGAAGGCGGACGCCATCTTCAGCAGGCACGGCACACTCGAAGAAGGGCGCGCCTTCTACACCGACGTGAAGAGCCGTCTCGCGAAATACGGACGCACCTACAACGACCTGAAGATCCTTCCCGCCGCCACCTTCGTGCTCGGCGACACCACCGAGGAAGCACACGAGAACGCGCGGCGCATCCGACTTCAGCAGGTCGGTCCCCAGACGGCGATCGCGTTCCTCGAGCAGGTGTGGGGCAAGGACCTGTCCGCGTACGACCCCGACGGTCCGCTGCCGGATATCGAACCCGAGGACAACGTGAACATCACTCGCGGGCGGGTCCGGCACGCGAAGGATCCACTCGCCGTCGCGAAAGAGTGGCGTGCGAAGGCGGAGGCCGAGAACCTCAGCATTCGTGAACTGATCATCGAGGTCACCGCCAGGCAGCAATTCATCGGTACCCCCGCGGACGTTGCCGCCGAGATCGACGAGTACGTGCAGACCGACGCCAGTGACGGCTTCATCCTCGTTCCCCACCTGACCCCCGGTGGTCTCGACGGGTTCGTCGACAAGGTTGTGCCGCTGCTGCAGGAACGCGGCAGCTTCCGCACCGAATACGAGGGCGCCACCCTGCGCAGCCATCTCGGGTTGCAGCACCCACACAGCACGAGCGAAGGAGTCCGCGCATCATGACCACCACACTCGATCGTTTCATCGCGGAGTGGCAGCAGTGGCACTCCGAGCGCGACGAGTCGTTGCGGCAGCCGCTCGGCTGGCTGAGCCTGACCGCACTGTACTGGCTCGACGACACCGCCGCCGACTACGGAGACGTTCCCGGTCTCTGGCGGGTCGACGGTGACGCAGTGGTGCGGGAACTGGCCGAAGAGACCACCGAATACCATCCGGTCGAGGGAGCACCCGGGGTCGACGTGGAGTTCGAGCGCGGACATATCGAGATCATCCAGCGGACGGGCCGTTTCGCGCTTCGAATCCACGACCGGACTGCGCCGGCACTCACGTCCTTCACGGGGATCCCGGCATACGAACCGGACCCCGGATGGGTGATCCCCGGGCAGTTCACGGCGTTCGACCCGCCGCGCACCGTCACCACGGGTGCCGTGGTGGACGGACTCGAACACCACCATCCCGCGCTCGGTCTGATCCGATTCGTGCACGACGATGCCGAATACGAACTCGTTGCGTTCGGCGACTCGGAGGCGTCGCTGCGCATCCTGTTCACGGACGCCACGAGTGGTGTCACGACGTATCCCGCCGCACGAATCCTGCAGGTCGGAGCGGTCGAGGACGGCGTGGTCACCCTCGATTTCAACCGCGCCTCGAACCTTCCGTGCGCGTTCACCGATGCCGCGACCTGCCCGATCGCACCGTCGGAGAATCACCTGCCGTTCGCTGTCGAAGCCGGCGAGCGCACCCCTCACGCAAGGGACTCGGGCGCATGAGCGCGTCGAATCCGACTCCGCTGTCGGTTCTCGACCTGTCGCCGATCAGCGAGGGGTCGAACGCGCCTGCGGCGCTGCACAACACCCTGGACCTTGCACGACGTGTCGAGAGCCTCGGGTACAAGCGCTACTGGGTCGCGGAGCATCATTTCGTCGCTGTCGCGTCGTCGTCACCCGCTGTGTTGATCGGAGCAATCGCCGCCGCCACCGCCACGATTCGGGTCGGTGCTGCGGCGGTGCAGCTCGGTCACAACACCGCGATTGCCGTCGTCGAAGCGTTCGGCACCCTCGACGCGCTGTACCCGGGGAGGATCGACCTCGGGCTGGGGCGATCGGGGCAGCGGCGGGCCGAGGCGCTGAAAGCCGCCGCGTCGCGGGGGGACGAGCCGGCGCCACGAGCCACCGAGATCCGGGACGGTCTCGTCATCCCCGCTCCGTTCCCGACAGCGAAGCTGCTCACGTCGTCGCGGCTGGCATCGAGCCTGGCGGTGCTGCAGCAGCCGGGTGCCGACGCCCCGAACTTCGCGCACCAGGTCGAAGACATTCGTGCCCTCCTCGAGGGCAACTACAAATCTGCGGACGGAACGGCCCTTCACGCGAGCCCCGGTGAGGACGCCGATGTGGAACTGTGGGTGTTCGGTTCGAGCGCTGGGCCTTCCGCGGACCTGGCGGGACGATTCGGGCTGCCGTTCGGCGCGAACTACCATGTCAGCCCCGGTACGACGGTCGAGGCCGTCGACGCCTACCGTGCCGCGTTCCGTCCTTCTCGGATCCTGGCGGAGCCGTACGTCGTCGTGTCCGCGGATGCGGTTGTGGCCGACGACGACGCGACCGCACAGGAACTCGCATCGACCTACGGTCATTGGACGCACAGCATCCGGTCCGGACACGGCGCCATTCCTTATCCCGATCCGAGGACGACCCCACCGCTCACCGACACCGAACGCGAGCTCGTCGACGATCGGCTGATCACCCAGTTCGTCGGATCCCCGAGCACCGTCGCGGAACGCCTCGAGACGTTGCGACGAGTGACCGGCGCCGATGAACTGGTGATCACCTCGGTGACGCACAAACACGACGATCGGATCCGCTCGTACGAACTGCTGGCACACGAGTGGGGGATCGCCGCGCCGCGGTAGTTACCCGATCGAGGTCGTCGCAGAGACCGACCCGTCCCCGGACCGCAGCCGCGCCGGGATCCCTGCAGGATCCTGCGGCACCTCGACGGTGCTCGCCCCCGTTGCGGACACGGCGTCGACCGCGTAACTGCCCGGGCCCACGACCAACGCGACGTCACCGTAGCGGGAATCAAGGTCGACGGCGGCACGGGTGTCGGTCACCGTCAGATCGCCGAACTTGGAGTTCGCGTGGATGACGGTGCCGTAGGGGACGAAGATCTCGTAGCGGGCGACGCAGGTGGGGCTGCCCACGGCGAACCTGTCGGGGCACCGCGTGCTGATCGTCAGACCGGACGCGCCGGTGTCGATGCTCTCCTCGGGCTTGTCGCCGTCGGTGAACTCCACGGTGCGTCGGATCTCGATGTCGTCGCGGTCGGAGCCGATCACCTGTGCGCTCAGCGACGCGGTGGTGACACCGAGTTGTTTCGCACCCGCATCATCGAGATCGAGTGTGACGGAGGTGAACGCGCCGCTGTAGGTGTCGCTCCGCTGTTCCTGACTCGCGGAACCGGCGGTGCATCCGGTGAGTACAAGAGTCGAGAGTGTCAGTGCCGCAACACCGGCAGAGAGAAGGGATTTCCGAGGCAGGTTTTCAACGACGGGCATGTCGAATCTCCAGTACGAGTAGGGAGGCGGCGATCAACACAGCGCTGATGCCGAGGGTGAACAGGGGAGACGGGCCACTGAGCGACCCGTCGGTGCGGAGCACGCCCATGACGTCGACGGCCGCGACGCCGTTGAGAACGGCGTACCAGATCACCAGGTAGACCGCCTGGAATACACGTGCGCCCCGTCCGATCGACCCGATCAGCAGCGCAAGTGCAGGGATCGACGCGGCACCCGCAACCCACGCGGCTACGCCGGTCGAGTCCGGTGCAAGGAGCAACTTCACCAGGGGGCCCACACCGGCGACGGCCGCAATGAGCACCCCCGCGCCCCACTCGGCGATGAGACGGATGCGCGGCGAGACACCACGCTCCACAAGGGGGTCTACGCCCTGTTCGTAGGTGAGCGTGCCGAGACGTGACCACAGCAGCACCGGCAGCAACCACGCGAAGAGCAGCGCGGTGCCGACGCGATCAGTGGGAACCGCGAGGGACGCGACCGTCACGATCGCGAGCGTGAGCCACCACCACCGCGACACACTTCCGAGATGGATCCGCACCTCGCCGATCAACAGACCCAGGAACGCGTGTCCACGCTCCGCCGGGGACAGTTCTCGTACGGGTCGTGAGAATTCCTGTGTAGCAAACGGTTCCGGTGTTGCAGAGAGCGGCTGGGTGGAAGTGTTCGAGAGGGAAATCTGCAGCCGTGACGGATCGAACCGAGTGAACCAGAACGACGGTATGACGGCGACGAGCGTCGATGCCGCGATCAATCCCACACTCGCTGCGACAAGGGTCGGGTGGACGCCCATTCCCGACCACGTGAACTGCCCGAGCGCACCGGGTTCCGCGGTGAGCCCGATCGAGATCTCGTCGTCCATCCCGGGGTGCTGCGCGGCCAGGTCGGTCTGGAACCCCGCGGTGATCTTGCCGTATATCAGCGGAATCCCAGCGAGGAACATCGACGGATAGACGAAGAACCACAGGATGTTTCCCGCACCACCGCGCAAGAGCGGGATCGTCTCGAACACCACAGCGGCAGCTGCGGCCACGGTCAGGACCGGAAGACAGAACAACACGATCGGAAGCCAGAGCGCCGTCATGTCGAGGCCCGTGGATTCCCCGCGGAGAAGCTGCATCACCGGTGCGATGAAGGCGAGTGCCGCAGCCATCGCTGCCAGCACCATCAGGTTGCTGAGGAACTTCCCCAGCAGATACATCGGCGTACGCATCGGGGAGGCGGCAAGCGTTTCGCCCACGCCGGTGGAGATGTCGCGCGCGATGCTGCTGCGGACGACGTAGAACCCGAACAGTGGCAGCCACAGACTGCCGATCATGGCGAGCATCATGCCGATGTACGCGCTGTCGTACATTCCCCGGAACGACCCGACCTTCACCATCGCGTACGTGGCGGAGGCGGGCGGGACGGCAACATACCCGAGGGCGACGGCACCGAGCACCGTCACCAGGAACGCGGGGCGCCGCGCACGATCCCGGAAATCTGCCATCGAGACGGCAGCAACCGCACTGGTCATCGGGTCACCCCGGCAGGTGCGATCGGGGTATGGACCGCACTGACATACGCGTCTTCGAGGTCGGGTTCGACAGGACGCGCACCCGGAACCGGAGGCGTATGTGCGACCGCACGAACACGCACGCCCTGTGATGTTCGGACGGTGCGGGTGATCGTCGCTCGCTGCCGGATGTCGGCCACTGCATCGATGGGCACGATCGCTTCCCACACCAGACCGTCTGCGGAACGCAGGAGTTCCTCGGGGGTGCCGCGCCGACGCAGTTCGCCGGCGGTGAGGATCGCGATGTCGTCGGCGATGGCTTCGATGTCCGACACGATGTGAGTGGACAGGATGACGATCCGGTCGGACGAGAGATCTCCCAGCAGGTTGCGGAACCGCATGCGTTCCTCAGGATCCAGCCCGACCGTCGGTTCGTCGACGACGAGAAGCTCGGGGTCGCCCAGAAGCGCCTGAGCGATCCCGACGCGCTGGCGCATGCCACCGGAGAACTTGCCCACCGGACGCGATCCCGTGTCGGTGAGGTTGACCAGTTCGAGCAGTTCGTCGACCCGCTCCTTGGCAGACCGCGTGCTCAGTCCCTTGACTGCGGCGAGATACCGGAGGAACTCCCTGGCACTGAGATTCGGATAGACACCGAAATCCTGTGGGAGGTAGCCGAGGACACGTCGGAGCGGCTCCGGCCGAGCGACGATGTCGGTACCGTTCCACGTGACCGTGCCGGAAGTCGGCCGGGTGATCGTGGAGAGAATACGCATCAGCGACGACTTGCCGGCTCCGTTGGGTCCGAGGAGTCCGAGAACTCCGGGCCCGATCCGCATGCTGACGTCGGTGACGGCCTGTTTACCCCGATAGGTCTTGGTGACCTTGTTCAGCTCCAGTTGCATGACTACAGCCGACCATTCCGCCGGTGCCGTGGTCACTGGGTCCACGCGGCGGATCGGAGGTGGTGCCAGCACCACCTTTCGACTGCACCTCACCTCATCCCGAAACCGAGGCTGCGTCGATAGGCTCACTCGAGTGTCCTCTGTTGAACCGACCACGGTGCTCGCCGCGATCACACGACGACGCTTCCTGCTGACAGGGTGGCTGTGGCGTTCGCTCGGCTATCTGCTGACCACTGTCCCGGTGGTGTGCGCGGTGGCGCTGCCGTTCGCGGCGTTCTGCGTCCCGTGGTTGGTCCTGGTCGTGTGGGCAGGCGACGGCATGTATCCGCAACCGCTCGGCAGGGTGTTGTTCCTCGGTGTTCTCGGCGTGGTGCTGGTGTTCGGGCTCGGCCCGTTGGTGGCGATACCGCTGGCGACTCTGGAACGTATGCGGCTGCGTCTGGTGAGCAGCGATCGGGCGCTCTCGGCGCACCGCGCTCCTCCCGCCGCGGGTTTGTGGCCGTGGGTGCGCACCCGCTACACCGAGGCCGCGACATGGAGGGAGCTCGGCTACGCAGTCCTGCTGCTCACCTTGGTTCCCGCGTTGTTGCTCCTGGCCGCGGTGATCGTCGGACTCATCGTCGTGATGGTGGTCGGCCCCCTGGTGGTCGGTGACGGTAACGAGGCGGTGGCGCTCGGCTTCAGTCAGATCTCGTCGGTCGATCAGGCCGTCCCCTACGCGATCGCAGGTCTGCTTCTGCTGCCGACGATCCCGTATGTGATTGCTCTGATCGCGGGACTGCACGGTGCGCTCGCCCGGTCGTTGTTGTGCGGCGACGACCCGGACGCGCTTCGCGCTCGGCTTGTCGAAGTGTCTCGGTCCCGGGCTCGACTGGTCGATGCTTTCGAGGCGGAACGTCGCAGGATCGAGCGGGACCTGCATGACGGCGCGCAGTCGTTGCTCGTCAACCTCACTCTGCAGTTGGGTATGGCCAAACTCGACCTCCCACCGGATTCCGCCGCCGGGAAAAGTGTGTCTCAGGCGCATGACCAGGCCAAGGACCTGATGGCGGAACTGCGGCAACTCATCCGGGGAATCCACCCCAGGGTGCTCACCGACCGCGGTCTACCCGACGCCCTACGTGAGCTGACCGAGGACTTCGTCGTCCCGGTCTGCGTCACCGCGGAGGTTTCGCCGCGCCCGGCGCCGGACGTCGAGGTCGCAGCCTATTTTGTGGTGGTCGAAGCGCTCAACAACATCGCCAAACATGCGGATGCGACGGCGGTCGACGTGGCTGCCCGGCGCGCCGGGGATCTGCTGGTCGTCGAGGTCGTGGACAACGGCTGCGGCGGTGCGGATCCGGAACAGGGGAGCGGTCTGACGGGCCTGGCCGACCGGGTCGCTGCGGTGGACGGCAGAATGCTTCTTTCCAGCCCGCCCGGCGGGCCGACCGTCGTCCGAGTGGAGTTGCCGTGGATCGAGAACTGACCGCTGTGCGAGTGGTCCTCGCCGAGGACGGCGCACTGCTGCGCGAGAGTCTCGCCGCGATGCTCGAGCGGTTCGGGTTCGAGGTCGTGGCGTCGGTCCCGGATGCCGTGGCATTGGAATCGGCTGTCGCCGAGCACCGTCCGGACCTCGTCGTGACCGATGTGCGGATGCCACCGGGGTTCATCGACGAGGGTTTGCGCGCGGCAGTGGAATTGCGGCGAACCTACCCGGAGCTCGCCGTGGTCGCGCTGAGTCAGTACGTCGAATTGAGTTACGCGGACGAGCTTCTGGGGGCAGACGGCGGGCGCGTCGGTTACCTGCTCAAAGATCGCGTGGTCGATGTCGAGGAGTTCGTCTCCACACTGCGCCAGGTGGTTGCAGGTGGCACGGTGATCGATCCCATGGTCGTCCAGCAATTGTTCCGGCGCCGGCGGGATCCTCTGGCGCAGTTGTCGCCGCGCGAGCGCGAGGTGCTCGCCTTGATCGCAGAGGGACATTCGAATGCGGCGATCGCTGGTCAGTTGTTCGTCACGGAGTCGGCGGTGGGCAAGCATGTCGGCAATATCTTCAACAAACTGGTGCTGCCGCCCACCGACGACACGAATCGTCGGGTGCTCGCTGTGCTTGCGTACTTGCGTCGGGATGAGCTCGACTGACGTGCCGGCTACGCCCGAATCGTCCGAGATGGGCAGAATTCGCACGGTGTACGGCGCCGACTACTAGGGTCGCTTCCAGTTGACTTGACCCGGACATGCCGGACGGGTTGAGATCGAACTCCGGTCGTCGGGGGACGAGGAGCTGTATGCACAAGAGGTCGATCGCCGCGTTTGCCGTGGCGCTGTTGTTACCACTGTCCGGCCCTGTGGTCGGGCACGCTCAGCCATCTCCACAGGCGGCGGTGATCGATCGCGCCGAGCACATCACCGACAGCCGCACGGCGCTGTTCGTGTTCTCGCCTGCGATGGGGAGAGTCGTGCAGGTCCAGGTGCTGCACCCGGCGTGGGACGGACCGCGCCCGACGCTGTATCTCCTCGACGGCGTCGGCGCGGGTGAAGAGTCCGAGTACCACGAGAGCACCTGGACGAAGGAGACCGACATCGTCGACTTCGTTGCGGACAAGAACGTGAATGTGGTGCTTCCCGTGGGCGGAACGGGCAGCTACTACACCGATTGGCAGCAACCGGATCCGGTCCTCGGGGTCAACCGGTGGGAAACGTTCCTCACCGAGGAGCTCCCGCCGATCATCGACGCGCGATTCAACGGCAACGGAACCAACGCGGTCGCAGGGCTGTCGATGGGCGCGACCGCG
The DNA here is from genome assembly GCF_036327795.1 of Rhodococcus artemisiae. Taxonomy (NCBI): domain Bacteria; kingdom Bacillati; phylum Actinomycetota; class Actinomycetes; order Mycobacteriales; family Nocardiaceae; genus Rhodococcus; species Rhodococcus artemisiae. Next base: position 482,210 of record NZ_JAUTXY010000004.1, read on the forward strand.
GCGATGATGCTGATCACCCGCAAGCCGGATCTGTACGAGGGAGTCGCGGCATTGAGCGGCTGCCTCGACACGCAACAGGACTCGACACGTAACTCGGTGCGCGCCACGGTTGTCTACAAGGGTGGCAACCCCAACAACATGTGGGGTCCGCCGGACGATCCGGACTGGGCTGCGCACGACCCCTACGTGCACGCCGATCAGTTGCGCGGCAAGGAAGTGTTCATCAGCACCGGCAACGGGCTGCTGGGTCCCCACGACTTCGCGGTGGCCAACGAACCGATGTCGACGGGCGTCCCGCTCGAGATGGGTGCGTTCATCTGCACCCTCACGTTCGATCGCAGACTTCGCGAGCTGCATATACCTGCGACCGTCGTGTACCGGCCGTGGGGCACCCACTCGTGGGGGTACTGGGAAGACGACATCAAGACCGCGTGGCCCACGCTCGAGGATGCGCTCGGGCTCTGACCGCCGAAGCATCGGTGGATCGTCGGTGGATCTCAGTGAACGTGTATGCGGTCTCGTGCCGGAGGCCGACACGGCGTGGGGTTCGACAGGAACGTGGTCAGGGCCGTGAGTTCCTCGCCTGCCCCGACACGCGACCGGGCCTCGGCGAACACGGAGAATCCGTCGCTGCCACCAGCGAGATAGTCGTTGACGGCGACGGAATACATGGCGTCGGGGTCCAGCGGAGCACCCGAGACGGTGATGCCGCGTACGCGCTGCCCGACAGGTGCAAGCCGGTCGAGGGTGTAGTGCAGGTTGTGCGACGGCGCCAGGATCCGTTCGTGGTCGGCACCCGCGACGTCCGTCTGGAACTGCTGTTCGAGCGCGGCCGTGAGCTGAGCGCCGGTCAGTTCGAGGATCTGGAGGAGATTTCCGAACGGCTGAACTCCATAGGCCTCGCCGTAGGTGATGGCACCACCGTCGTCGTAGTAGAGGTCGCCGCGGAGTCCGCCCGGGTTGGTCAACGCGATCTGCGCACCGAGCGGTGCGGTGGCGGCGAGCTGGGCGTCGGCGACGAGGTTGCCGAGCGCCGATTCACCGCTTGCGGACGGGTCGCGGGTGATGTCGGCGGCGATTCGTCCCACCTCCCGTGCGGCCGTGTCGGACGCTTTGTCGGCGACCCGCGCGACGAAATCCTCGGTGCGCGGATCGGGAGTGATGTCGTGGGTGATCACCTGGTTGAACGCGACTGTCCGGTCGCGTACGACGTCGCGGGTCGTCCGGTCGATGGCGATATCGGCAACGGAAAGTATGCGTCCGTGCGAGGCGCCCTGTAGGACGGTGCGCTGGTGGCCGGCCGGGTCGGGGTAGCTGCAGTTGAACTGCCCGTCACCGTCGGAGGTGACGATGAGATCCACATGCGAGGAGACAGTCGAGGTGATGTTCTTGGCTCGGCCGTTGTCGAGACTGCACGGATCGGAGTCGATTCCGGAGGCGATATCGCCCTTGAACAGCAGGATGATGGAGCGGACCCCGAGTGAGTCGAGGATGTCGGCGGTGCGGTTCACCGCTTCGATCTCGTCGCCGAACCGGAGGCCATCGATCGCGTCGTGACGAATGTACTCGGGGGTGTTGTGGGGCAGGATCCCGATAGCGCCGACGGGGATCCCGTCGACGTAGCTGATATCGAACGGCAGCGCGGCCGGCGCCCCATCCGAGGTCGTGACATTGGCCCCGAGGAACGGGAAGGTTGCGCCCCCGAACGTCTCGGTGAATTGACAGCCGGACTCGGGGTGGCATCCACCGTCACGTAGTCGTTCCAGCTCCGCGAAGCCGTTGTCGAACTCGTGGTTGCCGAGTGCTGCGGCCGTCACATCGAGATCGTTGAGAAACTCGACGGTGGGTTCGTCGTGGAACAACGCCGATTCGATCGGCGACGACCCCCAGGAGTCGCCCACCGCGTACAACACCGAATCGTCGGCCTGTTCGCGGAGCTGACGGACATACGCCGCGAGGTATGCAGCGCCACCGGCGGGCACGGAGTGGCCGTCCGAGCGAACCACTTCGCTGCGCGGGCCCTGTGGTGGCAGCAGATTGCCGTGCAGATCACCGAAGGTGATCAGACGCAGCGGGGCCGTGTCGGGAGGTACCGCGCCGGCCTGTCCGGCGGCGGTGGCAATGACCACGGCGGCGACCGTCGCCACGACGGACAGAGCCCGTCGCAGTGCCGAGCGTGCGCCCATCCGTTCCTCCGTGCTCACCGGTCAGTACAACCGGTCGAGTCTGACAGCCGCGGATAACACGCCCGATACCCAGCGGTAACGGTTGGGTCTCGCCAAGATCAGGCGACTCCCGCGATTTCCCGGCCGGCACCTGTCGCATAGGCCAGGAACAGGTCGTTCTCGTGTGGATCGCCGATCGAGATGCGGGTTCCTTCTCCCGTGAAGTTGCGCAGGATCACACCCGCATCGACCGCAGCTGCGGTGAAAGCCGCCGACTTCTCGCCCAGCGGAAGCCACACGAAGTTCGCTTGGCTGGGCGGCACCGAGTAGCCGGCCTCGAGCAGTGCACCGCGCACACGTTCACGTTCGGCAACGACACCGTCGGTGCGTGCGAGCAGTTCACCCGCGGCTCCGAGCGACGCGATCGCGGCCTTCTGTGCGAGTGAGTTCACCGAGAAGGTCGTGTGCACCTTGCTCATCGCGACGATGATCTCCGGGTCGGCGACGGCATAGCCGACCCGCAGGCCGGCGAGGCCGTAGGCCTTCGAGAAGGTGCGGAGCACCACGACGTTGCGGCGACCTTCAGCGAGTGCGATTCCGTCGGCGAGGTCTTCGCCGGGGGCGTTGCGCATGTACTCGAAGTACGCCTCGTCGAGGGCTACGACGATGTGGTCCGGGACGGCGTCGAGGAACAGCTCGAGCTCGTCCTTCCCGAGGCACGAGCCGGTGGGGTTGTTCGGGTTGCACACGAAGATCAGTCGCGTGCGGTCGGTGATCGCCGCGAGCATGGCCTTCAGGTCGTGACCGTGGTCGGGGGTGTTCGGCACCGGCACTGCGGTGGCGCCCGCGACCGCACAGACCACGGGGTATGCCTCGAACGACCGCCACGAGTAGATGACCTCGTCGCCGTCGTTGCAGGTGATCTGGACCAGTTCCTGACACAGGCTCACCGATCCGCACCCCGCAGCGATACGGTCGGCCGACATGTCGAGACGTGCCGCCAGCGCCCCGATCAGCTCGGTGGAGCCGTTGTCGGGATACCGGTTGACGGTGGCTGCTGCTTCCAGGATCGCGTCGCGAACACTGGGGAGCGGGCCCAGGGTCGTCTCGTTGCTGGCGAGCTTCACCGCGTTCGGGACGGTGCGTCCGGGAACGTAGGCGGGGATCGATGCAAGGTCGGGGCGGGTACGCGGAGTCACCAACCGATTATGCTCCCGAGGTTTGCGTGCACGACTCGGACGGTCGTGCCATCGTGGAGACCATGCCGGAACTCAGCAAGGATGCTGCACCGTTGGCAGGGGAGGCGGGCGAGCTGCCGCTCACCGTCGTTCGTCCGGATGTGAGCCCCCGAGGTTGTATCGTGCTGCTGCATCGCGCGCGCGTGTTCTCGCCGACGCTCCTCGAGTTCATGGAGGCGCTGGCCGACGAACGCTGGTTGATCGTGGCGCCGGATCTCCACAGTCGAGGCCCGGGATCCGATGAGGCGGCCCTGTTCGCAGAGGCAGCCCGCGTCAATGCCGACGCCACCTTTGCTTGGATCACGGCCGCCGGCATCGGGATGGACATGGTCGGTCTCCTCGGCTTCGATGAGGCGGGGACCGCAGCGATGTGGGTCGGGACCACGCGTCCCGTCGGCGCGGTCGTCAGTGTCGCGGCGCCGGGCATCGTCGAGTCGCTGCGACCCGTCGTCCCGCCACTCGTCGACCTGGTGCGGTCGATACGCGCACCGTGGCTGGGTCTGTACGGCATCGACGATCCGAACACACCTCGGCGGGACGTCGAGCAGTTGAGCGACTCCGCGGCCAAGGCGGACGCACCGACCCTCGTCGTGAGCTACGAGGGCCTCGAACATCGTCCCGACGAGCCGCCGGCGACGCACTCGACCGCCGACCCGGACGAGGACCCTCGGGAGGCCGCGATCATCGACGCGAGGCGCCGAATCTTCGATTGGTTCGACAGTAACCTGCGTTGACCAGGTGTTTTGCTTTTCTGTAGAGGGGTTGTGTAATGTTTTGCCCCGGCGGTTCGAGAGAATCGAAACCCCGCAAGGAGGCGTGCCAGAGCGGCCGAATGGGACTCACTGCTAATGAGTTGTCCCCCTTACAGGGGACCGGAGGTTCAAATCCTCTCGCCTCCGCCACGATGGTGTAGCGTCACCGTCGAAAGAAAACTGAATACACCTGCGCCCGTAGCTCAACGGATAGAGCATCTGACTACGGATCAGAAGGTTAGGGGTTCGAATCCCTTCGGGCGCACAGCAGAAGATCCTCCTCGTCGAATACGGCGAGGGGGATCTTCTTGTTTCTGCGGATTTCTCCGCGGTAGGCGCCTCCGCGACACCGTAGGGCCGCCCAGCGGGAGAACCCATAGCTGGGTGCTCGGTGGCATCCCTACCGTCGCCGCCATGACACAACCAGCAAATGTGGACGTCGTCGTGGTCGGTGCCGGCGTCGCAGGGATGTATGCGGTGCACCGCTTCCGACGGGACGGGCTGACCGTGCGCGGCTTCGAGGCGGGAGCCGACGTCGGCGGCACGTGGTTCTTCAACAGGTATCCCGGGGCGCGCTGCGATGTCGAGAGCGTCGACTATTCGTTCTCGTTCTCCGACGAGCTGCAGCAGGAGTGGGATTGGAGCGAGAAGTACGCGACCCAACCCGAGATCCTGAGCTATCTGAATCATGTCGCCGACCGGTTCGATCTGCGCTCCGCATTCACCTTCGACACCCGCGTCGAATCGGCGATATTCGACGAGGATGCCGTCGAATGGGTGGTACGCACGGATGCGGGCGAGTGTGTGCGTGCCCGGTATTGCGTGTTCGCGACCGGTAGCCTCTCGGCGGCGAACACCCCGGACATCCCCGGACGAGACCGATTCGCCGGCCGCGTGCTGCACACCGCTGCGTGGCCGCACGACGGCGTCGACTTCACCGGCATGCGGGTCGGGGTGATCGGCACCGGTTCGTCGGGAATCCAGTCGATTCCGATGATCGCGCAGCAGGCCGAGCATCTGACGGTGTTCCAGCGCACCGCCAACTATTCGGTTCCGGCGGGTAATGCTCCGATGACCGATGAGCACCGCGACGAACAGAAGGCGGAGTATGCCGAGAGACGGCGCCTGTCGCGGCTGAGCGGAGGGGGCTCCCCGTTCCAGCCGCACCCTCATCGCGCGCTCGAGGTAGGTGAGGAAGAACGCCGCCGCGCGTACGAGGAACGATGGAACATGGGAGGGGTCCTTTTCGCAAAGACGTTCCCCGATCAGACGTCCGATCCGGCAGCGAACGACACGGCGCGGATCTTCGTGGAGGAGAAGATCCGGTCGATGGTCGCGGATCCGGTCATCGCCGACCGGCTCATCCCGAAGGACCATCCGATCGGCACGAAGCGGATCGTCACCGACTCCGGGTATTTCCCGACGTTCAACCGTGACAACGTGACGCTCGTCGACCTTCGTGAAACACCGTTGCACGAGGTGACCGAGTCCGGAATTCGTACCACGGGTGAGCACTACGACCTGGACGCGATCGTGTTCGCGACGGGATTCGATGCGCTGACCGGCTCTCTCGACCGCATCGACATCCGAGGCCGCGCCGACCGCACTCTGCGTGAGCACTGGCGTGGTGGTCCTCGCACGTATCTGGGGTTGGGCGTCGACGGCTTTCCGAACTTGTTCCTCGTCACCGGCCCGGGCAGCCCGAGCGTGCTCGCGAACATGATCCTCGGCGCCGAGGACCACGTCGACTGGATCGCCGACGCCATCGGCTACCTCGACCGACACGGGTACAGGGGCCTCGAGGCGCGCACCGACGCGGTGGAGAGATGGCAGGCCGAGCTGGCCGAACGAGCCGACCGCACACTGTTCCCTCGTGCGAACTCGTGGTACATGGGCGCGAACATTCCCGGGAAGCCACGCGTATTCATGTTGTTCCTGGGCGGATTCGCGACGTACCGGGAGATTTGCGCGCAGGTCGCCGAATCCGATTACGACGGATTCGAACTCGTCGACGCTGTTCGCCGTCCGCGTCCGGATGCGGCCGAGGTGATGGCCGAATGAGGGCGCGTCTGGACGGTGCCGTTGTTGCGGTGACCGGTGCCGCCGGCGGTATGGGGAAGAGCCACTGCGTTCGGATGGCGGAGGAAGGCGCAGACATCGTGGCGCTCGATCTTGCCGGTACCGACCTCGATTCGGTCGTCGATGCCGTCTCACGCACGGGGCGGCGGTGCGTGAGTGCGGTGGCCGATGTGTGCGATCGTGCGGCGATGGCCGAAGCGATGGCTTCGGCAGCGGGGACCCTCGGTCCGCTGACGGCTGTGGTCGCCAACGCCGGTGTCTACGACACTCCCGGACCGGCGTGGACGGTGGCGACCGCGGACTGGCAACGCGCTCTCGATGTCAATGTCACCGGCGCATGGAACACGGTGTCTGCCGCTGCGCCGCACCTGGCAGACGGGGGATCGGTGGTGATCATCGCGTCCACGGCCGGTACCAGAGCGATCGCGACGGCCGCGCCGTACAGCGCCGCCAAGCACGCGGTGATCGGGCTTGCCCGCACACTCGCGAACGAACTCGGTGCCCGGGGAATCAGGGTGAACACGGTGCAGCCCGGATCGGTACGCACACCGATGATCATCAACCCGCAGGTATTCGCGCGGCTGTGCCCGGACATCGCCGAACCCACGGAAGCCGATGCTGCGGCTGTCCTCGCTGCACGGAACATCCTGCCGGTCCCGTGGGTGGATCCGGTGGACGTGAGCAATGCGGTGGTGTTCCTCGTATCGGACGAGTCCCGCTACATGACGGGGACATGTGTTCCGGTCGATGCGGGCCTGACGGAGAAGGTGTGAACATGACGGAACTACTGGCGCAGGCCAGGGGAGTGGGCAGGGTCCAGGGGAAGGTCGCACTGGTCACGGGGGCCGCTCGGGGAATCGGACGAGCACAGGCGCTGAGGTTCGCAGAGGAGGGCGCGAACGTGATCGCCCTGGACCTGTGCGGCACCGTCGAATCGGTGCTGACCGAACCTGCGAGCGTGGACGACCTCGCCATGACTGCCGACCTGGTCCGCGCATGCGGGGCAGAAGTGTGGACCGCGATCGTGGACGTTCGGGATCGGGAAGGGATGGCTGCCGCGGTCGATGAGGCTGTCAGTGCCTCGGGTGGTCTCGACATCGTCTGTGCAACAGCGGGTATCACCTCATCGGGATCGGCCGTCGAGATGTCCGAAGATCAGTGGCGCACCATGCTCGATGTCAACCTGACCGGTGTGTGGATCACGTGCGCGGTGACCGCCGAGCACCTCATCGCGCGGGGTGGTGGCGCCGTGGTTCTCACGAGTTCGATAGCAGGACTGAAGGGGCTGGTCGGCGTCGCGCATTACACCGCAGCCAAGCACGGCGTCGTCGGGTTGATGCGATCACTTGCGAAAGAGATGGCACCGCACGGAGTTCGGGTGAACACTGTGCACCCGACCAACGTCGATACCCTCATGATCCAGAATCGGCACGTGCGGGAGAAGTTCTGCCCGGGTATGCTCGATCCGAGCAGAGAAGAGTTCGCGACGGCGGCACGCACCATGAATCTGCTCGACGTGCCATGGATCGACCCGGTCGACGTGGCGAATGCCGCGCTGTTCCTGGCTTCGGACGAAGCCCGCTACATCACGGCGGTGGCTCTGCCCGTCGACGCAGGGAGCACTCAGCGCTGAGTGTTGTGGTGACGCCGGGATCTGCCTCAGCGGGTTCCGGCGTCACCGTCGCTGAAGCGGACCGGAGGCGGATCGTGGCGTGACGACAGGCCGATACGACCGGATTCGCACGCCTCGTCGATCGCGTGCCGTAGCGACGTGCAGGTCGGGCTCCAGCCGCCGGGCGACCGTTCGTGCACGAGCTGCGGGCACACCGTGCGCGCGGGCCATTGGACGCTCGTGTGGGCCTCGCTGAATTTCTCGACGAACACGGTCGTGCCGCATCCACACGACACAGGTTCCATGTGGTCGACCATGGAGTCCGCAGTGGGGTGGAAGCTTCGGCCGACATACTCGGATCGTTCCGTCATACCTGCTCACGGTACTGACGAAGCGAGCCGGCGTGACCCCGTGTTTCCCGCCCAGCGGACGTGTTCGCTCAGCGGTCCACCTGCTCTCCGGGACTCGTCGCAGTTGTTAGGCTCGAGCAGATGTCGGATCACCAGGAGTTCGCCGAGCCGTCCTACCCGTCACTGCCCGCGACGAGTTGGGCTGTCCTCGGCATGCTCTCGTTCGGTGAGGAGCTTTCGGGCAATGACCTGAAGAAATGGGCCGACTGGAGCATCGGGTTCTTCTACTGGAGCCCGTCGGTCAGTCAGGTGTACGGCGAACTCAAGAAGCTCGAGAACATGGGGCTCGTCGAGTCGCGCGCGATCGTCGAAGCGGGCGTGCGCGGCCGTCGGGTGTACAGCGTCACCGCGGCGGGCAAGGCCGCGGTCGGAACGTGGTCGCGCCACGCCCCGGTGGAAATCCCGGTCCTCAAGCACGGGGTGATGCTCCGGATGTGGCTCGGGCATCTCAACGATCCGGAACATCTCAAGGCGCTCGTGCGCGCTCATATCGACAACATGACCGAATTACGTGATCGTGCGGCCCTGCACGCCGAGCATTCGTCGCGAGAACCAGGGTGGGCGTTTCCACGGATGAGCCTGCGGTGGGCGGTCCGGTACTTCGATGCGGAAATCGAACTGTCGCGCGGACTGTTCGATGAGATCGACGAGGCAGCAGAACAGTTCGAGCGGGCGCGGTTCACGGGGTCCGGCGCCCTCGCGCCGCTCGAGCCCGGATCGTGGCGCAGCGTCGAGGAGATCGTCGAAGGCCTTCAGCGCGCAGGAGACTGAGCCGACGCGAGGACCTGCCGGAACGCCGTGTGCCCAGGGCTGCTGCGCGGTGTTCGGGTGTCGTTCACGCGGGCTCCATGACCTGATGTGCGTGCCAGGCGCGGGTCCGGCCCAGGACGGGCGAGACGCCGACGAGTTGCTCCTGGTAGTCACGCCAGATTCGAGTGGCGGCAGCACGCACCGGGTTGGCGAGGCGATGATCGAATGGCATCGAGCGCACCGGCCCGCACACCGAGATCGCTGCGACGGGGGAGTCGTCCGGTCCGATCGGGGCTGCGACGCAGCCGAATCCGCGCAGTGATTCCTCTTTCTCGATGGCGAAGCCCGATTCTCGAACCCGCGCGAGGTCTGTGTCTGCGAGTTCGGTCGTGCCGGCGAGCATCACCTTTCCGGCCGCGGTGGCCCGGGCAGGTCTGCGACCGCCCACCCTGGTGGGCACCGCACCGGCGAGTCGCCCTCCGATCTTGTCGAGGTAGACGATGTCGGTGCCGTCGAGCACGGCGAGGTGTACGACGCAGCCGGTCATCCGATGCAGCTCGTGCAGCACGGGTACCGCCGCGCTGTGTACTCGGTCCTGCGCGAGTGCAATCGATCCCAGTTCGATCAGTCGCATGCCGAGTTCGTAGTCGCGTCCGTCGCGCCGCAGCCAGCGCATTCTCACAAGTTGGTCGAGCATGCGGTGCGCGGACGAGCGCGGTAGTCCGGTGCGGCGGACGACGCCCGACAGTGTCAGCCGTCCGGGGCCGTCGAACGCGTCGAGGACGGAGGACAGGCGGTCGAGGGTTGCAGTGGGCACGGTAGGACACGGGCTTTCGACAGTCACGGGGGCTCCCTTGCGATCACCAAGCGTGTTTTCGGGCTTGACGTGGCTATTTCTAATCGAAATAGTGCCACATTCGGCGCCCGGAGGGAAGGGTATTCGTGAACTGCATCACAAACGCGCAGGCCCCGCGGTTCCGAAGGGAACCGCGGGGCCCGAGAAACGTCCGCTGACTGGGTCCGGTCGTGGCCGATCCGCTACATCGCCGCGAGAGGTTCGCTGCCCGACCAGTCGTGCCCCCAGTAGCTGTCGGCAGTGATCTCCTCGGCGCTGTAGTGCGCTTCGTCCACCTTCATGCCCTCCGTACCGAACTCGATGTCCCAACCTCCGGGTGCACGTACGTAGAACGACACCATCTTGTCGTTGGTGTGCCGGCCGAGAGTCGACGATACGGAGAATCCGTCCTTCATGACGCGGTCGAGCGCCTGGCCGACGGCGTCGAGCGAATCCACCTCCACCATGATGTGGATCAGGCCCGGTGCACCCGCATGTGGAGCCGGGCACAGCGCGAGACTGTGGTGCCGTTCGTTGATCCCGAGAAAGCGGATCCGTAGTGGCCCGAACTCGGGGGGCGCGGGCACGCGGAACGCGCCGCGAGGCAGGAAACCGAGGACATCGGTGTAGAAATCGAACGAAGCCTGGGTATCGAGCGCGGGCAGTACGACGTGGCCGAGGCCGAGTGCGCCGGTCACGAACCGCGCGCCGAACGGTGTGACCACGGGCGAGTGGTCGAGCACCGCGCCGTGGAACACCTCGAGTGCCGTGCCGTTCGGGTCGTCGAACGTGATCACCTCCTCCACACGCCTGGCATCGGCTTCCTCGAGCGACAGCGACTTGACGGCGACACCGGCCAGTTCGAGTTTCTCGGTGACCTGCTGCAGCGCGGCGTGATCCCGCACCTCCCATCCCACGGCGGCCACTTCGTCGGTGTCGCCGGGCACCACCACGATGCGTGCGGAGCGCTCGTCCATCCGCAGATACAGCGCGTCGGGGTCGGGACCGGACCCGCGCGCGAACCCGAGGACGTCGAACGCGAACGTCCGCCATCTGTCCATGTCGGTGGTCTGAATCCTGACGTAGCCCAGGGCCTTGAGATCCGTCATCGAGCAATCCTTCCGGTGATTCGAGTGTTGTGGTGCGGCATGCTCGGTGCTCAGATCATCGACCGCAGTGGTCCCTCGGGTTCGACGCCCAGCCGGCTGAGTGACGACGCGTGGAAGACCGTGCTCGGCACGTGGATCGCGTGGTGCAGCCCGGCGTGTGCGTCACGCCAGAAGCGTTGCAGAGGCTTGTCCATGCGCAGAGCGTTGCCACCGCAGCGCGGATAGATCCTGTCGATCGCATTCACGGCCCGCCATGCGGCCTGCACCTGGGTGCGACGCCCTTCCGCGCGCTGCGCGAACGTCGGTGTCTTCCCTGAATCGACCAGATCCCACATCCGGTCCACGTTCGCCAGCAACGTGTCGCGGGCCGACTGCAGGTCGGCGACGGCTTCACCGATCGCGAAGAGGGTGTAAGGGTCGTCCTTGATGGCGGTGCCCTGTGCGTTGATCCTGTCGCCCTGGTAGACCTCGGCGTGATGGACCATCCCCTCGGCGATGCCGATGGTCGCGGCCGTGATGCCGAGGGGGAACATCGTCGACCACGGCATGAGATAGAGCGTCTCGGTGCGCCCGTATCGGCGCACCGCGGTTCCGTCGATCACCTCGTCGCAGTCCATCACCCGGTAGTCGGGGACGAATGCGTCCTCGACCACGACGTCCTTCGAACCGGTACCGCGTAGTCCCATGGTGTCCCACGAGTCCTCGATGATGCGGTAGTCGGTTCGCGGGATGATCACGTGGAGCATGCGCACGGGCTGTTCGGGCACCCCGTCGGGGGTGCAGGCCAGGGCGCCCAGGAACGCCCAGTCGCAGTGATCGGTGCCGGACGAGAACTGCCAGCGTCCGGAGAACTTGTAGCCGCCGTCGACCGGCACGCACATTCCGCCCGGCATGTACGGGGATGCCATCCATGTGTTGTCGTCCTCACCCCACACTTCTTCCTGCGCGCGAGGGTCGGCGAATGCCAGCTGCCAGGGGTGGACGCCGACGATGCCGTGGATCCAACCGGCCGACGGGTTCAGTGATGCGGTACGCATGACCGTCTCGGCGAACTCGCGAGGATGGACCTCCTGGCCGCCGTACTGTTTCGGCTGGAGCATCTTGATCGAGCCGGCTTCCTTCATACGCTTGGCGGTCTCGTCTGCGAGTTTGCCGATTCGCTCGGCTTCCTCACCTTCGACGAACAACTCATCCGCCATCGCATCGACACGGTTCAGCACTTGGTAACTCATGGGGGTGTTCCTGTTCTTGCGAAGGATGTCGGTTGTGGTCATGGGGCGGTGGAGTTGATGACACGGCCGGCAGCGATGTTCTCGTCGACTTCCTTGCGCCAGTTGGAGACCGCGCGGGTGGTGTCGATTTCGAACTCGAAGCGGGTCGTCATGTCATCTGTGACCTCGGCAGAGTCGACGTAGAACTGCTTGTACCAGCGGCGGAGCTGATAGACGGGGCCGTCTTCCTCGGACAGCAGAGGGTTGTCTATCGGTGCCTTGTTCTTCCAGATCTCGACGTCCTGCTCGAAACCGAGTTCCACGCCTTCTGCGAACTGTGCGGCCATGCCCGCCGACTCCTCGTCGGACAGTCCGGGCAGCTTCTTCACGATCGCGCCGTATTGCAGCACGAATTCGTTGTTGCTCACCGGGTAGTGGCAGTTGATCAGTACCGTGTTGATGGTCATGCCGTTGGCCTGGCTCTCGAGCCAGTCGATCATGTATGACGGGCCGAAATAGGTGGCTTCGGATTGCAACTCGGCGTTGGGGTCGTCGTAGTTGGTGCCGACGATGACGTCCTCACGCCCCGTCGAGCGCATGTACTGGGTGGCGGTGTGCCCCTCGAACACGTTCTTGAAGTAGCGGGGGAACGAGTAGTGCACGTAGAAGAAGTGCGCCATGTCGACGACGTTGTCGACGATTTCGCGGCAGTGGGAACCCTTGATGCGCAGGGTCTTCCACGACCAGTCGGTCCATTCGTCGGTGCCGTAGCCCTCGATGTGCGGGATCGTGACATCCTCGGGCGGAGGGTTTCCTTCGGGGTCGTTCCATACGAACAGCTGGCCGTTGCGTTCGAGCGTGGTCCACGCCCGGGTCCGGGCGAGCGGGGGGACCCTGCGGGCGTAGGGGATGTCGCTGCACTTACCCTTGCCGTTCCAGCGCCAGTCGTGGAACGGGCACGCGATCGAGTCGCCCTTGATAGTTCCCTGTGCCAGGTTGCCGCCCATGTGACGGCAGTACGCGTCGAGCACGTTGAGCTTTCCTCGGCTGTCGGCGAACACGACGAGGCTGGTGCCGAACACGTCGATCTGGTGGGGCTCGCCGTCGGTGAAATCTCGGATCAGGCCGATGCAGTGCCATCCGCGTGCGAATCGTTCCGGGGGTGCCGCTGCTTCGATGACGCGGATCTCGTCCTCGTGCGAGGCGGTGGTGTCGGGTTGGCTGGACAATGCGGTCATTGCAGGCCTCCGGTGTGGGCAGTGTGTGATGCACTGCATGGTCGAGATACGGAAGGCCGGAGGGAAGCGGTGTCTCCCGCTGGGCGGACGCATCATTCATCGAAGCCATTTCGATTAAGGGTCGCCTAACCTATATTGAAGCGATGGGTGAATCCATCTCGCTCGGCGAAATTCAGGAAACTCTGCTGATCCCGCTCTACGGGCGGGCGCTCGACGCGCGTAAGCGTCACAGCGTGCTCGACGATCGCAAGGCCGCCGAACTCGTCGACACACTCGACTACGACTTCGCCAAGTTCCGCGGCCCGTCACTGTTCGGATCGGTACTGAGGGCGTCGATCTTCGACGGGTACGTGCGCAGCTTTCTCGCCGAGCACCCCGACGGCACTGTCGTCGATCTCGGGTGCGGATTGTCGACGAGATTCGAACGGCTCGACAACGGTCGCGTGCGTTGGTTCGATCTCGATGTTCCCGACACCATGGAGCTGCGCAGGCGCTTCTTCTCCGACAGCGATCGCTACACGATGATTGCCGGTTCGCTTTTCGACACCGATTGGTTCGAGCAGGTCAAGGAGCGTGGCGGGCCGGTCTTCCTGCTGAGCGAGGCAGTGCTCCTGTACTTTCCGGCGGATCAGGTTCACTCGACGCTCGAACGTATCGTGGCGGAATTTCCTGGAATCGGTCTCGCGTTCGACACCGGTGGCCGAGCGATGATGAACAGCCAGGACCGCAACCCGGTCTTCAAGGCGGTGCCCGCCCGAATGGTGTGGACGTGCGACGATCCGCGCACGCTCGAGCCGCTCGGGTTGACATTGCTCGAATCCCGTACCTTCGCGTCGCCCCAGCCGGAGGTGGGGCGCATGTGGCCGCTGCGGTACCGGTTGGGGCTCAAAGTCCTGCGCTGTCTCGTTCCCCCGCCGGTGACCACGTACAAGCTCAACCGGTTCGAGACGGCGGCAGAGACGTAACCTCCCGCGTCAGGTGAGTCGGTCGATGATCCTCTCGTGGAAATCCCCGATCGACGCACGATAGTGTTCCGCGGTGCCGCGCAGATGGTCTTGATCGCCGGAGTGTGTTCGCTCCCAATTGGCCCACGGCGACACCATGACGCCGGTGATGCCGATCTTCTGGGCCTGCTTGTACAGCTCGAGCGACGGGGTGTCTCGCAATCCCATGATGAAATCGAACGGTTCGTGCTCGCGCCCGTACTCACGACGGAGATCGTTGATGCGCGTGATCCACTGTTCGGCGTCGTCGAGTGTGTAGGCGGTGCCGACCCAGCCGTCGCAGTAGCGCGCTGCACGCCGTAGGGCCGCCTTCGATTCGCCGCCGCACAGGATCGGAACCGGCTCAGGTGGATGCGGCTCGATCATCATCTCGGGAATGTCGTAGTACTCGCCCTTCCACGACACCCAGCCGCCTTTCCAGAGTTCACGCAGGGCTTGAATCATCTCGTTGAGTCGAGGGCCGCGATTGTCGAAGTCCTGGCCGAGGAGTTCGAATTCTTCGCGCATCCATCCTGCCGACAGCCCGATCGAGACACGGCCACCGGCGATCGTCGCAGCGGTGCCGACCTGCTTCGCGACCTCGATGATGGGGCGCGACGGTGCGATGTAGACGTTGTTTCCGAAGTGCAGGTTCTCGGTGACTGCAGCCATGGCGCCCACCAGTACCCACGCATCCGGCCATTCGGTGTCGGCGGGCCAGAACATCTTGCCACTCTCGTGGCCCGGATAGATCGTCTTCATCTCCTTGGGGAAGACGAGGTGGTCGGATATCAGCATGCCGTGGAACCCTGCCTCATCGAGCATCCGCGCGACCGGCGGCATCTCTACGGTCTTCATGAACGCTGTGCCGCTCCAGAATTTCATGTACTCGACTCCCGTATCGGTCGCACTCGCCTGGTAAGACGTGAAATCTCCGTGACGAGAGTAACTATATGCGTTTTCGAGAATGATGTTCCGGAGACTTCGTCGCGCTCGGGCGTTCGAGCCGATTACGTGAACGACGGGTCGCACATAGCCGGACGGGTATCTCTTCTTCGTTGATCGCGGATGTCTTGTTGACGCTCGGGTATGTGCGCCAGTAACCTCCGTTCAATCCGAAAAAGTTAACGTAGATTCGCACAATCGGTTGCGGTGAGCGACCCTGCTGGGAGACAACATGGAACTTGCGTGGTCAGCGGCCGAAGCCGCATTCAGAGACGAGGTCCGCTCGTTTCTCGACGAGAAGCTGACACCCGAATTGCGTCGTGCCGGCACGCTTGCGACGAGCGTGTACTCCGATCACGAGGCGAGCATGGAGTGGCAACGCATCCTGCACGAACGTGGCTGGGCCGCCCCCGCGTGGCCGGTCGAGCACGGCGGCTGCGAGTGGACACAGACCCAGCACTACATCTTCGGCCGAGAGTCGGTCCTCGCCGGCGCTCCGACGCTGTCGCCGATGGGAATCAGGATGGTCTCGCACGCGATCATCGCCTACGGCACACAGGAGCAGAAGGACTTCTTCCTCCCCGGGATCCTCTCCGGTGAAGTCTTCTTCTGCCAGGGCTACTCCGAACCGGAGTCCGGGTCCGATCTGGCATCGCTCACGATGGCAGCGGTCGACGACGGCGACGACCTCGTCGTGACCGGCAGCAAGATCTGGACGACACACGCCACCGAGGCGAACTGGATGTTCGCGCTCGTGCGCACAACCAGGTCCGAGAAGAAGCAACACGGAATCACGTTCGTGCTGATCGACATGTCGACGCCGGGCATCGAGATCCGTCCGCTGGTGATGACCTCCGGCGAAGAGGTACAGAACCAGGTCTTCTTCGACGAGGTGCGGGTACCCAAGAGCAACGTCCTCGGCAAGATCGACGAGGGGTGGTCCGTCGCCAAGTACCTGCTCGTCTTCGAACGCGGTGGTGCAGCAGCAGCACCGGCTCTGCAGGTCATGGCCGAGAGGATCGCGGCCGCCGCAGCGGAGCAACCGGGCCCGGCCGGCGGAAAGCTCATCGACGATCCCGCGTTCTCCGCCGCGCTCGCCGAGGCGCGCATCCGAACCGAGGTGCTCGAGATCCTCGAATACCGCACGCTGGCAGCATTGTCGGCGGGTAAGGACACGGGGCCGGCGTCGTCGATGCTCAAAGTACTCGGCACCGAACTCAGCCAGACGATTACACGACTCGCGCTCGAGGCAGCCGGCCCGCGCGGCCGTGTCTATCAGCCGCATGCGACCGAGCCCGGCGGCCCGGTCGCGGATTTCGTGCCGCCGCACGACGACTACGTCAGCGGCGACGACTGGCAGGCGGTCGCACCGTTGCGCTACTTCAACGACCGCGCCGGTTCGATCTACGCCGGTAGCAACGAAATTCAGCGAAACATTCTCGCCAAAGCAGCATTGGGGCTCTGATGGACTTCGGTTTGAGCAAGGAGCAGCAGCTCCTACGTGATTCGGTCGCCAAATTCCTCGCGAGCCGGTACGACCTGGCCCGCAGCCGGAAGGCCGCGACCACGGGTGCGGGCTGGCAGCCCGACATGTGGCGCGCATTCGCCGACGAACTCGGCATCCTCGGCGCGACACTTCCTGAAGACGTCGGCGGCATGGGCGGTGGACCGGTCGAACTCATGGTGGTGGCCGAAGAACTCGGCCGTGCGCTCGTCATCGAACCGTACGTCGACACGGTGGTTCTCGGGGGCGGACTTCTCGGCCGCGCAGGGGGCGTTCGTGCCAAGCCCGTCCTCGAGGCCATCGCGGAAGGGAACGCTGTCACCGCGTTCGCCGCAACCGAGCCGACGTCCGGTTACGTACTGCACGACGTCACCACGACCGCGCGACGCGACGGCGAGGAATGGGTGCTCGACGGCGCCAAGATCGTCGCGGGGAGCGCACCGCTGGCCACTCACCTGGTCGTCACCGCCCGCACCGAGGGCAAGCGACTCGACACCGACGGCATCTCGCTGTTCCTGGTCGAGTTCGACGCAGCGAACCCGCCCGACGGAGTCGAGATGCACTCGTACCGGACGATCGACGACCGTCGTGCCGCCGACCTAGAGTTCACCGGACTGAGGCTGCCGGCCGATTCGCTGCTGGGCGAACAGGGCCAGGCCTGGAGTTCGATCTCCCGGACGGTCGACGAGGCGATCACCGCCGTCGCTTCCGAATCCGTCGGGCTCATGCGCAAGGTGCTTGCCGACACCGTCGAGTACTGCAAGCAACGTCAGCAGTTCGGCCAGGCCATCGGTAGCTTCCAGGTCCTCCAGCACCGCATGGTCGACATGTACATGGAGCTCGAACAGTCCGTTTCGGCGGTGTATCTCGCGGTGCTGCACCTCGACTCCGATGATGCAGACCGGGCGCGTGCCGTCTCGGCCGCAAAGGCGACGACCAGCCGCGCAGCGCGGTTCATCGGCCAGAACGCAGTCCAGCTGCACGGTGGGATGGGAATGACCGAGGAACTCGCAGTAGGTCACTACTTCAAACGCCTGACAGCGATCGAGTACGAGTTCGGCAGCGCCGAACAGCACATCGCTCGATATGCGGAGCTGACCAAGGCGTCGACGTAGGCGGTAGGTGAGGGCGGCCGGCCGTCACAGCGCGTCATTGTGCGAGGGAGCGTTGGACACGGTCGGCCGCCGTCGTCGCGTCCTCGTGCTCCCACACCCGCACGACGGTCCACCCCGCGTCGGCGAGTCGTGCGTCCGTGTCGCGGTCGCGGCGCACGTTCGCCGCCAGCTTCGCGTCCCACCACTCGGCGTTGTTCTTCGGTGCGGTCGCGTGCTCGGGGCATCGATGCCAGAAGCATCCGTCTACGTAGACGGCAACGCGTCGCCGGGGGAAGACCAGGTCGGCGCGTCGTCGCATGCCTGCGATCGGAGCGCGGTCGACGAAGAACCGTAGACCGCGTCGGTGTAGTTCCCGGCGTAGCGCCAGCTCGGGTACCGTGTCGCGCCGACGTTGCCGACTCATCCGCGAGCGTGTGCGCGGATCGGTGGGTGGCCGGTCGGACGACGCCATACAGACTCCTGCGCTCGGCTACCTATGCCGCGACGGTCGGGAACCCGCCCATGCGGTCGAGATGATTCTCCACGTCGTCGAGGAACCCGGGCGGAAAGCGCAATTTGCCGGAGCGTGCGCGGCGCAGGAACCCTGCGGTGGCCCTCGCCGACAGCAACCGGGATTCTTCGAGGAATCCGCCGAGGTCCTCGTACGGGGCATGGACAGGCCACAGTGATTCATGGACGCGGAAGGTCTTGTCCTGCACACCCCAGGCCGCGCTCGGCCAAGGATCGCCCGTTGCCATGGGTGTCTCGTGATCGGCGGAGTACTCGATCCGATGTCCGAGCCGGTGACCCACCCACGACGCCATTCGCACGCTCACCGCATTGCCGACGAGCCGCCACCGATGTCCGGGCCGGACGCCGACGGCCTGGACGGCAGGTGCTGTCCAGTCGGGGTCGAAGCCCTGGAGGCGTTCGGCATCGATCAGTCCGGGGGTGACGATCTCTCCCGACGGCAGCCGCACCGCCGGTGGACTCGCGATGCCCAACGTCGAGCCGCCCTTCAGTGTGGGGACTGCGTTGACCGCCCACCCCAGGCCACGAACGCCCTCGGTCCAGTAGAAACCGCACGGATAGAGGTCGGGCTCACCTTCGATGGGCATGCCGGCGTCTTCGCCGAACAACACGGTTCGCGGGTCGTCGGTGCGGGAGGCGACCATCAGGACGCGCTGTCGGCGCTGCGGTAGACCGAAGGCGCGAGCATCGACGACGCGGTAAGCCCACGCGTATCCGAGGTCGCCCAGCACGTCTGTGATGTGTCGCATCGCAGCGCCCCGCCCGAGTTGCAGCATGAAGGGCACATTCTCGATGACCAGCCAGCGGGGACCGTTCTTCCTCTTCACGAGCCGGAAGACCTCGTCGACGAGGCTCGACTTCGATCCGGTGATACCCGCCGTCCGCCCGGCCTGGGACAGGTCCTGGCAGGGGAAGCCGGCCGCGACCAATTCTGTGTTCTGGGGGAGAGAGCGGAGGCGCGTCACATCAGGGTGCAGAGGAATGTCCGGAAACCGCGAGCCGAGGACAGCCTGTGCTCCGGGGTCCACCTCGCACAGAAGCTGGGTGTTCCACCCGTGTTCCGCCAGCCCCAGCTCGAGGCCGCCGATTCCGGCGAACAACCCGACCATGTTCCCCGTCGACGTCACGGCACCCTTCCTCGCTCGGCTCAAACGAAGACGTTACTCGAGAGTTGTACTGATCCGTGAGTCGACGCATGAACACGGTGTCGTACAGCGATGAAGTCCCTCCCCGACGCTCAGATCCTTCGCTTACGGTGATTCCGTGGTTGCACAACACGTCGAACCCCCACTCGTGGTGATCCGTGGTGCTTCGGGGTCGGGTAAGAGCACGGTGACCAAGGCGCTACGGCACCGCTTCGGTAAGGCGGAGTGCGCGGTCGTCGCCCAAGACAACGTCCGTCGCACAATTCTGCGTGAGCGCGATGAGCCGGGAGGTTTCAACATCGACCTCATCGAGATGATCGCGATGGAATGCATGAAGAGGGGGCGGCTGACCATCATCGAGGGGATTCTCGACACCGACCGGTACGGCGAGATGCTCGAGCGACTCATGACGTCGACCGACCGCCCCTTCTTCTATGCCTTTGACCTGTCGTTCGCGCAGACCCTCGACCGGCATGCCACGCGTCCGGAGGTGGCAGAGTTCGGTCCTACAGACATGCGCACCTGGTATCGAAGGCACCAACCGCTGCCTTTCGTCGCGGAGACCGTGTTCGACGTGTCCTGGTCTGTAGAAGCGGTGGTGGGCCGTATCTACGACGACCTGCGGTCCTCCATCGGCCGATTCGGTGCCGATGACGGCCGCGCTTCCGGAAGAAAACTACCCTGACCTGGCGATTTGGTGTTCCGGTTGATCCTCGCGTAACTTATTTCAGGTCAGAGCGACACGGACACCGACCCGGACCGCAAGGTCAGGGACAACGAGGTTGGACGCAGGCGCCTGAATGTCACTGGTACGACACCTTCTGGTAAGGTTTCGCACCGCCCCTGGTTCCGGAAACCGCACGGATTTGCGTCCGTGGATGAAACGAACTAGGCTGGAACAGTTGCCTCGGAACGATCCGGATGTGTCCGGTGAGTGATGATGTGTGCGTGTTCTTTGAGAACTCAACAGTGTGCCGATGAATGTCAGTGCCAATATTGTTTTGGTGCGACCCCCATATTTTTGTGGGTGGTTGTTTTGCTGATCATCACATTCTTCCGTCTGTGGTG